>CADCAX010000079.1 GCA_902799455.1 uncultured Prevotellaceae bacterium
GAGTACATGTATCCTCCTGCCACGTCTATGTGCGGAAGATACTTAGTTCTTGCGCTCTTTCGCGTATTTGTCGCGATATCTTTCTTCACCTTTGCCATGCTTAGCTGTTTGTTGTTCCTCAGTGCTCGCGCTCTGCATGAGTCGAGGGACAGCGTTTCTGCATTCAGCGATGCTAAAGGTAGAAGTGCGCATAATGCTAATAATACTAATCGTGTCACTTTTTGTTATTTGATTTTTTATGTTTTTTGTTCTTTATCTTCCTAATCTTTCTGTTTAGTGCTCTTCCCAATGCTTTCATGCAGAACCATGCGTGGGTGAGTAGTGTTGTTCCGATGCCGTAGTGTTTCACCATTACTCTGAATCTCTCCTTCAGCGATTCCCGTTGGTGTGCCGTTGTCATGCCGCCGTCCAGATAGTCACACAGAGTGAGGTTGGTGTTCAGGGTTTTTGCTCCCTCGGCTTCTCCTGCTTTCATGATGCGGATGCACCAATCTACGTCTGCAGAGTATTTGTATGTGGTATCGTATGGTATCTTCTTTGCCAGGTCGGCTCTTGCATAGAAGGCCTGATGGCAGACGAGCATGCCCCACTTAAAGCTCTGCCATGTAAGGTTTCGTGGTGGCTGCAGGCGGCGTGGGTGCAGGAATACTCCGGCGTTGTCCACGATGTCGGTGTAGCCGTATATCACAGAGGGCTTGTTGCCATATTTCAGTTTCTCGGCGATGTCTTCGAGGGTTGTTTCGTTAAACAGCTTGTCGCCGGCATTTAAGAATACAACATAGTCGCCGGTTACGAGATTCAAGGCCTTGTTCATGGCGTCATACAGGCCGTAGTCCTTCTCGCTGTGTATGATGACGCGTTGGTCCTTCTCCGCATATTGCTGTGCCAAGGGCAGGGTGCGGTCGCTGGAGGCTCCGTCCATAATGATGTGCTCGTAATATGGATATACCTGCTCCGCTACACTTTCAAGAGTGCGTTCCAGTACCTTGTCTGCATTATAAGTGCATGTTATGATTGAGAATTTTGTCATAAAAATATCGCGTGCAAAGTTACAATTTCGTGAGCAAATATCCAAAGGAAAATAGTAAAATGTTTTTTTTTTGTAAAATATGATGAATCTTAGGTGACAGAATGTCGTAATATAGTGACATGTTGGCGCATTTGCGGTTCGTGGTATGACCTTTGCGAGAAGGAATGCGAAGGTCAATTTATAATTCATTATTAAATAGAAAGGAGAAAGAGACTATGTTTAATCAAGAACAACAAATGAATCCGAAGGAAGCCCTTGAGCGCTTCTGTAAGAATCTGGTCAGTGATGCCAAGAATGGTAAGCTTGATCCGGTTATAGGCAGGGACGACGAGATACGTCGTGTCTTGCAGATATTGTCACGACGCACCAAGAACAACCCAATCCTCATTGGTGAGCCGGGTACTGGTAAGACGGCCATTGCCGAAGGTCTTGCGCAGCGTATTGTGCGAGGTGATGTACCAGAAAACCTGAAGGAAAAGGAGATTTACACCCTCGATATGGGTGCCCTTGTAGCGGGTGCGAAATATAAAGGTGAGTTTGAGGAGCGCCTGAAGGGCGTCATCAACGCTGTCATACAGTCGCAGGGTAAGATAATCCTCTTCATCGATGAGATACATACCCTCGTTGGCGCTGGTGGCGGCGACGGTTCTATGGATGCCGCAAACCTTCTGAAACCGGCATTGGCGCGTGGAGAGCTGCGTGCCATAGGTGCTACGACACTCAATGAGTACCAGAAGTATTTCGAGAAGGACAAGGCCCTTGAGCGTCGTTTCCAAATCGTTATGGTTGATGAGCCTGACGAACTCTCTGCCATCTCCATCCTCAGGGGACTGAAGGAAAAGTATGAAAACCACCACAGGGTACGTATTCAGGATGATGCCTGCATAGCTGCCGTTACACTTTCTGAGCGTTATATATCTGATCGTTTCTTGCCCGACAAGGCTATCGACCTTATGGATGAGGCGGCTGCAAAACTGCGTATGGAGCGTGACTCCGTGCCGGAGGAGCTGGATGAGTTAACGCGAAAACTAAAGCAGTTGGAAATAGAGCGTGAGGCTATAAAGCGTGAAAAGGATGAGGCGAAGCTGAAGGAACTCAACAAGACAATCTCTGAACTGCAAGACGAGGAAATGCGTATGCGTTCCGAGTGGGTAAAGGAGAAGAATGCTGCAGAGTCCGTACAACAGGCCAAGCAAGAGATGGAACGCCTGCGTTTTGAGGCTGAGAAGGCTGAACGCGAAGGCGATTATGGCAAAGTGGCCGAGATACGCTACGGTAAGTTGAAAGACCTTGAGGAGAAGGTAAAGAATGCTACTGCTACGTCAGAGAATAAATACCTGAAGGAAGAGGTAACTGCTGACGATATAGCAGAGGTAGTATCACGTTGGACAGGTATCCCGGTATCTCGTATGATGCAGAGTGAGCGCGAAAAACTGTTGCACCTTGAGCAAGAGCTTCACAATCGTGTCATTGGTCAGGAAGAAGCCATCACAGCTGTCTCTGATGCTGTTCGACGTTCGCGTGCCGGACTGCAAGATCCGAAGCGTCCTATCGCATCGTTCATATTCCTTGGTACCACAGGTGTCGGAAAAACAGAGTTGGCAAAGGCGTTGGCAGACTATCTCTTTAATGATGAGTCACTGATGACGCGTATAGATATGTCCGAATATCAGGAGAAGTACTCTGTGTCCCGTCTGATTGGTGCGCCTCCGGGATATGTCGGTTATGACGAGGGTGGACAACTGACAGAGGCAGTGCGCAGAAAGCCATATTCTGTTATTCTCTTCGATGAGATAGAGAAAGCCCATCAGGACGTCTTCAACATCCTCCTGCAAGTGCTTGATGACGGACGTCTGACAGATTCAAAGGGTAGGGTGGTGAACTTCAAGAACACTATCATCATCATGACGAGCAACCTGACGAAGGATCAGCTCTACGGCAAGGCTCCGATAGTTGACGGCAATGGTATGGTGAAGCCACCAATCCGTCCGGAGTTCCTCAACCGTATCGATGAAATCATCAATTTCAGTCAGCTTACGAAAGAGCAGATAAGCGATATCGTTCGCCTGCAGATGAACCGTGTTGCCAAGATGCTTCAATCGCAGGGCTTTACCTTGAAGGTTACTGATGCCGCTATCGCAACTCTGGCAGAAGCTGGCTACGATCCAGACTTCGGAGCACGTCCTGTAAAACGTGCCATCCAGCGCGATGTCCTCAATGCCCTCAGCAAGCAACTCCTTGCCGGTGCGGTATCAAAGGATAAAGACATCACAGTCGATAGCAACAATGGTGAGATAGTATTCAGGAACTAAAAGAGTTCTATCTCTACAGGATGTATATAATAAAAAGGAATGAAACGACCCAGCAGAGGACGATGACCTGAGTGAAATGGTCGCGTAAGAGAACCTTTGTTGGGTCGCCGCTTTTTTCATCGACAACGGCGAGTTGCATGTATCTCAGCACTCCCAATAGGACGAAGATGGTGGTGAGGTAGATGTGACGGTTGTCGAAGTTTGCTGTCGTCTCTGGCGAAACGGTATACATAATGTAACAGACGAGCATTACGCATCCTGTTACTGTTATGGCTTCATTGACGAAGGTAAGGTTGTAACGTTTTGTGTTGTGACGGGGTGGTATTTTTGTCTTCTGAAATTTTAATACGTCATCTCTGCGTTTTGCAAATCCAAGGAACAGTGTCAGCAGGAAGGTCATCATGATGAGCCAGTGGGATATCATGATGCCGGTTGCTGCACCGCCTGCTGCTATTCGCAGGAGGAAACCCATGGAGAGGATGCAGAGGTCTATGATGGCGATGCGCTTCAGTTGTATGCAGTATGCCATTTCCATCAGCCAGTAGATGCCTATGATGTAGGGCAGTTCCAATGTGGTAGTCTGGGCCTCGAAGGGCAGCATCATTGAAATAATGACGCTGAGAGCGAGCATCAGGAACATAAGGATATAGCCTGTCGTAACGGAGATTTTTCCGCTCGCGATGGGGCGCTTGCATTTCTCTACGTGGCGACGATCGTCTTCCACGTCAATGATGTCGTTGAAGCAGTATATGCTGGAGGCAACGAACGAGAAGGCAAAGAAGGCCACTATAGTATTGATGAGCAGGGGAACGTTCATCAACTGATGCCCGAAGAACAGGGGCATAAAGACAAATAGGTTCTTAACCCATTGCTGTGGGCGCAGTATCTGTATTACGCTTTTCATTTCAGGGTGGCTATTATTTTCTTGAATATCATTGCGAGCATTATGGTTGCTACGATGTAGAGCACCAGTCCGTCAAGGATGTCGCCGCTCCGGCTTATTGGAATGAATATCTTTCTCGTTATAGGGTGGCATACGAAGATAGCGGCACTGATGCCTCCCACCCATGCCATGCCTCTCACCAGAATATCGGCAGTTGGAATGGAGGAAAGAGTCTTGATAAAGGCAACGTGGGCAATGACGACGAATAGCGGGGCAAAGAGCCAAGTCCAGAAATTCAATGACATACCGACAACAAGCGCTGTTGATAATAAGAATGCCATAATCCCGTAATTCCGTAATTCCGCGTTTCCCAGTCCCGGTTTTATTTTTGCGCAGAGCAGACCTATACCGAAAGGAAGCATATTGCCCATAAAGTTGTAGCGTATGCGGTTAATGGTATCACCTTCCGGATTGTCACAGCACATAGCCTGGATTGCCATGCAGCAGATGATGAGTCCCACATTCCAGGCCCAATGACGACGATAGAGAAACAGACGATAGACTAGGTATAACTCCATCATAAGTCCGAAGAACCAGTATGGTCCGGGCCAGATGCGATGGTCAGGGTCGGGGAAGATGTTTATTGTCATCGTGAGCTGCTCTATAATAGCATCCCACGTCCAATGATGGCGCCCGGGAGTCATCCAATCGACCATTGCAAAGGTTACAAATCCCAAGAACATCATCGGGAAGAGCTTCTGGTAGTGACTCTTCATAAAAGCCCATACTCCGCTAATCCACGATTCCGTAGTTCCTTGATTCCGCTCCTCCGTTGCTCCGCTTTCGTATTTCAGGTAGAGACCATAGCCGCTGAGGAATACAAAGACGGGAACGCCATAATGTCCGAAAAACGAGAAGAGGTGGTATAGCAGATTCTGGTCGGGGTGGGTTATGATAAACCAGAAACGCTCCGCATTATGCATATGGAACTGGTATTCGTTCTCCTTCACCATCGGACCGAGCCAGTGGAGGTAGTTATGCAGGAAGATGCCAATTATGGCAATCCCTCTCAATGCTGAACATTCTGCTCTACTTAAGAGTGTCATAGTCGGTACTGTTTTTCAGTAGTCGGTTACGTGTCTCATCATATTGTGGTGAGAGGATGTCATACTGTGGTTTGTAGTATTTCGTATGTATGCCGGCAAGTCCCATGAGCAGATGACTCAGGGCGTCTGTCATATATTTCTTTGGTGCAGCCTTCTTGATGGCGGCCACTACGTCGGGATGGTTTCTGGCATAGAGTGGGGTGGTGTATATCCACATCGGGATGCGGAATTCCTCGTCGGCAAGGCGTTTGTTTATGACAGCATTGTGCATTCTGCCAAAGAAATGTCTGGCTCCGGGTCCCATCACCTCCTCACCATGGTCGGGAAGGTATATGATGATGGCATCGTCGTTCTTGAAACGCTCCACAATCTGGTTTACGATGCTGTCATTATACCATACGCTGTTGTCGTAGTCGGCAAGCACCTTACGCTTCTTTGGCGGAATATCAGTATCGTCAGGATATTCGCTTATGCCCCATTTCTTCATGCGGTTAGGACAGCGGATGCGATAGTTGACATGCATGCCCATGAGGTGGAATATATGCAACTGCCTTTCAATATTCTGTCCCTTACTGCGTTGTAAATCAGCCATAGCATCATAGTCCTTCAGCAGTCCTTCGTCAAAGACATGCAGGCGGTTATTGCGGTGGTCAAACTGTACAGATGACAGCTCTTCGTCATTGATAAAGAAACCGCCGGAGAAGTCATAGACCTCCTGTTTTGCCTTTGTCTGGAATTGGTTTGTGAGGAAATTGACATTATATCCAGCCTTGCGGAATATCTCGCAGAACAGCGGATAGTCACACCATTCGCCCTCGTCGCCTACGCAGTATGTGGTCATGAAGAGTTTGAAGACAAAGCTCGTCAGGTTCCACGGTGCTACGACATCGTTGAATTTTGTCAGGCGCCCTTCCTTCTCCATGCGCACCTGGTTTGGCATATTTGCCTTCTCATAACCGTACAACTGTGCATGGCGCTTGTTGAAACTCTCACCGATGATGAGAACTATCTCAGGACTCTTAACGGAACAGCTGTCCACCTCCACCTTGCCGATGGTGGCTTTCAGTCTTCCCAACTGCTGACCGATGAGTTGGTTGCAGCGTATGGAGAATGCCAAGCGCATTGGGGGCTGGTACAATTCTGTGTGAGGGCTGTAGGCGAGAGAATGTTCCACCTGACCTATCGTCTCCAGCGACATGGTGTGCAGGTACATCTGTTTGTTAGGGTAGGTGAGGTAGAAGCACACTCCGACGGCAATAGTGACAATGGTTCCGCAGATGTGCTTGTAGTATTTGTTGGTCCAACGAATCCAATTAGCCCAACGGGGATTATAGGTCATCAGACCGGCAATGACTGCATGCAGCAGCGGCACAAGGGCGATAAGGCCCACTTCGCTGAATATGATGTCGGGCGTGACGTAGCTCTGCAGGAATTCGCTTGCCTCGTTGCCCGTTGTCTCGCCTATCAGCAGTAGCATGGAGGGGTTTAGGGTGCAGCCGAATTTTACAAGGCAGAAGGTATCTACTATGTACAACCCATATACAAAAATGTAGAAAACTCCCAACAGTACATAATACAGACAGTTGAGTGCTTTCTTCCATGTCTTCTTGACACCGCCTTTGTAAAGCAGTCCTCTTATCCCCAGCCAGATGGCGGCTATGATATATACGTCCGCAAAGAGCTCGTACGGAGCCCATTGGTACATATGTGCCGTCTTGTATGGGGGAATGGTGATGATGCTGCTCATGATACCCAGCAGGTACATGAACAGAAACATGCGTGTCGTTATGGGTCGTAAAAAGATGCTCATCTGTTTTGTGTAAAAACCGGTACAAAAGTACAAAAAAGCGAGTATCATTTATATATAATAAAGGTATTTTTTGCGTTTTTTTGAAAAAAAACAGGAAAATATGCCCTCGTCTCCCACAAAATTCATACTTTTGCGAACATGAATTTAGGTAAGATATCTACTTATAGGGGTGAGTTGATGGGATTTGCCATCCTCATTGTCATGTTGTTTCACATGGGCGTGCCCCGCAGCAGTTCTTGGTATGGATTGGTCCGCATGGGAAATCTGGGTGTCGATATTTTCCTCTTCCTCTCGGGAATGGGACTGTGGTACAGCTGGAGTAAGAGTCCCGACCTGCGGCGTTTCTATTTCAACCGTATCATCCGCATCTACCCTGCATGGCTCATCATTGCCGGCTATTACTTCATCAGCCGCTTCGACTTTGCGCATGCCACCTTCGACAGTTGGGTGAATCTCATCATGCAGGTGTTCTTCAACTGGAACTTCTGGCGCTTCGACCAGCTGACATTCTGGTATGTTCCTGCCACGATGATGCTTTATTTCTTCTCGCCATTCTATATGGAGGCGGTGCGTCGCAATCCTGCGTGCCGTTGGCTCGTGGCCTTTCCGCTGATGTGGTGTATCATGGTGCAATACATAACACCGATACACAATGCCGTCGGGCATATCGAGATATTCTGGAGCCGTGTGCCGATATTCTGCCTTGGCATCAATATGGCGGAGATGATACGCAGCAAGACAAGGCTGACGGCTGACTCCTGGATATTCGTCATCGCTGCCTTTGTTATGAGCCTCGGAGCATGCGTGTGGCTGGAGCAGATGCGCCACGGGCGGTTCCCGCTATATACAGAGCGTATGCTGTACATAGTGCTCGCCATTACGACGGTGATTATAATGAGTGAGGTGTTCGACAAACTGTCTGCGATAAGGGGCATCAATAAGGTGTATAGCTTTATCGGTGGAATATCACTGGAGATATACCTGCTCCATGTAGAGTATGTGCTGAATCCCCTGCAAAAGGCCTACCACCTTTCTTACTGGCCGCGCTTCTTTGTAGTCCTCGCCATCAGCGTGCCCATAGCATGGATAATAAGCAAGATATGTGCTTTCGCAACGAAAACGATAACGAAAACGAAAACAAGATAAAATATTCACATTTTACATTTCACATTTCACACTATTATGTTTCGCATCGGAATGGGATATGATGTCCACCAGCTTGTCGAGGGTCGCGACCTGTGGCTGGGTGGCATAAAGATAGAGCATACGCATGGTCTGTTGGGCCATAGTGATGCTGATGTGTTGATACATGCTATTTGCGACGCTCTCCTTGGGGCGGCGAATATGCGGGATATAGGCTACCACTTTCCTGATACGGCGGCAGAGACCGATGGCATTGA
>CADCAX010000080.1 GCA_902799455.1 uncultured Prevotellaceae bacterium
ACATCGCGAATGCTTGCAAAGAAGTCCTTTACGAAATTTGCTCCGATGATAGTTTCACCAGTCACTACACCTTTATATTCCCGGATGGTGCGTCCTTCAATCTGTGGGGTTGTTGATAGAATCATAATAGTTTCCTTTTTTAATAACACTTACTCCTTATATGACGTAAAATAATCTCAAAGGTTTGTCAACCAACCTCTGCTAAACGATAAGGCAGGATTATTTTTCGTTAAGGGCAGGTTATTTGCGAAACACCGTTTCGTGGCCTTTGATACGCCGTCTCACTGTCCTTGAAACGCCGTTTCGCAGATGTCCGTACCCTACGGACTTGGATTTTGTTCCCTACGGAAAACGATTTTGTTCCTTACGGAATAATGACTTCTTTATGTGTCTTACGTTAGAAGTTATTTGTTCATTGTTCATTGTTAATTTGCATTATTTTGCCCTTTTTCTTGCATATCTCAAAACTTAATTGTATCTTTGCAAACAGAAGAACTAAAACTACCCCCAACATGAAACAGAAACGTCTTTTTACTCTTTTCACATTCCTTACATTCGTACTGAATTTGCATGCAGGGATAGTGATAAAGGAATCAGTTGTTGACATTAGTAATGAAAACGTAAAATTCGTTGGTGAAAATATTGCCAACAATTACCGTTACACTCTGGAAACTTATTCCTGGAGCGAACGCGGACCGCAGTTCCAAATTCTTATTGAGCCGATAGATAATACGCAGTCTGCGCAGTTCACTGCCTCCGACCTCAGTGATGAGAACTACTGGGAGCCATTGTTCCGACGCGTTACGAAGCAAATGGTCGGTAATGAAATGACTGCACAGGACAACATAAAGAAGCTTTATATATATAATGTGGCGATGTTGGAGAACCAGTTCGGCGACTACGAGAATATCGGATATATCGACCTTGAGGTGACTGGTGACTACACCATCCGCGACGGTCTCTTCGGTGGCTGCACGGGAATGAAAACTTTCATCAGCAATGTCTCTGGCACGCTGACTCTGGGCTCAAATGTCGTAAACGCCCAACCAGCCTTTACGGTGAAGGTCTATAACGTAGAATGTGCCAACACATGGAAGACTTACAAGCAGAATACGGGGGCTTACTTCACGGTGGATGACAGCGAAGTTGTCACAAACCAGAAGATTCTTGGCGTTACTTGTACTATTACTTACAACAATAATGTCCAGACAAATTCACTGCCTAACAGAAGCGGTGAAATATCAGAAGGTTTTACAGACCCTGCTACCACATTATTGTTCAACGGTTTCACAGCTACTGCTACAGAAGATGTTACAGAACTCTTCATGGACTATTGCGTTATCCCTGCAAACCAGGGCAGCCAGCAGTATGAATGGAATCATGTCTATGCCACCAATAAGGGTAATGGAAAGTGGGAATATTCAGGCTCTGCTATTGACGTGCTTTCAGGCTTGCAGAACAATACCACGTATCGTTTGGAGTTCTCTTTCAACACCAATTCTTTTGGCGATAAAGAAGGCCGCGCACACTATCCTACCAACGGTAAGACGATGAGTATTGAATTTTCTACCAGCGGCAGCGAACCAGGGCCTGGACCAGAACCAGAACCTTCTGTTGATGTAGCTATCAATGAGACAACCTTCCCAGATGCAAACTTCCGCAGTTGGGTACTCAGTCAGACCTATGGTGCAGACGGTAAACTGACAGCGGATGAGATTGCTGGTGTCACTTCTATTGATGTTTTATTCAAAAGTATAAAGAGTCTGCAGGGAATAGAAAATTTTACGGCATTGCAGACACTTGAATGTGGCCTTAATCAAATCACTTCAATTGATGTGTCAAAAAATACGGCACTGACAAGTCTTAATTGTATAAGCAATAAGCTGACTTCACTTGACGTGTCGAAGAATACGGCGCTGACGAAGCTTTTTTGTAGTTCCAACCAGTTCTCTTCGCTTGATGTGTCGAAGAATACGGCACTGACAGAACTTTCTTGTGGAAGCGAACAACTCACTTCGCTTGACTTATCAAAGAATACGGCGCTAGAGAAGTTGACATGTAGTAGTAGCGGTATAACTTCGCTTGATGTATCGAAGAATATGGCGCTGACAAGTCTTACATGTACAAACTGCCAACTTACTTCGCTTGACGTGTCGAAGAATACGGCACTGACAACGCTTTACTGTTATAATAATCAAATCACTTCACTTAATCTGTCTGGGCTTACCACCTTACAGATACTATGTTGCGATAACAACCCACTCACTTCGCTTGATGTGTCTGGATGTACTGCATTGTCATATCTTCTCTGCGACAACAACCGACTCACTTCGCTTGATGTGTCAAGGAATACCGCACTGACAGGGATTTCCTGTTATGGAAACCAACTCACTTCGCTTGATGTATCAAAGAACACGGCGCTGACAGAACTTTACTGTTATAGCAACCAAATCAAAGGCGCTGCTATGAATGCACTCATTGAGAGTCTACCTACAGTAAACAATAGAACAATGCGTGTCATTTTTAATGAAAATGAGGGGAACGTAATGACAACTGCGCAGGTCGCAGTTGCTAAGACTAAGGGTTGGCAACCTCTGTATCTTGATGCTAGCGATAAAACATGGAAGGAATATGAAGGCAGTGAGCCAGGGCCTGTCGGAACAAAGTGCGCTACACCGACAATTGGGTTTACTAATGGCAAATTAAATTTCAGTTGTGAAACAGAAAACGTGGAATTTGTCGCAAAGGTTACGTGCACGGCCTCAGGAGAGGGAAATTATAATGTTTCTTCTATACCACTCACAACAACATACGTTGTCAGCGTATATGCTAAGAAAAATGGCTACGAGAACTCTGACGTTGCCACAAAGGAGATTGAGATAGGCGGCAGTGGTAGCACCGGCGTTCGCGGTGACCTCAATGGAGACGGTGTTGTTAATATGCCTGATGCTATGTTTATAGTAAACAAGATTTTGAAAGACAAGTTTCCAGACGAGGAGTAATATTGAAGATTGAACATTGAATATTGAAGATTGAACATTGATATTGCTCACGTAGAATTCACCCTCTGCGTGGGCTTTTTTTTAGGGTTAAATCCCAAGAAAATTTAAGTTTACATACTTTAGCCTGCTTTCAGGCTGCAATCATTCTGCTTCTAGGCTGCTTGTAGGCTTACTCAAACAGTATGGCTAGAATATGGCTGGAGCGAGAGTGAAACGATGGATGATGGTTGATGGCTGATGGCTGATGTATGATGGAAGAGGTCTGCCTACGCTACGCCTACGCTACGCCTATGCTACGCCTACGCTACGCCTATGCTACGCCTACGCTACGCCTATGCTACGCCTATGCTACGCCTATGCTACGCTAATGGTACGCAGTTGACAGTTGATAGGTAACAACTGACAGGTGAATGTCCCTTGCTTCTCCCTTGCTATGACCTACGAACGACCTTGCTACAAAAACGGGGATTTTGCGGTTAAGTTGAGCATTTTTGAAAAAAAATGCAAAAAAATTTGTTAGTGTGAAAAATTATTTGTACCTTTGCACTCGCTTTTGAAAAAACAAGGTGTCGGTTTGACAACCCATTCCAAGCTGAGGAAGGTTGGGTGAGTGGCTGAAACCACCAGTTTGCTAAACTGACGTGCGGGTTACCGTACCGGGGGTTCGAATCCCCCACCTTCCGCGCCTGTTTCGTAGAAAGCACGCGAAGACGGTGGGTTCATCTAGTGGCCTAGGATACCGGCCTCTCACGCCGGGTACACGGGTTCGACTCCCGTACCCACTACCACAACGGTGTTCAACCACAACGGTTGAGCACCGTTTTTTTATTATGAAGAGAATTATTCTATATCTCAGCATACTCTTTTGTACCATCAACGTGATGGCACAAAGGAGAAACAACGCCTACGAAGACTATATAAATAGGTATAAGGATATCGCCATAGAGCAGATGATGAGACATCGCATACCTGCTTCCATTACTCTGGCACAGGGACTTCTGGAGAGTGGTGCAGGGAAAAGTCTGCTGACGGTATCATCAAACAACCATTTTGGCATAAAGTGCCATAATGAATGGACTGGAAGGCGTTTTTATAAGGATGATGACATAAAGGATGACTGCTTCAGGGTTTATGATAATGCCCGAGAGAGTTTTGAAGACCATAGCAAATTCCTGCTGCGTCCAAGATATAAGTCGCTCTTCAGTCTGAAGATAACAGACTACAAAGGGTGGGCGAGAGGACTGAAAGCGTGCGGCTATGCCACCAACCCTCAGTATGCTGACAAACTGATTGGCATCATAGAACTGTATAACCTGTCGGAATATGACTATGCCAAGACGTATGACAAATTCATTGCCTCTCATTCCGGCGCCAATACTTCGGGACATTATGCAGACCATCGTATATACTATCGCAACAGAAACTACTACCTCGTAGCGAATGGTGGAGAGACATTCAAGTCGCTTGCGAAGGAAGTGGGGGTGAGCTATCGCAAACTGGCAAAGTATAACGAGCGTGACAAGAAAGACGTACTCAGCAAGGGCGATATAGTATATATGGAGAAGAAGCGCTCCAAGGCGGAAAAGATGTATAAGGGCGTGCCTCACACAGTGAGGGCTAACGAAAGCCTGTACGACATAGCACAACTCTACGGCATACGCCTGAAGTACTTATACAAGAAGAACGGACTGCCGTTTGACTATGTTCCAAGACCTGGAGACAGGTTGAGGGTGTATTAGAGGCCCCTCCCCAGCCCTCCCCAGTTAGGGAGGGAGAGAGGTCTAAAGTCAAAGGTCAAGGATCCTGAAACTTGAAACATGAAACTTGAAACTAAAAATAGAAACAGATATAAATGGAATTAGCAACAAAGTATTCTCCACTGGAGGTGGAGTCAAGATGGTATCAGTATTGGATGGACAATAAGCTCTTTGCGTCTAAGCCGGATGACAGAGAGCCTTATACTATAGTTATCCCACCACCAAATGTGACAGGTGTCCTGCATATGGGACATATGCTAAACAATACTATTCAGGATATTCTCATCCGTAAGGCTCGTCTTGACGGAAAGAATGCCTGTTGGGTGCCTGGCACAGACCACGCTTCGATTGCTACAGAGGCAAAAGTGGTTGCAAAACTGGCTAAGGAGGGCATCAAGAAGAGCGACCTCACACGTGAAGAGTTCCTGAAGCATGCTTGGGCTTGGAAAGAAGAGCATGGCGGCATCATCCTGAAGCAGCTGCGCAAACTGGGTGCTTCATGCGATTGGGACAGAACAGCATTCACAATGGATGAAGTGCGTTCAGAGTCTGTCATGAAGGTGTTTGTGGACCTTTACAACAAGGGTTACATCTATCGTGGCTTGCGTATGGTGAACTGGGATCCGAAGGCTCAGACGGTGCTTTCTACAGAAGAGGTGATATATCACGAAGAGAAGTCAAAACTCTACCACCTGAAGTACTATGTGGCAGATGACAGCCAGATAACAACAGGTCCAGAAGATGTTGTTCATAAGGATGAAAAGGGTTACTATGCTGTAGTTGCTACCACACGTCCTGAGACCATCATGGGTGATACTGCTATGTGTATCAACCCTAAAGACCCAAAGAATCAGTGGCTCAAGGGACACAAGGTAATCGTGCCACTTGTAAACAGGGTGATTCCTGTTATAGAGGACAGATATGTTGATATCGAGTTTGGTACAGGATGTCTGAAGGTTACCCCTGCCCATGATGTCAATGACTATAATCTTGGAAAAATACACAACCTCGAGATAATAGATATCTTCAATCCTGACGGCACTATCTCTGAGGCTGGCGGAATGTATGTGGGACAGGACAGAATGGATGTCCGCAAGCAGATAGCAATAGACCTCGAAAAGGCCGGATTACTGGAGCATATAGAGGATTATGATAATAAGGTGGGATATTCAGAGCGCAATCAGGATACAGCTGTAGAACCACGTTTGTGCAAGCAGTGGTTCCTGAGCATGAAGCATATGGCAGACATCGCTTTGCCACCTGTACTCGAAGGGAAACTGAAGTTCTACCCATCAAAATATGTCACAACATACAAGAACTGGCTTGAGAACATTCAGGACTGGTGTATCTCCCGTCAGCTGTGGTGGGGACATCGCATTCCTGCGTACTTTATCGACGAAAACCAAAACGAAAACGAAGAGGAAAAGTTCGTAGTGGCCCTGACCCCAGAGGATGCTCTGAAGAAGGCACAGGAGAAATACGGCAAGGACATAACAATGGATATGCTGCGCCGCGACGAGGATGCCCTCGATACATGGTTCTCATCATGGTTGTGGCCTATATCACTCTTTGACGGCATCAACAACCCTGGCAATGAGGAGATAAATTACTATTATCCTACAAGCGACCTCGTAACAGGTCCTGATATCATCTTCTTCTGGGTGGCCCGAATGATTATGGCAGGTTGCGAATATCAGCATGAGATACCATTTAAGAATGTATATTTCACAGGTATTGTACGTGACAAACTCGGACGAAAGATGAGTAAGTCACTTGGTAACTCTCCTGACCCTCTCGACCTCATTGCAAAATATGGTGCAGACGGCGTCCGTATGGGTATGATGCTTGCAGCACCTGCAGGAAATGATATCCTCTATGATGACGCACTCTGCGCACAGGGTATGGCATTCTGTAACAAGATGTGGAATGCTTTCCGCCTTGTACAGGGATGGGAGACTGTTGATGCAAAGCAGGAAGAGAGTAATGCGAAGTCTGTAGTCTGGATGAATGCCAGAATTAAGGCAGTCTATGCAGAAATCAATGACCACTTCTCAAAATATCGTCTCAACGATGCCCTGATGTGTGCATTCAAACTCTTCACAGACGATTTCTCTGGATGGTATCTGGAGATGATAAAGCCTGCATATCAGCAGCCTATCGACAAGACTACCTACGACGAGACCCTGCAGATATTTGACAAACTGCTGCATATAATACATCCTTTCATGCCATTCATCACAGAAGAACTGTGGCAGCATATTGCTGAGCGCAAGAATGGTGAATCGCTGATGGTTGACGTATTTAACCTTGACACTATGAGCAAGGAAGAGGAAGCACTCCTGCCTCTCTTCGAAGATGCCAAGCAGATTATCTCTGGCGTTCGTGGCGTTCGTCAGACAAAGAATATAGGACAGCGTGAACTCCTGACACTCGAAGTTGTTGTCAGTGGTGATGATGATGCCGTAGTAACCAAGAATGAGGCTATCTGTGCTATTGTTAAGAAAATGGCAGGCCTGAAGGAGGTAAAGTATGTTGCTCAGAAGAGTGACGCTACATCATCATTCATGATTGGTACTCGTGAATTTGCTATTCCTGTAGGCGACCTCATTGACGTTGAGGCTGAGATAGCAAAGGCAGAAGCGGAGCTGAAGCATCTTGAAGGATTTGTTATTGGCATTCAGAAGAAACTCAGCAATGAGAGATTTGTTGCTAATGCACCAGAACAGGTTGTGGCACTCGAGAGAAAGAAACTCTCTGACTCTAATGAAAAGATTGCAACTCTGAAAGAAACAATAGCGTCACTGAAGAAATAATGGAACTGTATAGAGAGCGTTCATATGCAAGATGTATTGCAGACGGATGGGGATTCCTAGGCAAGAACCTATGGAAGGTGATAAAGATAATGTTGCCTTGGTATGTGGTGTGTGCCTTCCTGTATGCCATAGTCAACGCATGTTCAATATATCTGAATGTTGCTGAACAGGCGCATACGGAAATGCAGGTTGAATATGCCTATGCTGGAATTGCGGCATTCTGCCTTGTTATCCTGTTGTCAATTCTTGCTCAGGGACGCCTGTACCTGATGTTCTGCAGGATGTCGGGAAAGGAGAAGTCAAAGACGTCGAACATCATAGTTCTCGGACTTAAGAGCTCTCTCTTTGTCTGGCTTCTGTGGACACCGTTTTTCTTCCCAATCTATTCGTGGATAATGAAGGACAGAGGAGAAAAGATTTCCTTTAAGCAGACAATCAGGAAAGGTTGGAATCATTGGGGTAAGATACTGGGCATCGTGCTGTTGAGCGGACTGATACTTTGTGTTGTAAACCTTCTGCTCATGATGCCATATATAGTTGCAACATCAGCATATCTCAGCAGCATAGAGGGTAAGATAAACTTTGGCGATCAGGCCCTTATTCCGACATCCGGATATTCTACAATGCTTATTATCTGCACTCTGTGCTATTCTGTTATCCTGTTAATTTCCGTGGCCTATCAGGCTACTTTGTTATACCTCTACGGAGACTTGAAGACAAGAGAGAAATGAAAAGAGTTTTATTCATAGACAGAGATGGTACTCTGATAAAAGAACCTGCTGACGAGCAGATAGATAGTTTCGGGAAACTGGAATTTGTGGAAGGGGTGTTCCGTAACCTTTCCTTCATACGCAAAAAACTGGATTTCGAATTTGTTATGGTTAGCAATCAGGACGGACTCGGAACAGAGTCTTTCCCAGAGGACACTTTCTGGCCTGTACATAACTTTATCCTCAAAACCCTGAAGGG
>CADCAX010000081.1 GCA_902799455.1 uncultured Prevotellaceae bacterium
CTAGAGTATTCGCCCTTGCAGTTCTTGATGTGGATATTCCGATATCCTCCATTGCTCTCTGTTCCCAACTTTATTCGTCCGCAAACCCAGTTTACAGGCTCCGGTATCTTCGTGCCGTCGAGATATGTGCCGCATTTATAGCCAGTGACGGTACAGTTCTTTACTGTCACATTTTCACAAGGAACGACGCTCTTCAGGGCATATGAGCTCTTCAGGACTATACCGTCATCACTTGGGGTGTTTACTGTACAGTTGCGTATGATGAGGTCTTTGCAGCAGTCAATGTCAACACCATCACGATTAGTGTCAATCGTAACACCATCAATCAATGTCTTTTGACAACCTGTGACAATGATTGCAAAGTGGCCTCCGCGATATATTGTTATATCTTTTATTTTTACATTCTTACATAGTTTGAAAGCGATGGCCTTGTCGCCCGTATCCACGCCGCCGCCCTCAACAATGCCGGCTTTCTCTTTGTCCTTCTTTGTCAGTCCGACACCATCAATAAATCCCTTACCTGTAATAGAGATGTTCTTCTCTCCATCTGCCCAGATAAGGGAGTTGTGGAAGAAAGTGTGTCCTCCGTCCTGATATTGTGGGCCTTCCCATGGCTCACGCTGGTCATAAGCATTATATTTCTCCGATGCAGCAATTATCTTTGCCCCGTCTTCAAAATGCAACTCTATATTGCTCTTCATGCGTATTGAGCCACAGAGATATTCTCCTGCGGGAACAATAACACGACCTCCTCCATTTTGGGATGCAACTTCTATGGCTTTGTTGAATGCATCACTGGCTAGGGTCTTGCCGTCAGAGACTGCGCCATAAGCTTTTACATTGTAGTCTTTTGCCGAAAGGGAAAGATGCAAAAGTGTGAAGGTGAGTAGAAAGATTGATTTTTTCATTATGTTTAGTTAGTAGTAGTTTTAAATTATGTTTATTCGCTGAACGTCAAGGTCTTCGTTCAGGAATTTTGCCGCAATTTCCTTAAATCGCTCTTCAGATTCAGTGGTATAATAGCGTATCATGCCGCCTTTGGAACAACGGGCATCCGTTTCCGGATGACGTTGCAGGTAGTTCTTTAAGGATGCAGCGACCCAATCACCTTGTGAGACAAGGTTTATGCCAGACGGAACGGCCTTTTTCAGCGCCTTCATCAATAATGGGTAGTGTGTACATCCCAGTATTATGGTGTCAATGTCAGCATCCTTGGCGAGTAGCTGGCCTATTCTTTTCCTTACGAAATATTCTGCCCCTTCGCTGTCAGCCTCTCCGGCTTCTACGATGGCGGCCCAAAGTGGACAAGCCTGTCCTGATACCTTTATGTCAGGGAAAAGTTTGGTAATCTCCATGTTGTAGCTCTCAGAGCGTATAGTACCCTCTGTAGCAACAATTCCGACATGCCGCGTATGAGTGAGGTTGCCAATAATCTCTGTAGTGGGACGTATGACACCCAAGACTCTGTATCCCTCTTCTTCCAGTGTCAGACCGCTATCATCAAAGGGGGACGTCTGTTTCAGGTCGTGCTGTTGTATTGTGCGCAAAGCCTTAGCGGATGCCGTATTACATGCCAAAATGACGAGATGACACCCCATGGAAAAGAGTTTCATGACAGACTGGCGTGTAAATTCGTATACTACGTCAAAGGAACGTGAGCCATAAGGTGCTCTGGCGTTGTCGCCAAGATATATGAAGTCGTACTCCGGAAGTGTCTCCCGCAGTTGCTTTAGGATTGTCAGTCCTCCATAGCCAGAGTCAAAAACGCCAATCATGTTAAAGAAGTCCGGATAAAAGGATTTGTAGTTATGGGTTAGAGAGAACAGATGATATCTTCTCTGTAATATCCTCTGAGTAGTTAGGATTTATATAGGGACATGTTTCGCTGTCACTATTAACAATAAGAAGGTAGTCACCTCGTTCAGCAACTTTCTGTATAGCCTCAGATATTCGTATCTTAACCGCAGAAAGAGCTTCTTCTTCTGACTTCTTGATAAGTTGCTGTGTCTCTTTTCTGAAGTTCTCGGTACGCTCTAAGAGAGACTGCAGGTCGCTTTGTCTTTTTGCACGTATTGATTTGGCAAGGTCTCCTTGTTGTTCAAGAAATAGTTCGTACTTTTCCTTGAAATCCTGTTCTGCTATCTTTTGCTCATTCGCATATTGCTGTTTCAGAACCTGAGCATTAGCGATTGCTTCCTGATATTTAACATCAGTATTGAGCAAATCTTGCATAGAGAAAAAACCAATCTTCGCTTGTTGTGCCATTATTGTGGAACAACAAGCGAAGCATATTGCCATTAATATGATTTTCTTCATTATTTAATCTTATTAATTTCTGCCTTGACAGCTGCTGTAACATCTGTAGAGGTCGCGCCAATATAAGGGAATGAACCTGCTGGTACAATATAAGTGTAGTTACCGGCTTTACCAACGTTCTCAATGGCCTTCAGAATCTTTTGGTTGATTGGAGCCATGAGCTCTTCCTGCTTCTTCTGGATATTCTGCTGATTCTGCTGGTATGTTTCCTGCAGTTTGTTGTAAAGAGTCTGTAACTCCTGCTCAGCAGCCTGTTGGTCTGTAGCGTTCATTGTTGACTTCTTCTTGTCATACTCATCTGCTTTGCGCTGAATCTCCTCTTGCATGGTCTTCAATTCATTCTCATACTGCTGAGCTGTAGCCTGAAGTTCACCATTTGCCTTAGTAACCTCTGGGAGACTTTGCATTATTGCCTGAGTATCAACATGTCCGAATTTCTGTGCGTTAGCATTTACTGCAACACCGAGCACTGCGATAAGTGCGATAATAATCTTTTTCATTTAGAATTAAAATTTTTATTTTATACTATAGTTTGTTTATCAAAATGGAAATAACTTTTAATAGCCAAGTTTTTGTAAAACCTCGTTTGAGATGTCTATTTTAGGAGAGGCGAAAATTATTCCGGCTCCATCAGAAGCCCTGTCCAGAACCATCTGATATCCACGCTGTTCAGCCACCTCTTTTACTGAATTGTATATCTCGTCCTGTATGGGCGCCATCAAGGATTCGCGTTTTTTGAATAGTTCTCCGTCAGGACCGAAATATTTCTTTTTCAGATCAGCTGCCTCTTTTTCTTTTAGCATGATAGCTTCCTGCTTCTTTTGTTTCTGATCCTGAGACAGGAATACTACCTCGTTCTGATAGTTCTTATACATGGTAGAAGCTTCCGTGTTGAGTGCTTCCACCTCAGCCTGCCATCGTTTACTAACCTGATTGAGTTGTTCATTAGCACGCTCATAGGCTGGTATGTTTTTAAGAATATATTCCATGTCTATGAGAGCATACTTTTGTGCCATAGCGCATGTTGCGAACAACATATAAGAGAAAAATACTAGAATCTTTTTCATAGTGAATTCTTTTTATTGTTTAAAATTCTTGTCCAAGTATGAAGTGGAAGTTGCTGCCACCCTTTTTGCCGAATGTGGTGTCGAAACCATAAGCCCAGTCAATACCCATAAGTCCAACCATAGGAAGGAAGATACGGACACCAGCACCAGCAGAGCGCTTCATATCAAATGGGTTGAAATCTCGGGTGTTTGTCCATGCATTACCGGCTTCTAAGAACGTTAATCCGTATATTGTAGTATTTCCAAGTAGGAATGGGTAACGCAGTTCTACGGTAAAGCGGTCATACGCATAGCCGGAATATCCGGAAGGGGTGAGAGAACCGTTCTCGTAACCACGCAAGCCGATTGTCTCTGTGGCATAACTGCTGGAATAGCCTGACATTCCGTCACCACCCATGTAATAAGTTTCGAATGGGGATTTCTTATACTTGTTGTAGTATCCTAAGATTCCGAATTCGGCACGTGTCATGAGTACGAAGCACTTTTGGCCGTTTGTGAGTGCAGTAAATGTGCGACTCTTAAACTTCCATTTGTGATATTCTATCCAACGATGTTTCTCTTGTAACTGGCTCTGATAGCGTACATCGAGATAGTCGTTGGCAAGTTTTGAATAGTCTTTACCATCAAAGAGGCTCCATGGTGGAGTAGCGGTAACACTAAGTTCAAATTCTGAACCATGACGTGGGAATAACTGATTGTCGGTAGAGGTTCGTGTCAAAGATATTCCGAAGTTTATGTTGTTACAATTACCATTGGTGACAAGGAAGTAATTCCAGTTCTTCAGCATATAGCGTGTATAGCCAAGGCTCAAAGAAAGATGGAAGTAATCGTCGGGCCAGCGCAAACGTTTACCCCAGCCAATGGATCCACCAAGCAACTGCACATATTTATCTGGGTCATAATAGTTCTCATAGTTATTGTATGTAGAGTAGTTTCCATATCCTCCAATGTAGTTGTAGTAAGAATTTTGCCAGTTGGAGTTATAATAGCTGCTACTTACGTCTGTCTGTTTAGAGTAGAATACGCCAACATTGAACATGATAGGTCGTTTGCCACCAAACCATGATGTTCCGTATGATATGTTATATGCCTGATAGTATCGACCATTCGTCTGTGCACCGAGGGAAAGGGTCTCGCCGTCGCCAACAGGTAGTATACCGCGATGCTCTTTTTTCTTATGGAAGAGATTCGCCATAGAGAAGTTGTTAAGTTTCAGTCCTATGCGTCCTATGACACCTGTCTGTCCCCAACCTAAAGAGAATTCTACCTGGTCATTAGACTTCTGCTCCAAGTCCCAATTGATGTCAACGGTTCCGTCTTCATAGTTAGGACGTACATCCGGATTGACTTTCTCCTGATCAAAATGTCCCATAGATGCAATTTCACGAGCTGAACGCATCAAGGCATCTTTAGAGAATAGGTCACCTGGTTTTGTACGTAACTCACGACGCACAACTTTCTCATATAAGCGATTGTTACCTGATATGCGAACATGAGAGATGTGAGCTTGTGGACCTTCTTGTATACGCATCTCAAGGTCGATGGAATCACCGTCAACATTAATTTCTACAGGATCTAACTTATAAAACAGATAACCATTGTTCCAATATAGGTTTCCTACAGCATCATCGTCATCTTTCAGGCGTTTGTTCATGAGTTTCTGGTTATAAACATCACCTTTCTTCATGCCAAACACGGTTTGCAAATAATCAGTTTTGTAAACGGTATTACCTACCCATGTGACGTTGCGGAGATAATACTTCTGTCCTTCATATATAGTGAAGTGAATATCAACATGTCTGTCATCGTATGTAGAGATACTGTCTTTTACCAGTTTCGCATCACGATAACCGTACTCGTTATAATAATCAATAAGGTTATTCTTGTCCTCGTCATATTTCTCTGGCTTGAATTTCTTCGATTTCAAGAATCCGCGAAGAGTATTAACCTCATGAAGTTTCTTCAGAGCTCCACCTCCGAAGATTTTACCTTTTAACTTGCTGGTCTTTATTTGCTCGTTGCCGTCAATATAAATGCGATGAATCTTTGTTTTGAGTTTTTTGTCTATTTCAATGTCAAGGATAACATGATTCTTTTCAGTAACATCATCGCGCTGACGTATTGTCACTTCACAATTCTTGAAACCTTTATCTGCATAATACTTTTCCGCTAGAATCTTGGCTCTCGCAATCATGTTAGGGGTTATTTGAGACCCCTTAAGAAGTCCCAGCTTAGCCTCCATGTCTTCACGCTCGCTTTTTTTCTTAATGCCGATATAGTTTATGGCGCTCACGCGAGGACGTGTACGTAAATAAAAATGCAGATAGATGGAGTCTTGAACGATGGAATCTGCTGCTATCTTTACCTCTGAGAAAAGTCCGTGTTTCCAGTAATGCTTTACAGCCTCGGTTATTTCGTTGCCAGGAACGCTGATTTCCTGACCAACGGAAAGACCGGAGATGCCTGTGAGCATAAAGTCTTCATATTCATCGACACCACTAACTGCTATGTGGGCTATCGTGTATTTCTTGACTGCACCAACATATGAGATGTCTGGATTGATTATCTTGTCTTGGCCGGATATGACCAAGAATGGTATACAGAGGTATATGAATGTAAAGAAAAATCTGTTTCTAAACACGGATATTTGCTTTTAACAATTGTAAGAGGATTCTATAAACCTTTTTCCACCTGTTCTTCGGTCATGCCGAAACGACGTTGTTTGGTGTTGAAATATTCTATGGCTTTTATAAGCTCCTTCTCGTCGAAATCAGGCCAATATATAGGCGTGAAGTACAACTCAGAATATGCTATCTGCCAAAGCATGTAGTTTGATATACGAATATCACCACCTGTTCTTATAAGTAAGTCTGGGTCAGGTTGGAATCCGCTATTCATATTTTCTATGATAGTTTGCTCCGTAATATCACTTGCCTTCAATTTGCCAGCTTCCACCTGATAGGCAATTTTCTGCATACAATCAGTCAGTTCCCAACGTGAGGAATAACTGAGGGCGACAGTAATTGTCATCCTTGTATAATCTTTTGTACGTTCTTCCAGACCTTGAAGCGTATCTTGTACATCCTGAGGAAGACGTTTCTTGTCGCCTATGGTGCGAAAACGTATGTTATTGTCATCGAACAGAGAATTGTCTAATGATGAAATGACAAGTCCCATCAATAGTTTTACTTCCTCTGCTGGACGATTCCAGTTCTCAGTAGAGAAAGCATATACTGTGAGGTATTTTACCCCGATTCGTGCACACTCGGCAGTTATTTTACGAAGAGTGTCTACACCAGCAGAATGACCATAGTTACGTGGTTTTCCACGTTGTTGTGCCCATCTGCCGTTGCCATCCATGATGATAGCTATATGTTCTGGTATATTCATTCTTTGTGACATGTTCTGCATTTTTCGGAAAATGAATAAGTAAAAGCAAGCGTCAAGGTACTGTAGCAGTCGGTGTTTTTAAATAAACCGTTGCTGCTAATACCGTATGGATCTTTTATTCCATCGAGTTCATCAGACAAGGAGAAATGCATCTGCCAGTCTAATGAGAAGTTGTATCTGTCTTTGTAGCGGTATTTTACACCTACGCCAATAGGCACATTAGCTGTGACAAGGTTCTTTTTCTCAATCTTCATTGCTTCGTCAGCCTTGATATTGGCGTATGTAACACCTACACCTATAGAAATAAATGGCGTTAAGCGTTTGGCTCCCCGATAGTCCTTTCCTGTTCCATAAGGCCAGAAATTGTATTCGTAAGTAGCACTAAGGTCCGCAAGAGAATTATTGAAAGTGTATGTGCTCACATTAGGATAATATGTCCTGTTCGGATCATATGAACCTTTTACCTTGGTGTACATTCCAGACAGCCTTATCGCCATATGTGGATTAATGATATCACGGAATACTATAGCTGCGGCTGGCTGAATATTCTTGGTAGGGGAAGCGTTGAAGTCTCCGTAATAGGTCGTTGCTCCCACTCCTGCGCCAATATCCATACGATATTCAACGTCTTCCTGGGCAAAGACGGTAAATGGTAATAGAAGTGCTATAAGAAGGATATGTATGCGCATTTTTTCTTTTCTTAATAAATCTTTTGTCCTCTCCAGACTTCACCGGTATCGCCTCCAATGAGGTATAGGTAAATGTAGTCGGATGCAATAGCTACTTGAGCAGTACTCTGTAAATCTACGGGTACATTTATGGAACTTTTGACAGCCCAAGTTGTTCCCCAGTCATTAGAGTAGTAAAGTTGTCTGACGTTTGGATAGCCTCCGGTAGCAATTATACCATCTGCATATGATGTAGCAGACAAATATGGCAGATATGGCAGTACTTTATAATGATTGTTCCATGCAGGAGTCATGAGACACCAATCCTGAGGCACGTCATCAATTATTTTACTCCAGATTACAGCCTTGTCAACGTCTGGCGCTTTGATGTTTGTGACTTCGTTCTGCTTGTTTGCCAACAGTATGGTACGTCCCATTGTCGGATCTGTGAGCAGGTTCGTTGCAATGAAGTTAAAGTCTTTATAAGGAAGGCTGTCACCGACGACATATTGCATTTCTTCCATGCTGTCACTTGAGAATAATGCTGTCATAGGATCTCCTCCTGTTGCCACTTCTATTTTCTTCTGGTCATTGACACCATAGAAATAGTTGTCAAAACCTCCAAGGATAGCTCTCAGATTGCATGAGACGCTGCTTGTCCAGTTATCAGAACATCTCAACTGACCATCATGAAGCAGATACATCTTGTCTTTGTAAACAGCCATCGTTGGTCTCTTGAACTGTTCAAACGGCACGGTAATCTTTGTTGATGGTGTGGTGTATTCTGTGGTCCAGGTATTTCCGTCGGATGTCTTTAATAC
>CADCAX010000082.1 GCA_902799455.1 uncultured Prevotellaceae bacterium
AGTACCGAGAGAAGCCTGCTCACGACAATAGTGAGCCACCAGCTGGGCCTGACGTTCTGATGCCATAAAACCCGTTACTATAGCGTCAAAGCTGAAGCCAAGTTCGTTCCACTTTGACATCGCCTCCTGTATATAGTCGGTACTCTCAAGAATAGCAAATTTCCCATATGGGAAAGTGTTGGATATGAGCATCGTAGGCAGATTGAACACATCATGACCCATATATGAGAATATGGGCATCTGACATGCTGCTGCTACCTTACCATAGCCGCACATATCGCTGACAAGAAGTATTTTGCTCTTTATCAAAACGTTGAAGATTAAAAATAATGCCGCAAAGATACAAAAAAATTAAGAATTAAGAATTAAGAATTAAGAAAATAGTTAATAGTAAAGGGTTAATAGTTAATAATTGAGATTTTTTTTCGTTTTCGTTTTGGTTTTCGTTATTTTTTCGTATCTTTGTGCCCAATAGATAATTCACAATTCATAATACACAATTCATAATTGAAAGCCAAGCCCCTAATACTAATATCCAACGATGATGGTTATCATGCCAAAGGTATGAAGAGCCTCATCAATTTCATTCGCGATATCGGTGACATCGTTGTCTGTGCCCCTGAGAGTACCCGTTCCGGATTCTCCAGAGCTTTTAGTGCCACCACCCCTCTTACCCTGAAAGAGCGTGAGATAAGAGGTATCAATGACGCTCCACAAGATTCCGGCGAAGAAAATTTTTGTAAGATATATTCCTGTTCAGGCACTCCTGTAGATTGTCTGAAGATGGCATACAACCGCCTTTGTCCCAAGAAGCCCGACCTGGTATTGGGAGGCATCAATCATGGTGGTAACGAGAGTACCAACTGCCACTATAGCGGTACGGTAGGCATCGTGATGGAAGGGGCTCTGAAGGGTATTCCGAGCATTGCCTTCTCACTTTGCGACTTTGATGACGAAGCCGACTTTGAACCCATGCGACAGATGGTGCGCAAGATAGTGAAGAAGGTATTGAACGAAGGACTGCCATCATATGTATGCCTCAACGTCAATGTGCCGAAGGAATGGAATGGAGAGATGAAGATATGCCGTATGGCACACGGGCACTGGAGACAGGAAGTAGATGCACGGGTACATCCAGGCAATGGGAAGCCCTACTACTGGATGACAGGTTACTACCAGAATGACGAGCCACTGGCAGAAGATACTGACGCCTGGGCCATAGCACAAGGCTATGCGGCAATAACGCCACTGACAGTTGACCATACAGCAGACATAGATTTCACATTATGAAATACTACCTGATAGCTGGGGAGGCCAGCGGAGACCTTCACGCCTCACACCTTATCACAGCGCTGACAAAAGCAGACGACAACGCAACGTTCCGCTTTATCGGTGGCGACAACATGATAGATGCTGCAGGACAACAGGGAACATGTTCCAGGCACTATAAAGACATTGCATACATGGGTTTTGTGCCTGTGCTGATGCATCTGCGCACTATCTTTGAGGCTATGACAAGATGTAAGAAGGACATCATGGAGTATCAACCCGATTGTGTCATCTTTGTGGACTATGCCGGATTCAACCTCAAAATAGCGAAGTATCTTCGAGAGAAAATAAATCAAGGAAAACTTGCGACTAAACTCTTTTATTATATCTCACCAAAGATATGGGCTTGGAAAGAGTATCGCATAAAGAACTTCAAGCGAGACATCGACGAGATGTTCTCTATCCTACCCTTCGAGAAAGATTTTTTTGAAAAGAAGCACAATTATCCGATACACTATGTGGGCAATCCTACCGCTGACGAAATACGCAAATGGAAGGAGGCGAATCCTTATTGGGAGACAGAACGTGAAATCAGCCAGCCAACGATAGCTATTCTGCCCGGCTCGCGAAAACAGGAGATAAAAGATAATCTCCCCACTATGCTTGAAGCCCTGAAAGGTATAGAAGGATATCGTTTCATCGTTGCCGGTGCCCCAGGCATTGAGGCCGACTACTATAATCAGTTCTCTGACTACAAACACCATTGCTACACTATACTCTTCGGGCAGACCCACGACATACTGAATTCCTCAACAGCAGCCCTCGTGACATCCGGCACAGCAACGCTGGAGACATCGCTGTTCAATGTGCCGCAGGTAGTTTGCTACAAGACCCCAGTACCACATCTGATACGCTGGGCTTTCAACCATATCATCAAGTGCCCATACATATCGCTGGTGAATCTGATTGCCGAAAGGGAAGTAGTACCAGAACTTTTTGCAGAACGTTTCTCGGCAAAGAACATTCACGAAGAACTGCTCAACATACTACCTGGGAGCCCAGGACGTGAGGCAATGCTGGAAGGCTACAGGGACGTGCAGCAAAAACTGGGAGACACCCCTGCTGCAGACAATGCCGCAAGAAAGATGGTGGAGAGGCTATATCAGGTTAAAGGTTAAAGGTTAAAGGTTATTGAAATTAAAATGAGAATAGGTTACGACGCGAAACGATACTACCACAACAATACAGGGCTCGGCAATTACAGCCGCACTCTTGTAAACGCCATTCATTCCCTTCATCCGGAGATTGAAACAAGGCTATATGACGAGAAAGCACTTACCAGAACCTTCAGATTAGGACGCAAGGCGAAGGCAGACGGATGTGACATCTATCACGGATTGTCGAACGAAGTACCGTTGGACGTCGTAAAGGCAGGTATTAAAAGTATCGTAACCATACATGATGTAGCATGGCGCACTTTTCCTGCGATGTATAAGCCTATTGACATTTTTCTGTATGACAAGAAATACGGATGGTCAGCAAAACATGCTACTCACGTAATATGCATCAGCGAATCAACAAAGCAGGATGTGATGCGATTCTATGGAGTTCCAGAGGAACGTATCAGCGTCATTTACCAACCTGTGCAGCAGCTTTTCTACACACCGATGGAAAGGCAGAAGGCAGAAGCTATCGTAAAAGAATATGTTGATGACGAATTCATCCTTACAGTAGGCAGTATCAATGCGCGTAAGAATCTGCTGGGAATGCTGAAGGCATACGCAAAACTGGAGAAGCGTCCGAAATTTGTCGTGATTGGCAATGGGCACGAATATCGCAAGCTATGTGAGAAATTCATACAGGAAAAGAATCTTAAGAATGATGTCATCATAATAGACAACATCCACGAAGGTTACGTATTGCAGGCCTTCTATACCTGTGCCAAGATACTGATGTATCCATCCTATTATGAAGGATTCGGATTACCCGTAGTAGAGGCAGCCTTGCAACGCTGCCCTATTATCACAAGTAATGTCTCTTCCCTGCCAGAGGCAGCAGGAAATGGAGCCATACAGGTAGCCCCGAATGACATAAAAACCATCGCGTCATCACTAAACAGATTACTGACAGACACGCAGGAGTGCACCTACTTAGGACAAAAAGCCTATGAGCACGCAACGGAACATTTTAATCCGGAAGAACTGACTAACGACATTTATAAACTTTACAACTCTATCCTATGAAAAAGAATTCGCTCAGACTGAATTTTTTGGCAATCTTCTCCCTGCTATGCTGTTACTCCTATGCAGCAGGCGTAGTGGACATCACAAACAAACTTACCAACCCATCGTTTGAGACAGATGACATCTCAACCCTCACCAAGAAGACGGAAAGTGCTGACGGCTTGCGTGGCTATATCCAACCCCAGCCTGTCGGATGGACCTATAGCGGTTCTACAATAGACAAACAGCTGATTATTACTACCGACTGCTTTACCGACAACAACTTTGGCAAGGTAACAACTCTTACCAATGGCACACAAGGTTACTACCTTCGTATGGGATGGAGCACAGGTTCTTCTACTCTAAACCAAAGCGTAACATTAACTCCAGGTAAATATCGTTTTACTGCCGATATCCGCTCTGCATACAATGGTACGGCTACCTCAAGCATAAAGATTGTGGCAGGAAGCGACAATTCCAACACCCCTTTCACAAAAGGCAGCGTCCCTTGTTTCCCAACAATGGCGTGGTCAACAGTAAGTGTTGATTTTACTGTTACGGAAGAGAAACAGATACCTCTCGGATTCGCCATCACATGGGTAAGCGGAGGCTCTTGTGTTATGATAGACAACGTGAAGCTCTATGATGTGACAAATGAGACAGTTGACCCAGACCCGACAGAAGGAGATGTTCCTTCGCCTACAGAGGGTATTATTGACAACACCTTTGTTCCTGAAAGCGAGATGATGACAGACCTTCTGAAGATGCTGGCCCGCTTCACTCCATATATGAAGAACTATTGGTTCCAATGTGCCAGTCCTAACAGCATCGACGAAAGCTGCGGCTTCTTCTACAATACAGAGAATGGTACCTCGCCAATATGTCCAAGCGGTGAGAAAGGTGTACGCCCCAATGCCGACCTGTCGATGATTGCCGCCTTCCTGGTGAAGTATGCTAAGCCTGCCGGCATAGCACTTCCTGACGGCATCACATATGACCTGCTTGAGGAATATGCTATGAAGAGCCTCATCTATGCCTACTCCACCCACAAGGCCAACAAACTGAAGATATGTTCAGGTGGTGACTATTGGGGTTCCACCTCAACATCTGATGCAGTTTGGGAGTCAAGTCTGTGGGCTATGTCTGTGGCCTATTCGGCATTCTTCCAATGGGATAAACTCTCGGATGCCCAGAAAGGATATATCTATGCTCTACTGAAAGCAGAATGTAACTATGAACTGAACCGTACTGTTCCGACTGGTTATGCTGGTGATACGAAGTCGGAAGAGAATGGTTGGGAGGCTGATGTTCTGGCTGCCACACTCGGATTGTTCCCAGATGATGCTTTGGCAGAAAAATGGTTTGAGCGCATGCGTCTGTTTGCCATCAATTCATACAGCCACTATAGCGACGCCTCAAATGCTAACGCTATAGACCCTGACTACAATGCCACTTCTGTTGCAGACCTTTATAAAGGCAACAACCTTTATTCTGACTACACCCTACAGAACCACAACCTCTTCCACACATCATACCAGAATGTCGTAATGCAGGAACTTGGTGAAGCAGCATTGGCATTGAAGCTATTCCAAGGCTCCCGTGAGAATCCTTGGCAGTCAAACGCCCTGCAGCATAACAATCAGGAGGTTATGGACAATGTATTGAATTGGCTGGCCCTTGCTGATGGAGAACTGGCTATGCCTAACGGAAATGACTGGTCGTTGTTCCTGTATGATCAGATTACATCATACTCCACCCAGGCATGCTTCCAAAGAGATCCTAATGCCCTCTTGCTGGAGAATCTGGCATACAAGCAGATAAAGGCTCGTCAGACGACAACAACAGACGGCTCATGGTTGTTGCGCCCTGATGTAGCAGCACGTCGTATGGGTGTGGAGGCACATCGTGTGATGATGACATACCTCATGCACCTCACAAACTCTACTGCCGACATCACACCGACATCATGGGAAGAGTTCCGCAATGCTCATAGCGAGGCGATGGTACTCGAATGTCAGAACGTAGTGAGAGCATATACCCCAGAGCGTTTCTCTTGCTTCTCATGGTCAGAAGGACTGAAGTCATATACAGGATATTTTGCTGCCGACAAAGCCGACAAGAACAAAATCATAGTACCTTATCGTGCAAACAATTCAGGAAACATCACAGGATGGTATGAAGTAAGTGGTAAGGGCACCAACGCATCGCCAGTTGTCAACGGTATATATCAGTTGGATGGAAACGCTTGGGTAATGAATGGTGAGCTGGCTGTTAATGACAAGGCGCTGGATAACCGCTTCGCGATATATTCTACTCCAGGAAATGCTGTCATGTATCTCGACTGCGTAAAGGCGAATACCGCTTGTACCATAACAGCAGAAAAGGGTGGTTTGCTGGCGATCTCTACTGATGAGCTGACAAAGCTGAAGCGTACCCTCTATTATGATAATGGCGAGGGCGACATAACCTGGAAGCAGACAGACGGAGTCAGCCAATCTGCCTTCTCATCAGATTGGGTGAACATAGACAACGAAATAGGTGTTGCAGGTCATAATGGCAAGAAGATCGCATTCGGAGATCGTGGGGCAAACAACTCTATTTACACCTCCAAGCTCTATCCAATGTACAGCGACGATTCAAGATCTGTTAAGGCTAATGACGTCGTTGATGCAAGACACCTTGTATATTATTCTAACGTTACAGCCGAGACCACCAAGGCTATGGCAGACGCCATCACAAGGCTGTCCTTTAAAAATGACGGATGGAACGGCATCATAGCTCGCGACCCATCCGGAAGGTACTACGTAATGGTGGCAAACTTCTTTGGCAACACAGTCAACTCCACTTCAACAGCTGTCAGTATCGCCGGCATGGGAGCGCCCATCTATGCTCCTGGGGTAGTGGTAGAAAACAACCAGTCCACATTGGGCGCCTACGAACTTTCTCAAAATAATTCGTTTGCAAAACCGATAAATTTCTTTATCGATAGCGAGGCTAAGATGAGGGTGCAAATCCTCTCCGACAATGAGATTTGCATCATACCTGATGCCGACGCAGAGATAACAATAAGGGGCGTCAATTCCAACGGCACCTTCTCTGAGAATGTACAGATGACTGCGGAAAAAGCCGTCAAGGTCACTCTGACCCCAAGCGGACTGGAGATTGAGAATACAGAAGTTCCTGTTCCCAACACACCTCAGCCTGGCGATGATATGACCAGCTATATCAAGAATCCACACTTTGCCGGCAACAGCACAGACGGCTGGACAATAACAAGCACCTTAGGCAGCGGTGCTAAAAACACCAACTATAATTCACAGGAATTCTGGCAATGTACCTCATTCGACATCCAGCAGGTTGTTACAGGTTTGCCAGAAGGAAAATATCGTCTGTCTTGTCAGGGATTCTATCGTGACGGCACATATACACAGGCTGCTACCTCTTACAAAAATGAAACATTCGCTGCAAATGCTAAGATGTATGCCAACAACGCAACAGTCAACCTTCCAAGTATATGCAGCGAGGCAGGTAAGATGGGCAATCTGGGAGCCTCTACTTCTTTGGGCTTTGTTCCTGACAATATGGAGCAATCACGACAGTACTTCCTCAGCAACTGCTATGATTTCGGAACGGATGTGACTGTTGACGAATCAGGGACGATGACAATCGGAATAAAGAAGGAAAGTGTCATTACAAATGACTGGACCATCTTTACGAACTTCAGACTCACCTATTTAGAAGGTCCGACTGGTATTAAGAATGTCGAAGGTCAGAAGCTAAAGGCTAAAGGACAGAAGGATGTAATCTATCGTCTCGATGGTACTAAGGTATCAACAATGTCACAGCCAGGAATATATATAATTAATAATTCAAAGTTCTTAATTAATAATTGAAATCCATTGACACCATACTCCATAGTGATGCCGGCAAAGCGCAGTTTATACGTTTTGTCCTGAACGGCTGTTTCGCCGCCAGCGTCCACTATGCCGTATATTTCCTCTTGCAACTGTTCATAGAGGTTAATGTCTCTTATGCCATCGGATATATCGTATCATTCATCATCAACTATATCACAACAACTTACTTCACATTCCACGCCACTCCATCCATAAAGAAATTCATAGGTTTCTGTGGCAGCCACGGAGTAAATTTCCTGTTGCACATAGTACTCTTCTGGTGTTGCATGCAGTTAGGCATAAACCGTTACATAGCTCCGATTATCGTAATGGGCATCGCGATGCTGGTACAGTTCGCAATATTACACCTCATATTTAAACCCAACACAAATAATAAATAGAAACAGATTTTTGTAAAACTATTATTCAAACCTAATTTATTACATCTATGAAAGATTTGAAAATGTACATCAACGGAGAGTTCGTTGAAAGTAGTAACGGTAAGTACATCGAAGTATTAAACCCTTCAACAGAGGAAGTTATCTCACGTCAGCCGGAAGGCACTATCGAAGACTGTGAGCGTGCTCTGGATGCAGCACGTGCAGCTCAGAAGGAATGGGCCAAGACCCCAGCATGCGAACGTGCCGTATACCTCACAAAGATGGCAGAAGG
>CADCAX010000083.1 GCA_902799455.1 uncultured Prevotellaceae bacterium
AAACAAATTTTTTTTACATTTTTTTTCGTACCTTTGCAACGAATTAACAGAATTATATCACTTTAATACAAATAAAACAAATGAAAAAGATTTTTTATTTCAGTGCATTAGTATGCACAGCAATTGCATTCACAGCTTGTAGTTCTTCAAAAGAAAGCGCTTATCGTAAGGCTTACGAAAAGGCTAAGGCTCAGGAACAGTACGCACAACAGCCAGTACAACAGCAGCAGCCAGAATATCAGGCACCAGTACAGACCCAAGCTCCTGTTACCCCAATGGTACAGCAGCCTGTACAGCAGACAACAACTGTTGTTGACAACACTCCTGTTCGCAAGGAGAGCGTTAACGTTGTAAGCGGTTCCGGTCTGAAGGCTTACTCTGTAGTAGTAGGTTCTTTCGGTGTACGTGCAAATGCTGACGGTCTGCAGAACACTCTGAGAAATGCTGGCTATGATGCACAGATAGCATACAACAGCGACCGCAACATGTATCGTGTGATTGCCACTACACACGACGACAAGAGCAGCGCTATAAGCACAAAGGAATCACTCAAGGCTACATATCCTGACGCTTGGCTTCTGATGAAGTAAATGTCTAGGATACTTGCTATAGACTACGGAAAGAAGCGCACCGGGCTTGCTGTAACAGATGAATTACAGATAGTGCCCGGTGCGCTTGATACTGTAGATACTCACAAGCTGTTCGAATATCTCGAAAACTACATTCAGCGAGAGTCAGTAGAACGCATCATCATCGGAGAGCCGAAGCAATCGAACGGTATGCCGTCAGAGAATATGGCGAGGGTAAAGTCGTTCGAAAGCCGTTGGAGAAATGCTCATCCGGAGATACCCATTGAGGGATATGACGAGCGTTTCACTTCAGTACTGGCACACAAGACAATGCTTGATGCAGGACTGCACAAAAAAGCCAGACAGGACAAGGCCCTCGTTGACAAAGTTTCTGCAACAATAATATTACAAGATTACTTAAGCCACAGATGATATTACCCATCTATACATATGGTCAGCCTGTCTTGAGAAAGGTTGCTCAAGATATTAATGCTAACTACCCCGACCTCAAAACACTTATTGTCAACATGTGGGAAACCCTTGCCAACAGCGAGGGTATAGGACTTGCTGCTCCGCAGATAGGACTGCCAATACGATTGGTAGTAATAGACCTGGATCCCCTGAAGGAAGATTTTCCTGAATACAAAGAATTCAGAAAGGTGTATATCAATCCCCATATCACAGACTATGACGACACGAATACGGAGAGTTCCTCAGAGGGCTGTCTGTCATTACCGGCAATACACGAGAACGTGGTTCGCCCGACAAGGATTCATGTTACCTATCAGGATGAAAACTTCGAGGAGCACGACGAATGGGTGGAAGGCTATCTGGCACGTGTCATGCAACACGAATTTGATCACCTTGATGGAAAGATGTTCATAGACCGCATCTCTCCACTGAGGAAGCAGCTGATAAAATCAAAGCTTAAGGCTTTGCTGCAGGGACGTTTCAGAACAGGCTACAAGGTTAAGGTAGCCAAATAAGAAAACACAAATGCTCAAGCGTTTACTGTATGTCATATTCTGCATATTCCCCATATCATCAGTATATGGGCAATATAACGTTGACAAGCTAATTCTCAGCGGACGCATAGCATTACACTATGAGGACTATGTCCTCTCCATACAATATTTCAACCAGGCTATAGCAGCCAAGCCATACCTGTGGGAACCCTGGCAGCTGCGTGCCATCGCAAAATACTATCTTGACGACTGGCAGGGAGCAGAAAGCGACGCCACAGAAGCATTGAGGCTTAATCCGTACGTCACGGAGCTCTATGACCTTCGTGGTATCACCCGCATCAAGCAGGATAACTTCACAGATGCTATAGCAGACTATACGAAAGCCATCTCCCAAGAGCCGGCAAACCAGAACTACTGGTATAACCGTGCAGCATGCTATCTGGAGAATAAGGAATATGACACCTGCCTGCTACAGTTGGACACCCTGATACAGAAATGGCAGAAGAACTCCAGCGCATACCTCATGAAGGCTGAGGCGCACATGAATCTTGGTGACACCATAGAGGCAGAGAAATGGATAGACAAAGGGTTGGAACTTGACGAACACAATGCCAGCGCATGGAGGGTAAAAGCGATGTTCGCCTTTACCAAAAGCATGTGGAAAGAGGCAGACGAATACTACACCAAAGCCTTACATTACAAACCGAAGGACGTAAGATGTTACGTCAACAGGGCTCACGTACGACTGAGAAACAACAACCTGCGTGGGGCCATGAACGACTATGATACGGCATTGGAACTGGACCCCAACAACTTCCTCGCACACTATAACAGAGGATTGTTGAGACAACAGGTAGGTGACGACAACAGGGCCATAGAAGACTTCAACTACGTCCTGAGCCTGGAGCCCGGCAACATCATGGCATTATTCAACAGGGCCATTCTGGAGGACAGGACAGGAGACCTGAAAAGCGCCATCCGAGATTATTCCATCGTAATAAAGAAATTCCCCAACTTCTGGACAGGTCTGAAATTCCGTGCAGATTGCTATCGCCGCTTGGGACAGACAGCAAATGCCGAGAAAGACGAATATCGCATTCTGAAGGCCCAGATGGACAAACACCTCGGAGTGCAGAACAGGTGGTCATCAGCAAAACTGCAGCAGATGCGAAAGCTGTCTGATATAGACCTCGAAAAGTATGACCAGATAGTAGTAGAGGATGATGCTTCACAAGAGCCGGAATACAAGAGCGAATATCGTGGAAAGATACAGAACAGACAGATTACGGAGCATTACCAGCCTTATATCGTGATGCAGCGTGACAGTCTGGTAGAGAAGACGGAATACACAGAAGTCAGAGTGCCCAAGACGGCACAGGATTATTACAATCTGGGAACCCATCAGGCACGTGACAGCGTCTATACCGAGGCAATAGAGAATCTCACGAAGGCTATCGAGATAGACCCATATTTCTCACACGCCTATTATAACAGAGGTCTTGCATATCTGCATACCAACGAGATAGAGAAGTCGCAGGCAGACCTGTCGAAAGCAGGAGAGCTGGGACTGTATTCTGCCTACAGCCTCATGAAGCAGAACAACAAAAAGAACAAGAAGAAATAATGGCTATGAAAAGACTATTTTTTGCAATCATACTATACAGCTCCCTTTTTACTCTGCCGGTGATGTCACAGACTCTCGATCAGATATACGAGAGTATCCCCGACACCATAATGCCAAAGAAGGTCGGAGGTACTACCGAAGTGACACATAACAGCGACAGCCTCATCATCTTCAGCAAGGACAATATGAGATACGAACTTGCAAAAGTGGCTGATGACAAGGTGATACTCTTAATCACCCTACCCCTCCCCGAACCTGACACGCGCGCATACCTATATAATATAAGGAGTGACGCAAACGCTTCCGGAAAGATAATCTGGAAGCTTGAAAAAGCCCGTGATTTCTCAGACGGAGCCTTCCGCTTTGCAGAAGCAACAATAACATCCGTATCTCCACTACTGACACAGGTCACTTTAAGGGAACCATTTGCTCCATCTGACAAAAAAGAGGAGCCTGTTCTGTTAAAAAATATAAAAGTTTTTTAGTCTGAGCACAAAAAATTTGTAGATATAAAAAATAATGCATACCTTTGCACCGTGTTTTTCATGGTATTAGATTATTAAGGTTAATGAAGGTTGATTGTCGTGAGACAGTCAATTTTTCTTTAAGGGCTGACATTTTTGTAATGCCAGCCCTTAATCTTTTCTGTTATTTTGAGTGCTAACCGCTAAACTTTATCTCTTCCTCTTATACCCATACACTCCGTCATCTCCCTCAAGAATCAGGGAATCAGGTGTCAGAGCTATAATATCAAAGGTATCAGCATTGAGTATCAACTGGCAGTTTCTCATCTGCCATGAGGTATAAGGCTTTGACTCAATATTATTCTTGCCCTCTATTATGCCGTTCTCCTTCATAGTGAAGTTACGGTCCAGAGAAGTCCAATGTCCCAACAATGATGTTATATTGACAGCTTTTGCGATAACCTTCATACCCTTTCTCGGGTCAGATGGGTCTGGCTTTGTCGTCACACATATATTATCACCTGCATACAGACCTCCCTGAATATCAGAAGGAATGGTATCCTGATTCATTGCCACAGCCATCTCACGACCGTTATCTGTAACAATCGTCAGTACATGCATACTTGTGGCATCGCCTACAGTACCATATATAGCGCTGTCAGCAACCCCGACCATTTCGTCCTCGATATCCATGTTTGGCCTTGTTGTATTAGTACATGCTGCAACAACAAGAATTGTCATGATACACAGTAATACACTTTTTGCTTCTTCCCAAAGTTTTTCCATCTCTCCAAGAGTTAAGTCCTTAATATTACGCCCCATCTCCTTAGCTTTTTTCTCTATATACTCGAATCGTGTGATAAACTTACGGTTCGTGTGTTCCAAAGCCGTATCAGGGTTCATATGATATAATCGTGCAGCATTCACGATGGCAAAGAGCAAGTCGCCCAATTCCTTCTCTGCTGCTTCTTTGTTTCCTTTCTCAAATTCTTCTTTCAGCTCTCCTATCTCCTCATATACCTTCTCCCATACATCTCCTCTCTCTTCCCAGTCAAAGCCCACATTACGTGCTTTGTCCTGAATGCGGTAAGCCTTTATCAAAGATGGCAGCGACTTCGGAACACCAGACAGGACAGTCTTGTTACCATCCTTCTCCTTCTGCTTCACCTGCTCCCATATCTTGCTTACCTCATCTGGGTTTTCAGCAGTCTTGTCGCCATAGATATGCGGATGTCTGAATACCAGTTTGTCAGCTTCTTTCTCCAACACATCCCCCATATCAAAAAGTCCCTTTTCCCTGCCTATCATGGCATAGAAAACAAGATGCTCCATGACATCACCCATCTCTTTCTGTATCTCCTTCGGATCATCAGAGAGAATGGCGTCACAGAGCTCATATACTTCCTCAATCGTATGAGGTCGCAGCGATTCGTTTGTCTGTTTATTATCCCATGGGCATTTCTCTCGCAACTCATCCTGTATGTCGAGGAGGCGGGAGAATGCCTCTAAGATTTCAGATTTTGTATGCATTTATTCTTCAACTGTTGCATCACATGCCGCTAAAACACATTCCGCAAATTATGTCTACAAAGTTAATGCTTTTTTGCGACTTCTCAACCATTTCTCATAAGAATACGTCTGTTTTTAATATAAATTAAGGCAAAAACCACTTCCAGTTACCAATTTCTTATTTCGATTAAAAGAAAAACGGATGAATTTCAATGCCGGAGGTTTAGGTTTAAGTTTAGATGTTCTTATATGATAATAAGGTATTGTAAACCCAAATCAGGAGATTGAAGGTTTAATCTTTAAGTTTAGAGATGCATGCATCTATACATGAGTAAACGTAAACCTAAACTTTGCCGAATGAAACGGCTTGATGTTTCCCAAAATTCACATTTTTCTTTTTACTGAAGATGAACCAATTTATACTTTCCCCTTCTCATTCCACTTTCCTTTTGACTGAAAAACGTTTTCATGAAAAACATTTCATTTTGAGTTAACTTCTGTGGTATAGAAAGAGAACTCGCCTAAATGTAAGTTTTCTGCAATCGACGGAGTTTTTCTAAATTTTCGCTAAACAACTATGAAAGTCATTTCGGCAATAAATATTTTATTAACTGGATAAAATTCGACAAACTCCATTATGTCCGAAGAGAGATACCTCGTTTCTCATTTTCGTAGAAACTCGTTGGGAGTGAGACCGAAGTGTTTTTTGAATACACGAGTACTATGCCTCCGAGAAAGCCTATCAGCAGCACTTGAAGACCGACCACTTCCAAAAATACAAGCAGGGCACGCTCCACATGGTGAAAGACCTGAAGCTACCCACGATGAAACCACTCGATCCAAAGACGATGAAACTGATATTCAAAAAGCAGAGATAATATGGACTACGTAAAACCTGGGAACTCAGACCTGCGTGCCTCACAACCTCTATGGCGTGATGGCCGTCAACAAGCCCGTGATGAGTGAGGAACCCGTCTGGGTGGCAGCAAGCAGAAACAAATAGTCATTGACACCCTCGGACGACATGTCACGATGCAATGTCTGTCTTTGAGCCAGCATCGGATTTCCCTAAGAACTCACTGGGCGTAAGTCCCGTGATGCGCTTGAAGAGACGAGTAAAATGATGGGGGAAGTCGAAACCCAACAGGCGGGAAGTCTCGCTGATGTTATGACCTTGCATCAGCAGACTTTTCGCCTGATTTATTATATAATTATGTATGTAACCGATGGCTGTACCGCCCGTGGCCTTATGAATCAAATCGCCAAAGTAACGGGGTGAGTAGGCCAGCTCGGAGGCACACCAGGCAACGGTGGGTAAGCCTTGTGACAGTTGACGGTTCTCGCGGAAATAGGTTTGCAACAGGTCGTGAAAACGTTTCAGCAGGTCGCTTTCTCCCCTATCCTCTTCTGACAGTTGGCGCAGGTATATACGGTTGCAGTATTCCAGTATCAGGCGCAGATAACCTAATAGGATGCTTCGTAGTGAAGGAGAATCCTCATGTGTCTGCAGCTCTTGACGCATCTGGGTAAGCAACTGCGTGATGCAGAGCCATTCGTCAGGCTCCATGCGCAGCGAACCATCGAAGAAATACGAGAAGAACTGATAGCTGTCTATCTGGCGTTCCAACTCACTACCATGCAACAGTTCGGGCGACCATAGCAGTACCCAACCGCACAACGAAATGCGTTCGCCATTATCCTCCAAACCGCCTATCTGTCCTGACTCGACTGCAATGATAGAACCATCGCTCACCTGCAATTTCCTCATGCCGTAAGAGAGATTGAAGGGAAACCGTCGCTGAATAAACAACCCATAGACGCCATAGTTGTTCAGGCTATGACGGAAGGGCGCCAACTCGTCATAATGGATAATACTTATCAGAGGGTGCAAGACCGGTGCATCCACAAAACGAGCATAGTCGTTAGGAGTTTCTACCTTCAAAATATTCCTCATACCGGTTGCAAAGTTATGTAAAATAGTCTAATAATGGTATGTTTTTCACGTTTTTTAAGCAATTTCTGTGAAATTGGTATATAATCAGCCAATTTGTGTAATACCTATATAATATAATGTGCGTACCTTTGCACCCAGAAATCATAAATACAAAACTTAAATTTAAAAAACAATGTTAGGCAATTTTACATTCCACAATCCCACGAAGCTGCACTTTGGTGAGGATTCTTTGAGCAAACTGAGTGAAGAACTGAAGAACTATGGCAAGAAGGTGATGCTCTGCTATGGAGGTGGCAGCATTAAGCGCAACGGCATCTACGACCAGGTGATGGCAGAGCTAAAGAAGGCTGGCTGTGAGGTAATAGAGATTGCCGGCGTAATGCCGAACCCTACTATAGAAAAGGTACTTGAAGGTGCCCACACAGCTCGCCAGGAGAATGTTGATTTCATCCTTGGCGTAGGCGGTGGCTCTACTGTTGACTACTGCAAGGCTGTAGCAGGTAGTGCCTGGTACGACGGCGACCCTTGGGAGTATTACTTCAAGAACTGGCAGCCTATGACCTGCCGTTGGATTCCTGTAGGCTGCGTGCTGACGATGGCTGGCACAGGTTCTGAGATGGATAGCTGCTCGGTTATCTCCAGTCACTCTGAGAATCGCAAGTTGTTCTATAACTTCCGTAACCCCGACTTCGCCATCCTTAACCCTCGCTTCACCTTTACTGTTCCCAAGTATCAGATGGTGGCAGGTATCTACGACATCATGAGTCACATTCTGGAGCAGTATCTCTCCGGCACCGACGACAACACCAGCGACTATATCGCAGAGGGTCTGATGCGCTCACTCATCGTCAGCTCACGCAAGGCTAATGTCAACCCAGAGGACTACGAGGCTCGCTCGAATATCATGTGGACAGCCACCTGGGCACTCAACACCCTCATCGACCGCGCTGTCAACGTATGGAACGTTTCTATTGATGGTAAGACAGACGAGCAGGTGGCCATCGAGGGTCTGGAGACGATGGAGCAATGGATGCGCGAATTGGGACTAGCGATGAATATTACCGACTGCGGTGCTAAGCCAGAACTGATTGAGGGAATGGCTGATGCCTGCCCTATCTGTCAGGGTGGCTACTACATTCTGAATCGCGACGAAGTAGTACAAGTACTTAAGGAAAGCCTCTAAAAGTTAAGAATTAAGAGTTAAGAATGAAGAATTTGCTACCGCATTTGTTTAATATATTGCTTGCGACAATGATTGCAACTGCAACAATGGCTCAGGGCGTGATTGATGTGCACAGCCACATCATCACTCCTGAGTTTGTGTCGGCTCTTGAAGGTGAGGGACGACTGATGGACGAGGGATTTCCCTTG
>CADCAX010000084.1 GCA_902799455.1 uncultured Prevotellaceae bacterium
TGATTCAAGAACTCCGGAAGAGTTGTTCTTGAAAGATAACGTAAGAAGAATCTTGGATGGGATTGTACGTACCGGCAACGAGTCGGGATTATATATCTCGCCCTTTATGTGGTCTATGAAAATGGGGTAGGTAGCAGATGATGGTACGTAGGTAGAGTATGAACTTCCTGTTGTACTCTGCCTGCGAAGTGATCCAAATGTAGCAGCTGTGATACCTACTTGGTCACTTGGCGTTATACCTTCGTCACTTGACTTACACGATGCTGTCAGCAGCATCAGCGCTGCTGACAACATTATGGTTATGTTTTTAAATCTGTACAAAAGAATTGTAAATTAAGATTTGTTTTTAAGATGGCTGCTTTCCAATGTATGCAAGGATACCGCCATCAACATATAATACGTGTCCATTCACAGCATCAGATGCGTGTGATGCAAGGAATACTGCTGGTCCACCCAACTCTGATGGGTCGAGCCAACGTCCTGCTGGAGTCTTTGCGCAGATAAAGCTGTCAAACGGATGACGGCTGCCGTCTGGCTGTCTCTCACGCAGTGGTGCTGTCTGTGGAGTAGCGATGTAACCAGGGCCAATGCCGTTGCACTGGATGTTGTACTCGCCATACTCTGAGCAGATGTTTCGTGTAAGCATCTTCAGACCACCCTTGGCAGCTGCATAGGCAGATACTGTCTCACGACCCAGTTCTGACATCATAGAGCAGATATTGATGATTTTTCCTTCCTTACGCTCCATCATCTCTGGCAATACTGCTGCAGAACAGATGTATGGGGCAACAAGGTCGATGTCGATAACCTGCTGGAAATCAGCACGCTTCATCTCGTGCATAGGGATGCGCTTGATGATGCCGGCATTGTTTACGAGGATGTCAATCTGGCCAACTTCCTTATGGATAGTATCTACGAGTTTCTTTACACCTTCTTCGTCTGTAACGTCGCAAACATAACCTTTCACATTTGTGATGCCAGCTTCCTTGTAGTTGTCAAGTCCACGCTGCAGGGCTGCCTCGTTGATGTCGTTGAAGATAATCATGTTAGCACCAGCAGCAACAAATGCTTTGGCGATGTTGAAACCGATTCCGTACGATGCGCCTGTAATCCAGGCGTTTTTCCCTTCAAGGGAGAAATTTGATAAGTTTGCCATAGTAGTAATAAATTTTGCATAGCAAAAGCACATGGCAGGTTATGGTGTGTTTGTCCACCGGTAGCTATCTTAACATATTCACGCAGAATAGGACGATAGTCTGGGTGTGCACAATTTTCTATTATCAGCTGGGCACGCTCTATTGGAGCCTTTCCGCGCAAATCAGCAATACCTTGCTCTGTGATTATGACATTAACGTCATGCTCAGAGTGGTCCTGATGGCTTACCATAGGTACGATAGATGATATCATGCCACCCTTTGCAGTGGAAGCGCAAGTGAAGATAGAAATATATGCGTTACGCTCAAAGTCACCGGAACCACCGATGCCGTTCATCATCTTTGTGCCGCTGATGTGTGTAGAGTTGGCGTTGCCATAGATGTCAACCTCAATAGCGGTATTGATGGCGATAACACCAAGTCGGCGTATTACTTCTGGAGAGTTGCTTATCTCTGACTGACGGATTACGAGATGCTTTGAGAAGAGGTCAAGATTGTCATAAACCTTCATCAGACATTCATTGTCAACGGTAAGGGAGCATGTTGATGCATCCTTCACACGTCCTGACAACATCATGTCAACGATAGCGTTCTGGAAGACTTCTGTGTAAATGTTGAAATCTGGTACGTTTTTATCTTTGCCGAGGGCAGCAAGAATAGCATTGGCGGTTGTTCCGACACCACTCTGCAGAGGCAGGAATTCTGGAGGAATAATGCCACGTTTCATGTCGCCTAGCAGGAAATGTGCTACGTTTGCACCAATCTGGTCTGTGATAGGGTCTGTTCCCTTGAAGGCACGTGCCTCGTCAGGAATGTTACATTCTATCACTCCGACAACTTTTGACTTCGGAATAGACAGATATGGCTTACCAATTCTGTCTCTGACCGATGTAATCATATATGGCTGACGGTAAGGAGGGTTCAGTGGCTCGAAAATATCGTGCAGCTGGCCTGCTCCTTCGTTGTGGAAACTGTTAAGCTCCAGAATAATCTTTTCTGCCATCATCGCAACAGTTGGCGAAATGCCTCCTGCAGCAGTGAGGGAAACGTTATAGTTGTCTCCAGCATCTTCTATCTTACAAACCTCTATGATGCCCCAATTCAATGGGCCGTAGAAACCATAGCGCAGCTCCTGTGCCATATGGCTGAGGTGCAGGTCGTTGTAGCGAATCTCGTTTTTGTTTACACAAGAACGGAAATCGGGGTTTGTGGTGTAAGGGGCACGGAAGTCTATGGCTTTGGCTGCTGCCAAGTCGCCATCAGTACTTTGCCCTGTTGATGCTCCTGTGAATAGGTTGATTTTGAAAGGATTGCCTTTCTCGTGTTCTGCCTGAGCAATCTTTGCTAATTCCTTTGTTGTAGCCTTTGGCGCTCCTGCAGGAGTAAATCCTGACAGGCCTAATGAGTCGCCATTTTTGATGAGTGAAGCCGCTTCTGCGGCGGTGATAGTTGTATACATATGTTACGCGTAAATATTCAAATCGTGTGCAAAGATATAAAAAAAAAGGTGAGAGCGTAGTATTGAACCGTCCTTTTTCGCGTTTTTTTACTAAAAAAATATAAAATTTAACGATATTATGGGACAAGACAGGAACTTTTTATACCTTTGTGCCGAAATTTAATGGAACTAATATGCGACTCTGAGCTTTCTCGGGGTTGTTGTTTTTTTGTATAAATACAGATAAAATATGGCTTACATGTCAAAAGAGGGCTACGAAAATATGGTAGCCGAACTTCACCGTCTCGAGGCGGTAGAAATGCCTAAGGTCAGTGCTGCTATTGCTGAAGCACGTGACAAGGGCGACTTATCAGAGAATTCCGAGTATGATGCAGCAAAAGAGGCACAGGCTAATTTGGCTATGAAGATAAATGCTCTGAAGACACAAATTGCTGATGCCAAGATTGTCGATAAGAGTCGCCTTTCTACTGATGCTGTTCAGTTGCTCAGTAAAGTGGAAATGACTAACCTCGGTAATAAGGCAAAAATGTCTTATACCATAGTAAGTGCCAATGAAGCTAATCTTCGCGAAGGAAAGATTTCTATCGAAACACCTATCGCGCAGGCATTGCTCAATCACAAGGTGGGCGATGAAGTGGAAGTAAAGGTGCCTAATGGTATTCTGAAGCTGAAAATCGAAAATATCAGCTATTGACCTTTAACGGTTATCGGTTAACGGTTATCGGTTATAGACCTTTCAACTCTCAACTTTAAACTTTAAAACTGCCTTTAAACTCTAAACTTTAAACCCTAAACTTTATAGTCATGGATATTTTCTCAAAGATTGCTGCTGGTGAGATTCCCAGCTATAAGTGTGCAGAGAATGAAGAATTCTATGCTTTCCTGGACATTAACCCTGTGGTAAAAGCTCATGTCCTTGTAATCCCACGTCGGGAGGTCGATTATCTCTTTGATATGGATGATGAGGAGATTGCCCGTTATTTTGTATTTGCCAAAAAGGTTGCAAAGGCTATCAAGGCGGCTTTCCCATGTAAGAAAGTTGGTATGAGTGTCTTTGGCCTGGAAGTGGCACATGCCCACATTCATCTTATGCCGATGGATACAGAGGGAGATATGGATTTCCGTAGGGAGAAACTTTCTCTGCCTTCTGAGGAAATGGCTGAAATTGCAGCTAAAATATACGCAGCTTTCAATTCTTAAACCATAAACGGTAAACTGTAAACCGTAAACTATAAACCATTATGCAAGAAACACGACAAAACCGGATATGTAGGCTGCTGCAGAAAGAGTTAAGCCTTATTTTTCAAAGCCAGACGCGTGCCATGAGGGGCGTTATGGTTAGTGTTACTCGTGTAAAGGTCTCTCCTGACTTAAGCATATGTACGGCGTACCTGTCCATCTTCCCCTCGGAAAAGAGTGAGGAATTGCTGCAAAATATACAGCGCAACAGTTCTCAGGTACGTTATGAATTGGGAACACGTGTCCGCAACCAGTTGCGCATAATCCCAGAGTTACGCTTTTTCATTGACGACAGCCTTGATTATATAGAACGCATAGACGAGTTGTTGCAGAAGTAAATACACCATGCGCCAGTCAACCTCTTCACTACGCACATCGTTATATATTGCTCTCCGATATCTGTTCTCTAAAAAGAGCACAAATGTGATAAATGTGATATCGGCTATCAGCGTAGTGGGCGTTATGGTAGCAACAATGGCACTTGTCGTCGTCCTGAGTGTCTTCAATGGGTTCTCGGATTTGGTAGCCACTTTCTTTACCAGTTTTGATCCCCAGTTAAAGGTCGTGCCTGCCATTGGCAAAACATGTGCGGCAGATAATCCGAAACTTGTTGAGATAAAGAGTCTTGACGAGGTGGCGGTAGCTACCGAATGTGTTGAGGAACAAGCTCTGGCTCTGTATGGTGACCAGCAGGCTATGGTCTACATAAAAGGTGTGGACGATTCCTTTACTAAGCTGACACACATTAATGATATATGCTATGGCGACGGTAACTTCGCACTTCATGCTGCAGATTTGGAGTATGGCACTCCTGGCTTGCGCCTTGCACAGACATTACATATGCCGGCACGTTATCAGGGATTCCTGTATATCTATGCTCCCAATAGGGTGGGGCAGCTGGACCTGATGAATCCGCTCGAGGGCTTTGTCGTTGACTCCCTGATATCCCCAGGTGTGGTATTCTGCGTCCAGCAGGCCCGATACGACAAGAACTATATCATTACCTCCCTGCGTTTTGCGAGGATGCTGTTCCAGTGCGACGGTGAGATAACGTCATTGGAACTGAAGCTGAAGCCCGATTTGTATATCCCTGATGTCAAGAGGAAAATAGAGAAGATATGTGGTAAAGACTTCAAGGTGCTGGACAGGTATGAGCAGCAGTCTGAGACCTTTAATATCATGAAGGTTGAGAAACTGATAGCGTATATCTTCCTTACCTTCATTCTTGTCGTTGCATGCTTCAATATTATAGGTTCTTTGTCTATGCTTATTATTGACAAGAGGGCTGACTCACAGACCTTACGTGCCCTGGGAGCGCGTGACAGTCTCATTAGGAACGTATTCCTGTTTGAGGGATGGGCAATAAGCATTCTTGGTGCAATCCTTGGCGTGATATTCGGCTTGCTCCTGTGTCTGTTGCAGCAGCAGTATGGCATAGTCAGTCTTGGCGAAGCCGATGGCTCCTTCATCGTTGATGCCTATCCTGTCAGCGTACATTATATTGATGTCTTCGGCGTCTTCGTGACAGTCGTGATAGTTGGATTTATAAGTTCTTTGGTAACACTACATATTCGAAAACATGGTTAATATTGATGTTTTTACCCTTTGTCCCAGCAGCCCTGGGATAGTTTCATCAGAACAAATGACCGCAATAGCGGCGCAGATTAAGACTGAATTTGTTCTGTTATCACTAAAACCTACTCCCTATGTACTTGGCCAGAATGCGCTGGCCCGTATGCAGCGTGTTATGCGCGAGACGGCTTCTGTGCTCGTCTATGCCGACAGATATCAGGAGGTAATCATCGACGGAAAGAAGGAAGTCCGTAAGTGTCCTGCTATTGATTATCAGGAAGGTTCTATTCGTGATGATTTCGACTTCGGCCAGTTGGTGCTTGTCCGCTCCAGCCTGATGCGTTCTTTCCTGAAACAGCAAAAACAGCAATATGCCTATGCCGCATGGTATGCCTTCCGTCTTTTCCTGCAACGTAGTGGCGAACTGTTCCATCTGAACGAATATCTGTACACCGAACAGGAACGTGATACCCGTGCCAGCGGAGCAAAACAGTTTGACTATGTCAATCCTCAGAATCGCAGCCTCCAGATTGAGATGGAGCAGGCGGCAACCATACATCTTACCGCTATAGGTGCCAAGGTGGATACCAGTAAACTGGTAGAGGTTGACTTTAACGAGCAGGATTTTGAATATGAGGCATCTGTCGTGATACCAGTCTTTAATCGTGAGAAGACCATAGCTGATGCTGTGAAGAGTGCTCTCTCCCAGAAGACGAAATTCCCCTTTAATGTTATCGTTGTTGACAATCACTCTACCGACCAGACTCCGTTTATCCTCGGTAGCATAAGTGACAAACGACTGATACATATTATTCCTGAACGTACTGACCTTGGCATTGGCGGCTGTTGGAACGAGGCCATTCATTCTGACTACTGCGGACGTTTTGCCATTCAGCTCGATAGCGATGATATATACTCCAGTCCAAACACCCTTCAGACTATAGTTGACGCTTTCTATCGCCAGAAAGCCGCTATGATAATAGGTACCTATCGTATCTGTAACTTCGACCTCGAAACCCTTCCTCCCGGAATCATAGACCATAGGGAATGGACAGATGAGAACGGTCCGAATAATGCTTTGCGTATCAATGGTCTCGGCGCTCCACGCGCTTTCTTCACACCGCTGATACGTCATATCGGATTCCCCAATACCAGTTATGGCGAGGATTATGCCATAGGTCTTGCCTTCTCCCGCTTCTTCAGGATTGGTCGTATATATGAAGAATTGTATTTGTGTCGCAGATGGAGTGGCAATAGCGATGCTGCCCTCAGCATTGACAGGGTAAACGCCAACAACCTCTACAAGGACCGCCTGCGCACAATAGAGATAAAGGCACGTCAGCAGGTTAATGACGGCTTGCTGAAGGCCGATATGGGTGACGCTTTGCAGCGTTTCCATAATCGTCAGCTGGAACGTTGGGATGTGGTGCGTAAGCGTTATGCGGAGCTCGCTAATGTGAAGGTGAAAGAGTTGGATGAACTGAAGGTACAGTATAATCCTGCTCGTATCGTGTCAACAGGTGCAAATATAGAGAAGTCTGCCCTGATGAAACGCCGTTGTTTCCTGTGCAGGGAGAATCGTCCTGAGGAGCAGTTCTCAAAGCAGATAAAGATTGATAAGGAAGCTTCGTATGAACTTTTGGTCAATCCGTTCCCAATATTGCCTGAACACTTCACGATACCTTTGACGGCTCATACGCCACAGGCAATATACAGGAATTTCGGCACTATCCGTCAGCTCTTGCGTCGCTATTCCCGCATTATGGTGTTCTATAACGGTCCTCTGTGTGGCGCATCCGCTCCTGACCATCTGCATTTCCAGGCGGGAACATCAGGCATAGTGCCTATTCAGACGGCATGGAAACGTCTCAAGAATACCATGCAGGTGATTCTCGATAATGAGGAGGGCGAGAAACTGGCTCTTCTTACTGACTACGTATGTCCTGTTTTTGCGATTATAACGAATAATGCGAAGACAGAAGAAACATATTTCCACCGCCTTTACCGTGCTATGGACAGTGGTAAGGGCGAGCCGATGATGAATATTGTCGCATGGAAACAGGAGAGTGACTACATCACCCTTGTCTTCCCACGCAGCAACCATCGTCCGGCAGCATATCCTAATCCTATGGTGTCACCTGGCGCCCTCGATATGGCAGGACTTATCATCACTCCGAGGGAGGAGGACTTTAAGGCCATGACAGTAGAGCAGGCAACAGCTATTCTTCAGGAGGTGAGCATCACCATGCGTACGGCACAAGATATCGCTGACAGGATAAAGAAAGATGTGCATACCCCTGCCCAGACGCCTCTGCCTGCCTCTTCCATCACCCGTATGGCACAGGCTCCAAATGTGAAGGTGGGCATCGTACGTGCCATAGAGATACACTTTACCCTTCACGGCAATTATATCGCTAAAGGACAGACCGTTACCGGTCAGCAGACAGCAGAATATTGTGATGGCGCTATCCGATGGAATGGCACATTATATAAGGAATTGACATTCACTCCTGCCGAAAATGGAGAGGCAGATTCACAGAGCGGTGGTCAGCCGGGCACCTTCTCTCTGGAGAATGTGATGATAGGCATCGGCTTCCATTGGGAACGTCAGCAGACACAGACCTTCGTGGGAACACTTCATTTCGTGGTGGAGAAAGATGGCGTAACGGCAATTAACGAACTGCCCGTAGAGAAGTATATAGAGAGTGTCATAACCTCTGAAATGTCTGCCACCTCATCACTTGAACTCCTCAAGGCACATGCCATTATCTCACGTTCGTGGCTGATGGCGACATCGCGTCCTGCAACACATGAGCTGTATGATGTGTGTGCCGATGACCATTGTCAGCGTTATCAGGGAATCACCTCTTCCGTAAATCCTACTGTGGCGCAGGCTGTGAGGGAGACGTGCGGTCAGGTGCTGGCATATCAGGGCGAGATATGCGATACACGCTATTCTAAGTGCTGTGGCGGCATTACGGAGGAGTTCCAGTATTGCTGGGAGAATATCAAGAAACCATATCTGCGTTCCGTTCACGACCCATATTGTAATACTCAGGACAGGAAGATTCTTTCTGAGGTGCTTAGGGATTATGATCAGGAGACGTTGGACTTCCACGACTGGCTCGTGACATATACACAGGAGGAGCTCGCATCAATCCTGCAGGATAACCTCGGAATAGACTTCGGACACATACTGAGTCTCGAGGCTCTTGAGCGTGGAAAGAGTGGCCGTATCTCCTCTTTGCGCATCGTGGGTGATAAGGCAGAAAAGACAATCGGTAAGGAGCTCGCTATCCGCAAAGCCCTTTCACGCACCTGTCTCTACAGCTCCGCCTTCACTGTTGCCACGTCTCAGAAGAGTGACACCCTGTTGGGACAGCTCTCCGCCCTCATCCCTCATCCATCATCCGTCAGCCATCAGCCATCAGCCTGGCCGGCCCGCTTCATCCTTAATGGTAAAGGCTGGGGCCACGGAGTAGGACTGTGTCAGATAGGCGC
>CADCAX010000085.1 GCA_902799455.1 uncultured Prevotellaceae bacterium
AGGCCGTGTCTATGACCCCTGCTGTGGAAGCGGTGGTATGTTCGTGCAGAGTGCCAAATTCATCTATAACCACCAGAAGGACATCAACAATATCAGCGTCTATGGTCAGGAGGCCAACCCCAGTACTTGGAAGATGGCCCACATGAATGTCGCCATCCGAGGACTGGAGGCCAATTTGGGTAAGTCGTATGCAGATACTTTCTTTAACGACCAGCACCCCACATTGAAGGCTGATTTCATCATGGCAAATCCTCCTTTCAATCTCAGCGATTGGGGAGCAGATAAACTGGAGAAGGATGCCCGTTGGAAGTTCGGCATTCCCCCTGCTGGCAATGCCAACTTTGCTTGGATGCAGCACATGATACATCACCTCTCGCCTGTAGGCCGTATTGGTTTGGTATTGGCAAATGGTGCATTGAGCAGTCAGACGGGTGGCGAAGGAACAATCCGTCAGCATATAGTGGAAGCCGACTTGGTGGAAGGCATCATTGCTTTACCTTCGCAGTTATTCTATAGTACAGGTATCCCTGTCTCTCTTTGGTTCCTGTCTCGCAACAAGCAACAGGCAGGTAAGGTCTTGTTTATTGATGCCCGTAATATGGGTACGATGGTGACTCGTGCCGTTCGTGAACTGATGGAGCCTGACATCCGCAAGATTGCTGATACCTTCGATGCCTTCCGTAATGGCACCCTTGAAGACGAAGCCGGCTATTGTGCAGTAAAGACCTTGCAAGACATTCAGGCCCAAGATTTTATCCTCACTCCAGGACGCTATGTAGGCATAGCAGAGCAAGAAGATGATGGAGAACCATTTGCAGAGAAGATACAACGCCTGACCTCAGAACTGAGTGGTCTCTTTGCAGAGAGCCATCGTTTAGAGGATGAGATCAAGAAGCAGTTGAGTAGTATTGGTTTTGGAATCAATTAATACGATGGAAGAGAATAAAAATATAGCAATAAAAGTGGAACAGCAGAATAATGTGCTGTTTCAGGATGTTTGTCAGATTATTGAGCAGGCTCAGGAATCGGCTTATCGTCAGGTCAACGAAACACTTATCAAGCGCAACTGGTTGTTAGGAATGCGTATTCAGCATGAAATACTGCAAGGCCAGCGTGCAGAATATGGAGAACAGACCATTCAAAGATTAGCTGTTCAATTAATAAAAAAGTATGGTGATAGCTTTAGTAGAAGAAATCTGTATCACTATTTAGATTTCTACAAGTCATTCCCGTACTTTTTCCACGCAGTGAGCGGAAAACCTATTGAAGAACAAATTGTGAACACAGCGCGTTCACAATCTGGAGATAATCTAAAAAACATTTTGAACTCACTGCGTTCACAATCTCCTATTCGCCTATCATGGACCCATTACCGTATTATTTTACAGGAAAATACGGACAGAGGCAGAGTGTGGTATGAGCAAGAAGCAGCACGCGAAATGTGGAGTACACGTACCTTGCAGCGCAATGTTAGCAGCCAGTACTATCATCGTTTACTCCAGTCGCAGAATAAGGACGCTGTGCGAGGAGAGATGAGGCAACTGACTGCTCCATTGCAAGACAAACTGGAATACCTGAAAAATCCTGTAGTGGCAGAGTTTCTTGGTTTTAAGAATAATACGGCTTATGCGGAGAGCGATTTGGAACAAAGCATCATCGATCATCTTATCCAGTTCCTCATGGAATTAGGAAAAGGTTTTGCCTTCGTTGACCGTCAGAAGCATATTCATACGGAGAAGGAAGATTATTATATAGATCTTGTGTTTTACAACTATCATCTTCGCAGTTTTGTGCTTATCGACCTTAAAACTTCAAAACTTCGTCATCAGGACGTTGGACAGATGGATATGTATGTGAGAATGTACGATGAGATAGTGCGACAGGAAGGACACAACCCAACCATAGGACTCTTGCTTTGTGCTGAAACAGACGAAGACATTGCACGCTATTCCGTACTGAACGACAATGACCAACTATTTGCTGCGAAGTACCTTACATATATGCCAACGCAAGAAGAACTGCGTCGCGAGATTGAGCAACAGAAGGAATTTTTCCTTCTGCAACATAAGGAGGACTGATTATGGAAGAGTGGAAAGAAGTTCGATTAGATTCATTAGTTAATCGAAAGATTTGTTACGGAATAGTTCAACCTGGATTCTCACCTAAAAATGGCATACCTGTTATAAAAGTTAATAATGTTGTCAAAGGACTCAGAGATGTTTCTGAATGTGATAAAACAACTGAGGAAATTAGTAATAGCTACAAAAGAACAATTTTAAAAGGTGGTGAATTAATCATATCATTGGTTGGAACAGTAGGTTGTGTAGATATTGCCCCTTCATCTTTTGCTGGTGCAAACTTAGTACGAGCGACGGGAATGATTGATATTGAAGATGAATTGATTAAACATTGGGTATTATACTATATTAGAACAAGGCAAGGACAACAATACATAGAAGAGAACCTGAATACAACGGTTCAACGCGCTTTAAATATTAAAGACCTATGTAAAATGCCTATTCCCATAACATCAAAACATTACATGGGAAGAATCGTCTCTATCCTAAAATCTCTTGATGACAAAATCGAGGTAAACAGGCGGATAAATGACAATTTAGAGCAGCAGGCACAGGCTTTGTTTAAGTCTTGGTTTGTAGATTTTGAGCCCTTCAAAAATGGTGAGTTTGTAGAGTCTGAACTAGGAATGATTCCGAAAGGGTGGAGAGTGGGTACATTCTTAGATAATATTAAAGTGATGCCAGGCGGAACACCTTCTACAAGCAGAAGTGAATATTGGGATGATGGCACAATACCTTTCTTTAGCCCAAAAGATGTTAATGGCGTTTATTGCTTTGAAACCGAGAAAAGCATCACCGAATTAGGATTGAATAATTGTAGTAGCAATCTCTACCCAAAGGATACATTGTTTATTACAGCAAGAGGTACTGTTGGCAAACTCACATTGGCAGGAGTTCCCATGGCAATGAATCAATCCAACTACGCATTAGTAGCTAGAGAGGGTGTAGGTAAATACTATCTGTATTTGATTACTCAGACTTTGGTGTCTGTGCTTTTAAAGAAAGCAAATGGTGCTGTATTCTCCGCTATTACTACAAGGGATTTCAATGAGCCAACGTTGATGCCTACACATAACGACTTGAAGAACTTCGAATTACTTGTCACACCAATATTTAAAAAAATATTTCAAACAAGTGTAGAATCCCGCCGCCTTGCAGATCTTCGCGATACTCTCCTTCCGAAGTTGATGTCTGGAGAACTGAAAGTAAATGAAATAGAAATATAAAACGAACGAGATATGTATATACCACCATTTACTATAAGTGCTGAGGCCATCAATCTGATAGCAGAGATTTCCGCTCAGATAGAACGCTACGCCATCCGCTTGGAACAAGAAGACGGATTGCGTCTTCGGAAGGTAAACCGTATTAAGACCATTCACTCCTCACTGGCCATCGAAGGAAATAAGCTGAGCGAAGACCAGGTGCGCGACATCATTGACGGTAAGACGGTGGTGGCACCCATCAAGGAGATTCAGGAGGTAAAGAATGCCATCAAAACCTACGAGATGTATCCTTCGCTGGATGCTTTCAAAGAAGAGGATCTTCTGAAAGCCCATGGTGTGATGATGCAGGCATTGGTAGATAATGCTGGCCATTATCGACATGGTGGTGTAGGCGTGTTTGGCGAGAAGGGTTTGGTACATCTGGCACCTCCTGCAGATCGTGTGCCTATACTGATGGGCGATCTCTTTGATTGGCTGAAGCATTCGAAAGACCATCTGCTGATTCGCAGCTGTGTGTTCCACTTCGAATTTGAGTTTATCCATCCTTTCATTGATGGAAATGGACGCATGGGGCGCCTATGGCAATCGCTAATATTGGGTAAACTGCATCCACTATTTGAGCATCTGCCTGTTGAGAATATGGTCTATAGCAATCAACAGCAATATTATGATGCCATCACAGCCAGCACTAACGCAGGACAGTCGGGTCCATTTATCGACTTCATGCTGAACGAGATATACAAGACGCTGAAGTCGCACCAAGGAGAGCCGCTGCACGATAAATTGCACGATAAAATTCCTAATAACACTCCTAATAAAGTTCCTAATAAACTTAGAAACGAATTTCCTGGTATTACAGATACGACATGGGATGTATTAATGCTGTTGAACGCTACTAATGCTTCCACAGCGGAAGAGATAAGTGCTGCATTAGGCATCAGTAGTCGTATGGTTCGCAAGCATATTGCCACACTGAAGCAAGCTGGTCTGATAGTCCGTGTGGGCAGCAACAAAACAGGTTATTGGAAAGTAAACATGTAGTCCTATGAGCACTAACCAACATACAGAAGCACAGTACGAGAATACGCTGATTGCGCTGTTCCAGGAATTGGGATATGCGTATGAGTGTGGCTACGACGTGGAGCGTGACTACAGGAATCCTTACTATGAGGAGGATCTGCGGGAAGCATTGCAGAGACTGAATCCGATGCTGAGTGCGGAGGTGCAGAATGAGGCTTTCCGACTGGTGACCCACGTCAACGAGGGTACATTGGAGCAGAGGAACGAGCAGCTGATGGACTACGTGCAGAATGGTGTGGAGGTGAAGTACTCAGAGGACGGACGCCCGAAGACTGCGTTGGTGAAACTGGTCAACTTCGAGAGCCCTTTGCAGAATCAGTTCAAGGTCTGCAATCAGTGGACGGTCATTGAGTATGACAAAATCCGCTGCGATATGGTGGTATTCATCAACGGCCTGCCGCTGGTGGTGATAGAGTTGAAATCGCCAAGCAATGGGAATGTAGAAGAGGATGATGCCTATCTGCAAATCAAACAGTATCAGCAGAAGTGCCCCTCGCTGTTTGTGTATAATGCATTCTCTGTTATCAGCGACCAGGCGACCTCAAAGGCAGGTACCATTACCGCCAAGGAGAACCGTTACATGGAATGGAAGAGCGTGGACGGAACGATGGAAACGACTTCGTTTGCTGACTACGAGACCTTCTTTAATGGCATCTTCAAGAAAGAGCGACTCATTGATATTCTGCAGAACTTCATCTGTTTTGACCATAAAGACGGGCGACTCTCAAAGATCATGGGAGCCTATCACCAGTACTTTGCTGTGAACAAAGCATTGACGAAAACAGACAAGGCCATTGGCGGTGACGGAAAGATCGGTGTGTTCTGGCATACGCAGGGAAGCGGTAAGAGTCTTTCGATGGTGTTCTATGTGCATCTGTTGGTGCAAAGCTATCCGCAATGTACTATCGTGGTAGTGACCGATAGGAATGACTTGGATCAGCAGCTGTATGAACAGTTTGCAGGGTGTCAGAAATTCTTGCGTCAGGAACCGCAGCGCGTAGGCTTCGACCTGAACGAAAAAGGGAAGTTGACTAAGACGGCAGGGCGTGAGGACTTGGTGCGAAAGTTGAAGGACTTGCAGACAGGAGGTATCATCTTTACCACCATTCAGAAGTTTGAGGAAGGAACAGGACTACTTTCTGATAGAGAGAACATCATCGTGATTACTGACGAGGCTCACCGTTCGCAGTATGGTGACGAACATTGGGACGCGAAGGCCGAGAAGATGAAGAAAGGCTTTGCGCTGTTTATGCGAGAAGCATTGCCCCATGCCTCGTTTATCGGATTTACGGGTACGCCTATCTCTCAGCGTGACCGTGATACGAAGGAGGTATTCGGTGACTATATCGACATCTATGATATGACGCAGGCTGTGGCAGATGGGGCCACGAAGGAAGTGTATTACGAGAGTCGTGTCATTAAGCTGAACCTGAATGATGAGGCCTTGCGGAAGTTGGATGAAGAGTTTGACAATCTGGCTTCAGAGGGCGCCACCGATGAACAGATACACAAAGCCCGGCAGGAGAATAGCGGACTGAAAGAGATATTGTGTCATCCTGATACGATCAACAGTCTTTGTAAGGATATCGTCGATCACTATGAGAAGAATCGCCAGTATGAACTGACAGGCAAGGCGATGATTGTGGCTTACAACAAAGAAGCTGCTGTGAAGATATACCGAAGGATACTGGAGCTGCGCCCTGATTGGACGGAAAAGATGCATGTCGTGGCAAGTGCTGCCAATACCGATAAGGAAGAATGGCACGACGTGATTGATGCACGACGAAACAAAGAATATGCAGCCCTCTTCAAGGATGATGAAAGCCCGATGAAGATTGCCATCGTGGTGGATATGTGGCTCACAGGCTTCGATGTGCCAAGTCTGGCCACGATGTATGTCTATAAACCCATGAAGGAGCATAACCTGATGCAGGCCATAGCCCGAGTGAATCGTGTGTTCCCTGAAAAGGAAGGTGGTCTGGTGGTTGACTATGTGGGCATAGCAAGTGCTTTGAAACAGGCGATGCAGGACTATACGAGCCGCGACAGGAAGCAGTTTGGTGATCCGGATATAGCGAAGACTGCATTGGTGAAGTTCCAAGAGAAGCTGGAGATCTGCCGCGACCTGTTGCATGGTTTCGATTATGAGGTGTGGTATGAAGGTACAGATCCGCAACGTAGCAGGCTGATAACGGGTGGCGTGAACTTCATGCTGGAACGTGACAAGGAGGAAAGAAGGAAGAACTTCGTGGTTGAAAGTCAGTTGCTGCATAATGCCCAGACGCTGTGTAAATCGCTGATATCAGATCATGACAAGCGTGAGGTGGCCTTTATGGATGCCGTCAGGGTGATGCTGGTAAGACTGGATGCAAAAGGTACCAAAATATCCAAGCACGACATCAACGAGCGTATATCACGCCTGCTGGAACAGAGTCTGCACAGTCAGGGCGTACAGGTGCTTACCAATGTCAAGTTCTCGCTCTTCGAAGGCGCCTTCATGGCAGAAATCAAGAACATGAAGGAAAGGAATCTTGCGCTGAAGATCTTGGAGGGACTGATCAGAGACAAGATCCGTAACTTTGAAAGGACAAACATCGTGCAGAGTCTGAAATTCAGTGAGATGATGAACAATGCCCTGTCTAACTATCTGAAAGGACTGTTGACGAATGAAGAGGTCATTGCAGAGCTGCTGCGCATGGCAGAAGAGATTAGGAAGTGTGAGGAAGAGGGAAACGAGCTGGGGCTGACTGTGGAAGAGAAGGCCTTCTATGATGCCCTCAGTTCTCCTGAAGGCGTAAAGGATGCCTATACCAATGAGGAGTTTATCAAGTTGACGAAGGAACTGACAGAACAACTCCGCAAGAACCGCACCATCGACTGGAACCACAAAGATTCGGCTCGTGCCAAGATGCGAGTGATGATAAAGCGTCTGCTGAAAAAATACCATTATCCACCCGAGGGACAGGAGCAGGCATTAAGGACTGTAATGGCCCAGTGTAACAAGTGGGCAGATGAAGACGATAACTTCATAGAGAGGAAAATAATGAGCGTGGTTGCAGACCGCGATATCAGCAATCTCATCAACAACCGTCTGCAGATAAACCCGGAAACCAGCGATGCCTCGATACAGAAGGAGGTGCTGGAGGTGTATGGTGAGCGTTATCCCGACATGTCGCTTAACGACTGGCGGCACATCATAGAAGACTACACTCCAATGGTCAGAAAGAATATCAAAGATGTGGATCTCGAAGAAGATGCCAAAGAGATCCCCCTCTATTGCTCAAAAGCAGCAGAGGATTTGGAGAAACCAAAAGATGATTAATCCATAGTCTTTCCCCCAAGGAAAGATTCCGTAGCGCCATCTATTATCGACAAACAATATAATAAATAAATGATTTAGTAATAATTGAAACAACGAAGCCGTTGGCATACGCTCATACCACCGAGGCTGAGGTCTCTTGCATGCGAATGTAAGCGAAGAGCTTCTTGCCTGCATCTTTCAGGCTGGCACCGAAAACGTAAACCACATCGTCGATGATGAGGAAGCGGTCGTGATTTCGCTGACAGTAATTGACGGCGCAGCATACCCTCTTAACAAATACTGTTTCAAGACACCATTAGCCC
>CADCAX010000086.1 GCA_902799455.1 uncultured Prevotellaceae bacterium
CCTCGAAGCCAGTCAACATGGAATTTCAGACCATTCTCAACAGCGATATCATCCTTGGTCTCTCCATACAGGAATCCGTTGACCACCTCTTCCTTGAACGGCAATGTCATCTCGCTCTTGTAATACACATTCTCTATATTGTCTGAGAGAACTGCCATCAAAGCCCTTCCTATCTCACGACGACATACATGCATTCCTATAGAGTGAGCCTGCATCACGGCAGTCTTACCATAGATATCTATTATCAATCCAGGCAGGCAGTCTCCTTCTCCGTGTACTAAACGGTAGGCATCTGTCTGCGCTCCAAAATTCATTCTGCGACGCACATCAAAGGCCACACGGAGCCTCTGCTGCCAATATCCGTCGTCAATAGGTTCGTCGTCAAAGGTCAATACACGCACCATGATAGAACCACGCTGAAAATGTCCGCGTGCAATAAAATCTCCATCATACGTTATAACATCTACGATATCACCCTCTTCTATGCCATCATCCATACGATCTATGGCACCAGAGAATACCCATGGATGAAAACGTTTCAGAGATTCATCCTTCCCTCTACGTAAATATACCTTCTTCAACTTAATTTTTATTGTTTATTGTTAATTGTTAACTGTTAATTTCGTTATCGTTAACGTTATCGTTAATCACTTCCAGAACATACTCCTTCGTTGTCTTTAAACGCATATATTCCTCATAAAGCATGATACATGCCCATGCATCTGTTGCAGCATAGCCCTGTTGTTTGGCGCTTAGCACATCAGCTTCCCAGTTAGACAACTGCTCACGCTTTGATATACGCTGTTCAAATATGTTTGCATAGAGTTTGGCGAGGCTGATATCTTCAATGCCCAACTCCTGCATATGCTGCTGCAGTTCAAAGAATCCCTGTGGATTGAAATCTCCCAAAGCCTTCAGCGAACGTATATCATCATCCCAAGAGAGTCCTATCTTCTTTACCTTCTTCGTCTCAAGGAGTTTTTTTATTGCTGGGCAAAGTCCTATTCTGTTCAGACGGAACAGGAAACATGTATCACGGGTACTGACCTGCAGCAATGATACTTTGTTCTGCTGCCCCTTCTTGAAACTCGGACGGGTCTCTGTATCAAAGCCCAGTATGTCAGCTTTCATGAGGTAACTGACAGCCTTCTTAGCCTCAGACTCTGAAAGAACCACTATTATACGTCCTTTGAAGAGTGCTCTCGGAAGATCCTTTATCTTTGTCTTATCGTATTTGGAATATAACTTCTTCAATTAGAACTGCTCTAATATTTTAATACGTTCCGATGTGTCAGGGTGAGTAGCAAACATACTGTTGAAGAATCCCTGCAGACCACCGCTGAAAGCATGTGGCTTGATGATAAAAAGCTGTGCCACATCTTCACGCTCTACATCCTGCAATCCGGGGGCACCACTTATCTTCTTCAATGCTGATGCCAATGCCAACGGATTACCACACAACTCTGCACCTCCTGCATCTGCCATATATTCACGTTTCCGGCTGATGGCAAAACGGGTAAGCAATGTGAAGAAATATGCTATAGCGCAGCATACCAGCCCCACCAGCAGAATGACTATTGTGCCAGCTCCGTTACGCTTGCTGTCGCGACTGCCTCCACTGAACAGCATATGATTGAACATCATTCGCATCACCATACTCATTATGGTAGATACTATTCCGACAAAGATGATAGAGGTTATCAGCAGTCGTGTGTCATGATTACGGATATGGGTCAGTTCGTGTCCTATGACGCCTGCCAACTCCTCATCATTCAGGAGATTCAGCAATCCTGTCGTTACCGTTACCGTATAAGTTTTCTTATTGATGCCGGAAGCAAAGGCATTGAGCATGTCATCATGTACAACATTAATCTGTGGCATATCCATTCCGCATGTCATGCAGAGATTCTCAACGATATTATATACTCGCGGATTCTCACGACGCTCCAGGGGGCGTGCATTAGTGGCATGAGCTATCATCGAAGTATTGGCAAAATAGGCTATTAAAAACCATATCCCCACACCTGCGATTACCCATGGAAGTGCTCCGAGGAAATACATATTCACCTCTTCCCACGACATTTCGCTTACCCACTCTCCTGCATAGTTATAGTAACCGCCGTTAAGATAATTGACGATTGCTATAAACACATACACCATGCCTAACAATATGCACGGAAAAAGCAGGAGCAATAGGAAACTCATCCTATTGTTCCTGTCTATCTGAGTCTGAATACCAACGTATTTCACGCTAAATTTCTTAACTCTTAATTATGAATTGTGGATTATGAATTAATCAAAAGCTTACCGTCGGGGCCTTCTCTATGGCAGCACGCTGCTCTGGAGCCACCTCGAACATTGGTTCCTTATGGAAGCCGAACATATTGGCAATCAGATTGTTAGGGAATGACTGAACAGAGTTGTTCAGTTCCTTTGTTGCACTATTGAAGAAACGACGTACAGCAGCAAGTTTATTCTCTATATCTGCCAGTTCGCTCTGCAGCTGTAGGAAGTTCTGATTAGCCTTCAAATCAGGATAATTCTCAACACTTACCTTCAGACCAGCCAATGCACTTGACAGCATATTGTCGGCTGCCACTTTGTCATTAACACTCTGAGCACTCATGCATGCACTTCTGGCTGCTGTGATACGCTCTAACAGTTCCTTTTCATGAGTAGCATAGCCCTTGACGGTATTCACCAACTGGGGAACAAGGTCATAACGCTGCTGCAACTGTACATCGATGTTAGCAAAAGCATTTTCACGATTGTTGCGAAGTCTAACCAGAGAGTTATATGCTCCAATCAACCATAAAACGATTACCGCAACTACAATAAGAATAATAACTAAAATTGACATAACACTTTTTATTTTTATTACAACATTTTTATTTCATAACAACATGCAAATATACAACAATTATACCAATTTTCGTGCCATCTGCACGTACGATTATATTAAATAAAGTGAAAAACGGCAAAAAACTTGTCCGACTTAAAGAAAATCATTACCTTTGCGACTATTATCGTGTATCTACCAAACTTTAGCTAATTACATATTAATTTTTTACAGATGAAAAAACTGATTCTTTCTTCTTTTCTGTTAGCAGCAGCATTGAATGTTGGCGCTATCAACAAAATGAAGGTCAATGTCTCAAAGCCAGGTGCCCCAGTACAAAGCACCATGTATGGAATATTCTTTGAGGACATCAACTATGCTGCTGACGGCGGTCTGTATGCAGAGCTGGTTATGAACCGTTCATTTGAGTTCCCAAACCACTTTGCCGGATGGGATACCTCTGGTAAGGTTTCTTTAAAGGATGACGGTCCCTTCGACAAGAATCCTATTTACGTCCGTCTGGCTCCTTCCGGCCATAACGACAAACACACTATGATTGAGAACCACGGCTTCTTCGGCATGGGTGTCAAGGGTGGCGAGGAATACCGTTTCTCTGTTTGGGCACGTGTGCCAGACGGAGGCAGTTCCAAACTGTACATTGATATTGTTGACAATGCTACCATGAGCGACGACCAGAAACTGGGTAGTGGCAGTGTGGAGGTCAGCGGCAAGGAATGGAAGAAATATACCGCAATCATCAAGCCCAAGCGCACTTATGCGAAGGCACACCTCCGCGTATGGGGTGACAAAAAGGTTACAACAGACGTTGACCACGTTTCCCTCTTCCCTGTCAATACATGGAAAGGTCGTGAGAATGGTATGCGTCAGGATCTGGCACAGGCTCTTGCCGACCTGAAGCCTGGTATTTTCCGCTTCCCTGGCGGATGTATCGTCGAGGGTACCGACCTTGAGACACGCTATCAGTGGAAGAACACAGTAGGCCCCGTTGAGAACCGTCCGTTGAATGAGAACCGCTGGCACTATACCTTCACATCACGTTATTTCCCTAACTACTACCAGACCTACGGATTGGGATTCTTCGAGTTCTTCCAACTCTGTGAGGACTTTGGCTGCGACGCCCTTCCCGTTCTCTCTTGCGGACTGGCATGTCAGTACCAGAACGATGTGAATAAAGGCAAGGAGACAGTAGCTCTCGAAGACCTCGACCCATACATCCAGGATGCTATCGACCTCATCGAGTTTGCCAATGGCGCTCCTGACACCAAGTGGGGTAAGGTACGTGCAGACATGGGACATCCGGCACCTTTCAACCTGAAATATCTGGGCATCGGCAATGAGCAGTGGGACTATAAGGACAATCCCGTCTTCACCGTACGCCTGAAGAAATTCCTCGACGTGCTGAAGAAGAAACACCCTGAAATCAAGTATATCGGCACCACAGGTCCTGACTCTGAGGGTGATAAGTTCGATATGCTTCAGCCAAAGATGAAAGAACTGAAGGTAGACCTCTATGACGAGCACTACTATCGCAACGAGGCGTGGTTCATGGATAAGGTGAACCGTCACCGCTATGACAGCTACGACCGCAAGGGGCCGAAAGTATTTGCTGGTGAATATGCTTGCCACGGAAAAGGCAAGAAGTGGAACCACTTTAATGCGGCCCTGATGGAGGCTGCCTTCATGACAGGCTTTGAGCGCAACTGCGACATCGTCCACATGGCTACCTATGCTCCACTCTTCGCACACGTTGAGGGATGGCAATGGAGACCTGACGCTATATGGTATGACAATCTCAAATCCTTCAAGACATGCTCTTATTACGTACAGCAGCTATACAGTCTCTACAAGGGTACCAACGTCCTGCCTATGACAATGGACGGAAGGGCTATTGCCGGCGATGATGACCAGAATGGTCTTTTTGCTTCTGCCGTTGTTGACAAGGCCGAGGGTGCTATATATATAAAGGTGGCAAATGTCAGCGACCAGACACAGCAGATTATGGTAGAGCTGAAAGGCCTTAAGGGCGTAAGCAAGAACGTAAAGGTTATCTCTCTGTCAAGCGACGATCCTGTAGCAGAAAACTCTCTTAAGAATCCTGATAAGATTCAGCCACAGGAAGGGATGGTAACACTCGACGGAACAACACTCAACTCCGACGTTCCCGCAAAAACATTCCTGGTATATGTGATAAAGTAAAGCACAAAAAAACATCCTTCGTTTTGAAGGATGTTTTTTTATTGTTAATTGTTAATGTTTAGCCGTTTCTTCCTTATATAGCCAGTGAGCGGCACAGCCGTGCTCCGCTTCATAGTCCATTCTCTCGGAGCGTATCTGTATCTCTATCCAGTTACAGTCTGGTCCCATGACAGTCATCTGCAGAGCCTGATATCCTGATGGCTTCGGATGTGTAACCCAGTCCTTTATGCGGTCAGGATGTATACGGTACAGCATGGCGATGATGTTATATATGCGGAAGCAGTACAATTTCTCCACATCCACGTTTTCTGCCAATACAATATTCTCCGGAACCTTATATACTATTCTCGTAGCGAAGAGATCATACACATCATCAAACTCCTTGTGGTCTATGCGCATTTTCCTCCATATGCTATATACCGACTTCATGCGATACTGGAAGTCATACACTACGCCAGCATCGTCTAGCATAGCCTTAATTGGAAGTGCGAATGTCTTGAAGACAATCTCACACATAGCCTCCGAGTCAGCCAGCAGTTTCTTAAGCTTTTCATAGTCCTCAGGATAGCCGATGCGCACACAAGTGTCCTGCATCTCCTTCTGATGACTGTTCATAGCCAGTCGCTCCGCTATGGGCACAACGTTGTCCAAGATATCATCAACAACACCCTGCAACTCCTCACTATCCAGTTTCTCACCAGCATCGTAACGTCTGGCATAGGAACGCAAGAAATCCAGCTTGTCGTTGACAAAATCAACCTGCTTCAGCTCCTCCGGTGTAAATTCAGTCTTTTCGAACAAAACGCAAATATATATTTATTCAAAAATAAACAAAGAATAGAAACCGGTAATAGTGAATACCTGCTTTATCTCTGGAGAAACACCCTTGATTGTTATGCTGCCGCCCTTTGCGATAGTCTCCTTACGGAGTGCGAGGAACAGTCTCAGTCCTGATGAAGAGATAAAATCAAGATCAGTACAATCCATGAGAATTTTCTTGTCTGCATTATCCATCAGAGGCTGCATATCAATAGAGAACTGCTGCGAAGCAGCTGTGTCCAAACGACCAATCAGTTTTGCTACAACCTGGTCTTCTTTCTGTGTAATTTCTAAAGTCATTTCTTTTTATATATCATTGTTAAAATATTCTTTCCATCCTTACGACAATAGTCCACGCTCTCCATGAACTGCTGTACGAGGAATATTCCCAATCCCCCTATTTCTCTTTCTTCTGCCGAAAGCGTGATGTCAGGGTCCTCAACCTGTGTCGGGTCAAATTCCCTACCCTCATCTTCAAGTTTGAATATCACCTCCTGCCCTTTTGAATCTACGGAGAGTTTTATCAACCCCTCACCTTCGTATGCGTAATTCATCACATTAACGACAGCCTCCTCGAGGGCAAGGTTCAGTTGGAAGACTTCCGGCATATCGAGCCCTATCTCCTCACCAAGCTGCTCCACCCATGCTGCCAGCATGGGAACTTCGGCCACATCGTTATGTAATATAAGATTTTCCAAAGGTGTAAATGTATAATTCAGCGCAAAAGTACTAAAAAAGTGGAAAGAAAAGTATTTTTTATAATGTACAATAGACTATCGGAATATTTTTTTTGAAAAAAGCGAAAAAAAATTTGGTAGTTACAAAAAAAAGCATTACCTTTGCACCCGCATTTGAAAAAATAATGCATAGGGATTGGCTCCTTAGCTCAACTGAATAGAGCATCTGACTACGGATCAGAAGGTTGCAGGTTTGAATCCTGCAGGAGTCACAAAAAAAAGAGGTCAGCCGATTGGTTGACCTCATTTTTTATGTAAAAGGTGAAAAGTAATTTCTTACTTCTTATTTCTCTGGTTCTACAACCTTTGCTGGCTCTACAGCCTTCTCTGCTTCTACCTTAACAGGCTCAGCCTTCTTTGCTGAAGCTTTTTTAGCAGCAGGCTTCTTTGCAGCCGGTTTCTTTGTAGCAGGCTTTTTTGCAGATGGAGCTGATGCAGCCTTCTTCTCTTCTGCCGGGCCTTCATACTTTGCCAGCTTTGCTCTCAGGCGAGCAATCTCATCAGCCTGTGACTCGATTTCCTTACCCTGATTGGTAATAGTGGTGAGCATATTCTCAAGTTCCTCATTATCAATACCACCATACAGGGTACGAACACGAGAAATGAAGTCGCCAAGGATGTTCATATAGTTAGTGAAGGCATCAAAGGGGCCATCATATATACCACGATCTATCCACCAGTTGCTTGGCTTTGTAGTCATAAAACGGAAGTTGTTTGAAGCCTGCAAATAATCCCAGTCCTGCAACAGGCGTGGGTCTTTTGCTATGAGCAGACGGTCTGCAACGCTGTAGAGCTTATTGAATGCCTCACGCTGCATCTGGTTGCCGAGCCATACAGAGCAGTCTCGCTCCTCGTCAACCCATGACAGGGTATCAGGAACATCGATAGCTCCGACAGAGTCGAACTTATCAATCACCTCTGACGGTGTAGCCCACTCAAGGCCCTTCTCCTTAGCATATTCTGGCAGAGCCTTCAGGAAGTCGAGGATATGGCTTGACAGCGGCTGTGCAATACCGAGGGCGCAAAGCTCCATGAAGATATTAACCACCTGCTCTGACTTGCAAAGAGTGGATAACCCTCCCAGTCCTTGTTGGAGAAACGCAGAGAGATATCGTCTGACAGATTAACATCACGAAGCAACAGTTTCAGATTTGGTGCCATATTACAGTTATACACGAAGTGTGGAGACTTCCATCCCAACACGTGCTTAGCACCTTCTGTCAGCATACCCTTATAACCCATTGATGCTACCTGTGCACCTATCTCATCGGTATAGATGAGAGAAGAGTTGCGTACTACCTGTGGCTTCTTGCCGAAGTATTCCTCTATCTTCTTTGACATCTTTGTGATGTCGCGTTTGAAGCTCTCTTCGTTTGCGAGACCTGCAAGACCATGAGAATATGGTTCTGTCAGGAATTCTACCTGTCCGGACTTATTCATCTCCTGCAGCTTCTCAAGCACCTGTGGAGCATGCATCTCGAGTTGCTCCATACCTACGCCTGAGAGTGAGAAAGCTACCTTGAAGCCTGGGTCGCTGTTTATCATCTCATGCAGCACATTGAGAGCCGGCATGTATGAATGTTCTGCAATGTACGTGATGCTACGCTCGTTCTCATAGTCATCATAATAGTAATGGTCCGTACCGATGTCGAAGAAACGATATCTCTTGAGATGTATTATCTGATGAATCTCAAAATATAGACAAATGGTTTTCATATTTTTTCTCTTTAATCTTTAAACATTAAACTTTAAACTAATTTGGAATATAGTTTCTCTGATACTCCTCATGGTCGAACCATCCCTTTGTAAGGAGCTGGTCATAACACTGGCGTATGCGGAGACCAACCTTCTCCCATGTGATACCAGCAACTTCCTTCAAGCCCTCTTCAGCAAGGTACTGATGGAAGCCCTCATTGGTACACAGAGAGTAAATAGCGTCAGCCATAGCATGTATGTCCCAATAATCCACCTTCAGAACGTTGGTGAGTATCTCGCCACATCCTGACTGCTTGGAAATGATAGAAGGACATCCGCATTGCATAGCCTCCAAAGGAGCGATACCAAACGGCTCAGAAACTGACGGCATTACGAATACGTCAGAATTCTTGTAGCACTCATACACCTGTTTACCCTTCTGGAATCCAGGGAAGTGGCACCTGTCTGCTATGCCGTAGGCAGCAGCCAGTTCTATCATTGCAGCCATCATATCACCTGATCCTGCGAAGCAGAAACGTATGTTCTGGGTACGCTGGAGGACGAGTTTTGCAGCCTCTATGAAGTACTCCGGACCTTTCTGCATAGTAATACGTCCGAGGTATGTCACAACCTTCTCATTAGGAATCTTATGAGGCACTATGTCAAGATATTCCTGTGAGAGAGGATAAACAGCATTATGCATAGCCACGCACTTGCGAGGATCCTGATGATACTGGTTTATCACAGTCTGACGGGTAAGTTCTGACACACACATGATACAGTCAGCATGATCCATACCGTTCTTCTCTATTGAATAGACAGTAGGATTAACCTTTCCGCGAGAGCGGTCAAAGTCTGTTGCATGTACGTGTATGCAGAGTGGTTTCCCGCTTACCATCTTAGCATGTACGCCAGCAGGATATGTGAGCCAGTCGTGGGCATGTATCAGGTCAAACTGCTCTGAACGTGCCAGAACGCCTGCTATGATAGAGAAGTTGTTAATCTCATCGTGCAGATTGCCTGGATAACCGCCGGCAAATCCCATACAGCCCATATCGTCAAGACCCTGCATATAGTTGAAGTCGGCATAGATATGATCGCGGAAGCGATAGTAGTCTTCTGCCGTATGTCCTACGAAGCGATTCTTGATATTGTCATACTGCACATCGCGCCAGGCAATAGGCACCTGACTCATATTTATAATCTTGAGAAATTTTTCCTCATCACCACAAGGGCGTGGCATACAGAATGTAGTCTGCACATCACCCTGGGCATCAAGGCCTTTCGTTATACCATAGCTGGCAACGGCAAGACCTCCATATATCTTGGGAGGGAATTCCCATCCGAACATTAATACTTTCATGACATCAATAATTATATTCGTCAATTAACTTCATTGTGCGCAGTATGCCTGCCACATTCATAGCAAACGCCATTGCGCCACGTCCGTGGAATGGTGGGTTACCATCAAAGAGCTCTGATATAGTACCTGTTGCATGATACATCATTTCATCCTCGAAGCCTACCATCTGTCTTTCTACGAAGCTCAGTCGTGTGCGCTTGTAAACCTTCAGACACGCCTCCATATAGAAACCTCCGAGCCAAGGCCATGCAGTACCATTGTGATATGCATAGTCACGCTTTATCTGTGGCCCTACATACATTGGGTTATATCCCCCACTCTTCGGCGACAAGGTACGCAGTCCTTTTGGTGTCAGCAATTCTCTGGTACAGAAGTCCAATACCGTCTTCTGCTGCACAGTGTCGAGTGGAGAATAATCAAGAGCGACAGCAAATATCTGATTAGGACGAACATTCCAGTCTTCGATACCTTCTTCTCTGTAGTCGAACAGATATCCGGCAGGAGTCTCGAATGTCTCAACAAAGGATGCCTTT
>CADCAX010000087.1 GCA_902799455.1 uncultured Prevotellaceae bacterium
ATCAGCAGAAGAAGGAGAGAAAGAAATATCTGTTGGTATCTCGATATTCTCTGCCAAGACGCCACCATCCTTCATCAGCTGTGCACAAAGGCGGGCAGCAGTAAGAGCGCCAGTAAGGTTATAGTGTGTATTATCAGTCTCTGCTCCCTTGTCAAAAAGGGCTGCATAACACTTGTCGTATGTTTCGTAGTCTTCATAGAGTTTCTTGGTAGCAGCGGTCATGTCGATGAAAGCGACATTTTCCTCTGTTGCCAACTGTTGCATCTGATAGCCGTAGTCCATTGTGTGGTCATCAGCAGCAATCTTCTGTCCTGTCAGAAGTACGCCATCAACGATGGCATCATACTTATCACCCAGGTCATGACGGCCAACACGGGTAATAGGAGCCACACCATTTGTGAAATAGCAGCGGCATACAGCAGATACCAATACAGGAGTAGCGCCCTTTTCCTTCACAGCATCAATGATCTGCTTCAGGCACGCCTTATAGGTAGTAGATGGTGTTGTGCCACGTCCGTCATTCTTGACAGCAGTAGCCTGAGCAGCATCGCCTGCTTTGGTGTAATAGTCCTGTAACTCGAGGTTATCGACACCATTGTACTTTCCGTCGTTGTGTGCAAACTGGATAAGAACATAGTCACCTTCCTCAACGTTGTTCTTGGCGTTGTTCCACAATTCGTTGAAGCCGCCACGAGAGTCACGACCTCCCTTAGCATAGTTAATACTTGTCCAACCATTGGTCAGAAAATTTCCAAAGTACATACCCCAACCACGAGTATTAGTGGCATCTTCATCATAGAATGCCATCGTGGAATCACCAAGGGTGTGTACCTTCTTTGCTGCATGGACACTGCTGAATGTCAGCAGAGCCATAAGAGCAAACAAAATACGAATACACGTTTGTTTCATAAGTTTAGTTCTTAATTTTTGAATTATTATTTTTCCTTCTTCCCTCTTCACTCTACAGCCCTACAGTTCTACAGCTCTATTTTCCCCAGATGAAGGAGCATGCTATCTTTTCTTCGATTACATCATCCAGTTTCTTCTTTGTTGCGAAGCCATTCTTGGCAGTCTTGTTGGTATTCTTCACCTCATAGCTGCAGTTCTTGAGGAATGTGATGCCTTCGCAGAAGTTCATCTTGATACCCTTGCTGTGGGTGATTTGTACGTTATCGAAGACGATATCCTTTATTGGTGCCTCAGGACGACCATAGATAAAGATGCCGAAGTTGTTCTTTGGGCTGCTCTTGTATGAGGTATGACCTGAAACATCTACATTCTGTATCAGCACATCATGGAAACGTGGGGTTGTCTCCAGCAGCTCATCTGGTGACAGCATTGCCTGGACGGGACTTTCTGGAATCTTGTCATACCAGCTGGTGATGACGAAAGGACTTGCCACATTTGTCATAGTGCAGTTGCGGAACACAATGTTATACACATCACCACTCCTGTCACGATTGCTCTTCAGACGAAAACCGCAGTCTGTACCATCGAGAGTAAGATCCTCATAAATGATATCGTGCAGATTCTTGGTAAAGCTGCCGATGGAAGCACCATGACCTGCCTTCAGCTCGCAGTTCCATACATGAACATACTGGGCATCATTGTCACATACGACGTTATCGTCGCCAGTATCAATATCGCAGTCGTAGATGTTGACATACTGCGACCAGATGGGGAATCCGTCAGTGTTATGTGACGGGTCGGGAGCAGTAGAAGCAGGGTTCTTTATGTTGATGCTATGAACTGTTGCCTGACCGCCCTTGCCACTGCGACCAATGGTGATATTGGTGTTTGGGGCATTCTGTACGCAGAAATTACGGTACAGATAGCGGCTACCCTGCCAGAAGCGTATCATAGCATGGCGCTTGGTAGATTTCTTCACAGCCTTTGCTGCCTCTACCTGGTCCCACCAAGGACCGCCCTGTCCGTCAATGACTGATGAGGTGCGGCTCTCACCCTCAATCACGATGTCGGATGCACCATCCTTGCCTGTAATAAATGGCGCTTCCATCATGCGATAGCCATTTTCGTCAGTCGGGAAAGTGTCAAACGCCTTCATCTTCAGTGTAGCACCCTTTGCGAGGTGTAACACCGTCTTGCTCCCCATCAGGAGGCAACCAGACAGGAAGGTGCCCTTTGGTATCACCACCATACCACCGCCAGCAGCGGCAGCAGCATCGAGGGCTGCCTGAATGGCTGCAGTATTGTCCTCAGAAGATGCAGAGGCATTGAAGGGAGCATCAGTGATTACAAACGTATTTGCTGATGTAAACTCTGGCAGTCCCTGTGGCAGCTCCACAGCCTTCCACCCCTCAGGGGTATTCTGATTTGCCTTCTCTTCATCCATGGAAAATGCAATTTGGGCATTCAACTGTTGAGTCCCAGCAACTCCCATGAAGAATGTCAGTAGAAAAAGTAATACTTTCTTCATAGTTTCATAGTTTTTTTATTGTTAGTTAAAAGATTTATAATTCTGAGCGCAAAAATAATAATTATATAATAAGGTGTAGGGGGAAAGTTTGTTCAGAAATGTGGAAAAATGACGATTTCATGGAGAAAAATGTGGTTATTGAGAGAAAATACCCCCTAAAACGATAAAAAAGAACTCCCCCAATATTAAAAAAATGTGTATTTTTGCAAAAATTTTTATTATTATTACTAACTTAAATCCGTTTAATCTATGTTATTTAAACAAAAGAGTATTCGAACGATGCTACTGCTAGCCCTACTCATGTTTGTAGGCAGCATAGCTGCTCAGACTGTTAAAGTCAACGTGAAAGACTCGCAGGGCGAGGCTGTCATAGGTGCTACAGTGCTGGAAACAGGAACATCAAATGGTAGTGTTACTGACATTGATGGTAACTGTACAATCAAACTTACCGGTAAGAGCGGTAACATCACAGTATCATTCATTGGAATGCAGAGTAAAACAATCAACGCAAAAGGAAAATCTTCCGTCAGCGTTGTATTGGAAGATGAAACAACTGCATTGGATGATGTTGTGGTAATCGGTTATGGTACTGTACGCAAGAAGGACTTGACAGGTTCTGTATCAACGGTCAACAGTGATGCGCTTATGGAAGTGCCTGTTGCAAACGTTACTGAGGCTCTGTCAGGTAAGATGGCAGGTGTGCAGGTAACTACCACTGAAGGTTCTCCTGATGCTGATGTAAAGATTCGCGTGCGTGGCGGTGGTTCTATTACACAGTCAAACGAACCATTGTACATTGTTGATGGTTTCCCTGTTGAGAGCATCAGCGACATCCCAGCCAGCGACATCGAGGACATCACAGTCTTGAAGGATGCTTCTTCTACAGCTATCTATGGTAGCCGTGGTGCCAATGGTGTTATCCTGGTTACTACCAAGAGCGGAAAAGAAGGCAAGATTAACGTCAGCTACAACTTCTACTACAGCTTCAAGAAGATGATGAAGAAGCTTGACGTTCTCTCCCCTGGTGACTATGCCAAGTGGCAGTATGAGCATGCACAGCTCTTAGGACATCCTGATTACTACACCAAATACTTCGGTGAATGGGATGATTTGGACTTGTATAACAATGTAGCCACCAATGACTGGCAGGATCAGGTTTATGGTCGTACTGGACACACAATCAACCATGCTTTGAACATTTCTGGCGGTTCAGACGCAACCCAGTATGCATTCAGCTATGCTCACATGGACGACAAGGCTATCATGAAGAGCTCTGACTATACTCGTGACAACCTGTCTTTGAAACTGAAGCACAAGATCAACAAGAAGTTTACTTTGGACTTCCAGTCTCGTTGGTCTCGCACAACAATCAACGGTGGTGGTGCCAACGAGGTAAGTTCTACTTATAATACTGACAAGCGTCTGCGCTATGCCGTACAGTTCGTTCCATTCCCTGTAGCAGGTATCACAGGTCTGTCTGACGATGACTCTGACCCATCAGGAAACTTCTATCATCCGCTGACATCTATCAGCGACAATGACCAGAAGCGCAAGCGTAACCAGCTGAATATGTCTGGTGCTTTCACATGGGAAATCATCAAGAACCTGAAGTTCAAGACAGAATTCGGATATGACCTTTACAATGAGAATACCGATCGTTTCTACGGTACAACTACATATTATGTAAAGAATGTTCCAGCTCAAGAGAATCAGGGAAAGCCTGCAACGACACTGACTCGTCTGGATCGTCGCAAATTCCGCAATACTAACACCTTGAGCTTTGACTTCAAGAATATCTTTGCTAAGAACAGTGAGCACCATCTGGATGCATTGCTCGGTCAAGAGTACATCCTGCAGCGCAACACCTTGCTGACCAATACCGCTCATGGCTTCCCAATGAACTGGGATGCTCAGCAGGTTTGGGATCATACTAATGTCGGTGTTCCATACGAAATCACCAATTATTCTGATCCAAACGACATTCTGTCATCATACTTCGGACGTGCAAACTATAACTACATGAGCCGTTACTACCTGACAGCAACGTTCCGTGCCGACGGTTCTTCAAAGTTTGGCAAAGGCAATCGCTGGGGATTCTTCCCAACCGCTTCTGTAGCATGGCGTCTCTCTGGCGAACCATTCATGAAGTGGTCTGAGAATTGGCTTGATGACTTTAAGCTGCGTTTCAGCTATGGTGTTGCTGGTAACAACAACATTCCATCTGGTCTGATTCAGCAACTCTACAACTCATACAACACATCTTGGATTAATGGTGTAACAAACTATTGGGCACCTTCCAAGACAATGGCTAACCCAGACCTGAAGTGGGAAACCACCTATACCAGGAACCTCGGTATTGACTACTCTTTCATTGGAGGTCGCATCAATGGTACCATGGAGTTCTATTGGAATAATACCAAAGACCTGCTTATCCAGTATCCTGTAGCAGGTACTGGCTATGACTATCAATACCGCAATATGGGTGAGACCTCTAACAAAGGTTTTGAGTTCACCATCAACGGTGTCATCGTTAACAAGAAAGACTGGGGTATCACTGTAGGTGCCAACATCTCTTTCAACAAGAACAAGGTTGTAGACTTGGGTAACCTGACATCTATCGACAACATCAATACAGGATGGGCATCATCTGATATTGACCAAGACTTCATCATCAAGGTTGGCGAGCCTATCGGACAGATTTACGGCTATCAAAGCGCAGGACGCTACAATGTCAGCGATTTCGACATCGAGGCATCTCAAGCTAAGGGAGCATGGGTATTGAAAGGTGACGTACCTGATGCAAGTACTACTATTGGCACTGCCGTACGTCCTGGTTCTATGAAGATTGCAGACACCAACGGCGATGGTAAGATTACTAACGAAGATCGCGTCATAATCGGTGATACCAACCCAACCTGCACAGGTGGTTTTAACATCAACGGACGTTGGAAGGGATTCGACCTGAGTGCTAACTTCAACTTCTCAATTGGCAACGACATCTACAACGCGAACTTCATAGAGTATACCCAGACTGGTAAATTCCGCTATCGTAACATGATTACAGAAGTGGCAGAGGGTAAGCGTTGGACTAACATTGATGCAACTGGCGCCCTGCTCGACTGGAACAGTGCCGACCAGCTGGCAGCCCTGAATGCTAACACTACTGCAGCTTCTCCATATACTGGTAAGTATGTGCTGACTAGCGACTACGTTCAGAAGGCATCATTCCTGAGAATGGGAACATTGACACTTGGATACACAATTCCTAAGAAGCTCACCCAGAAGATATATCTCAGCACTGTACGCGTTTATTTCACAGGTTATAACCTGTTTACTATCACTGGTTATGATGGCACGGATCCTGAAGTTAACTCTATTCGCAGGACTAACCTGACTCCTGGTGTAGACTACTCCGCTTATCCTAAGAGCCGTCAATTTGTATTTGGTATTAACGTGAACCTCTAAAAAATTACAACAATGAAAATCAACAAATCATTATATCTAACAGGGCTGACCCTTTGCACTATTTCGCTGGCATCATGTAGTTTGGATGTCGATCAGCCTTCAGCCATGGAGGGTAGCGTTATTTACTCCTCTGCAGAGCTGGCTAACAATGCTGTTATGAGTATTCATCAGTCTTTTGGTGAGACAAACTCATATCGTGGACGTTACATCCCGTATTTCGGAACAAACAACGATTGTGAAATATTCAACAACTATGGTGGTGTCGCAGACCCATCTACAGACAAAGAGGCCTCAATGGCAGTCTACAATACACAAGTCGACAACACCTATATGAATACCAGCAATAATGCTTGGGCTAAGATGTACGAGGGTATTGAACGTGCAAATATGGGCATCAAAGATATTGAGGATACCTACAATAATGATATCAGCACCGCCAGTCGTGACCTTCAGCATCTTTATGGTGAGTTGCTCACACTTCGCGGCATGATATACTATGACCTGGTAAAGGCTTGGGGTGATGTTCCTTATCGTTTCGAGCCAGTTACTTCAGAAACACTGTATCTGGGACGAACCAGCCGTGTAATCATTTTACAGAAGGTCATCGAAGACCTGAAGGTGGCAAAGAAATGGATTTATGAAGTAGGTAAGAATTACGCATCATCAACAGAGCGCGTAAGCAAAGCCTTCGTTCATGGACTCATGGCTCGTACAGCCCTGTTACTCGCTGGAAAATCTTACTACACTGGTGAAGGCGTTCGCTACAACATTGAAGATGAAGCAGAGCGCACTGCTCTATACCAGCTTGCATACAACGAGTGTGTAGAAGCTATCAATGAGCATCCAAAGAAACTCAACGAGCTGGAATTCAAGACAAACTTCACAAACCTCTGTAAAGACATTACCACTGCAGGCTTAGAGTCAATCTATGAGATTCCATTCTCTGCAGGTCGTGGCCGTGTGCTTTACACTTGGGGTGGCAGACATAACACAGCAAGCCGTTTCACTGCGCTTGCTAAAGGTGGTGTTTGTGGTCCTATCCCAACACTCTGGTATGACTACAGCAAGGATGATATCCGCCGTAACATCACCGTTGTACCATTCCAGTGGTCAGAAGACCCCAATGGTGCTAAGGATCCGAAATATCCTGACTATAGCCTCATCGTAAGAACATTGTCTAACCTCTCTGGTGGTGGATGGTCATTCGGTAAGCTTCGTTGGGAATGGATGAATTGGGAGACCAATCGCGTCACTTCATCTAACGATGATGGTGTAAACTGGCAGGTAATGCGTTTGGCAGACATATATATGATGGCTGCCGAGGCTGCTAACGAGTTGGGTGATCTGGCCAATGCGAAAGCATACTTACAGCCTGTACTGGATCGTGCATATACACTGAACGGCACAACCCTTGCTACAGACAAGCTGAATGCAGCAACCAGTAAGGACAGGATGTTTGAACTGATTGTCGAGGAGCGTAAACTTGAATTTGCTGGTGAAGCATTACGTAAAGTTGACCTGATGCGTTGGGGTATTCTCTCTGCAAAAATGGCTGAAGCCAAGGACAAGCTGGAGAATCTTGCTAATCGCACCACCTCTACATATACAGACTTCATGGGCAATGCTTACGACTACACCCAATATCTTAAAAAGGTATATTACGTAGTAGGTATGGAGCATACTATCGACCAAATAGGTGAGAACGACTACACCATTTATGGTATGGAGGCTGGCGATGATGACGCAACTGCCAAGGGTTCAGGTGCAGACAACCGCACAAGTGCATTCATATTCAGTTTAGCTGACACCAACGCACAAAATGTTGCAAAAGTTCAAAAGTATATCGACAACTTCTATCTGAATGACCCAGACAGCAAGATGTTCTGGCCTATCTGGAAGGTATTCGTAGATTCCAGCAACGGAATGCTGAATAATAATGGCTACTAATCTAACCCACTAATAATAAATAAACTATGAACAAGATATTTAAATTCGCAAGAATAATGCTGATTGGTGTGGCTCTTATTACCACCGCCAGCTGTTCAGACCCCGATGACGAGATTACGACCACTACGTTTGATCGTTTGCTTAAGCCATCAGATTTAGAGCTTAAAATCTATGACAAGACGAACATCAAAGCTACAATGGACTTTGTCAACGTTCCTGACTATCTGGACATTCTCGTTGAGGTCAATGATAATCCGCTCTCCGAAGAAAAGAATTACAAGGAGTTCAGAAGTATGACACTGCAGCCAAGAGACTATCTGGGCTCTACTGTAGATGCTACATTGTCAGATCCTTACATACATGCTACTTTCGTTGACAGTATCCGCAACCTGAGCTATTTCAAGGATTACAGAGTTAGCTTCGTTGCACGTAATGCCGATGGCAAAGTATCAAAAGAGAGTTCAGATGTCGTAACCACCGATGGTGTGTTCAAGGAGAGTTCAGACGATGATCGTACCAATACGTCATTGACTGTAAAATGGCCTTCTGACATTGCTGTTACAAAAATAAGGACCATGAAGATGAATGGTGATACAGAGGAATTGGTATCAGAAGACGCTATTGAGGACGCATAATGGTGAAGACTGCCAGGGACGTACCACTTTTACTACCTTCCCGAACTATGTCGAGCTCTTTGCCGGTGCTAAGTCGAGTGAGGTAAAAGATGCTATTGACAATTTGCCAGAAGGTTATGCTTTGCTGCTGTCTCCAACTGAGGAGAGTAACGCTTTTATATTTAAGAATGCTGAAGAAACTCAAACCAGCTTCACTTATACACTTGATAATGGACGTAGTCTCCGCATCTTTGCACGTAACACAAAACCTGTTGAAGTACAGTGGATGATGTTCAAGCTTGACAACGCTGCAGGCCTCACTCTTGAGAACATTAAGTTTGTAGGTCAGCAAGCTGCTGGTGATTTCGTTCAGATCCAGGGAGGCGGCATCACTGGTGAATATAAGTTTATCAATCTGGAGGTTGAGAAGTACAAGAACTTCTTCTATGACAACAAGACCGCTACAGCTATGACAGCCAACCTGCTCCAGGTGAAGAACTGTTTCTTCCACGATGCAATTTCAGGTGGATGTCTGATGGATGTTCGTAAACTCTTAACTATCTCAAAAGTTGAAGTTCTTCAGAACACCTTTGCAAACATGACAACAGTAGCTAACTTCGTCCGTTTTGACTACAATACGAAGGCAACTGTTGAAAACATGCTCATTGAGAACAACAGCTTCTACAATGTTAAGACTACAGGTAAGGGTATTACATATATCCGTTCTAACGCTGCTGGCGACAAGGCTTTCAAGTGTGACATCAACAATAACATCTTTGAAGGTCTTGGTAAAGACATTTATTATAGCCAGGATGCGAAGACTGATGGTTTGGCATTTAGTAATAACTACTATAAGAATGCTGACGGTCTGACAACTGCATTCGCTTTAGGTCAGACTGCATACGACCCAAGTCCTAACGCTTACACAGGTACTTCAGCATTCAAGAATCCATCTAAGAATGACTTTACAATCAGCAATTCTACGCTGGTTAATGCTGGAGTTGGTAACACTGATTTCGTAGTAAAGGAGTAATTCACTATACTACATATTTGAACTAAAAAAGGGGGATAGTCTTTTGATTATCCCCTTTTTCTATATCTTTTTGTACCATTTTCCACCTGTTTCGCCAATAATTACACCTTGTCTATATATATTAAGCGGTACTTTTGCATCATAATTATAAATTATGAAAAAGACATATTTAATAATCACAGCGGCAATAATACTGACAAGTGTATTGCATCTTGTTTCGTGCAATGATTCAGATAATTACGGACCTGATGACCCTTCTGGCACGAAACAACTTCCACCTACTAGTCTGGATGTTGAGGTAGACAGTACCACACTGAACCTGAGTGTTCTGATAGGAACAATAGAAAATGCCGCTTACTATGAGTTGCAAATGAGTGAGGCAATGCTGACAAGTAACGATGACATTCCTGTTGGCGGAACTGTCTATACTTTCGGCAATATCACACCAGACCAGTTTGTCAACGGTAAAATAACCATAGAACGCCAAAACGAACAATGTGAAATAAGGAATAACACTACCTACTATTTCCGTGTACGTGCGATTGGCAACGATGGAACCGTCAGTGACTGGTACACCAAAGACATGCAATACTATGGGGTAGACACACCAGCGTCTCTATGGGTCAACGGCAACGACATCGACCCAGATGCCATAACCATAAGTTGGTACAAATCAGGCTTTTATACGGTTGCAAAGATTCGTAATGAGACCTTAGGCACTGAAATAAGTGCAGAAGGGGCTACGAAGAACACTGACTATACAAACGTTGAGGTATGGTATTACAAGTGGGAAGGTTTGGACGTCAACAAGCCATACACCTTCTCTCTGCTAGACAATGCAGGTAATGTGATTGCAACAATAACACAGAGCACAGAGTATGCTCCGAACATGAGTCTTGCCCACTCCATCCTCACATGGCAGAAAGATGACGTAATTGGTGCAAGGGGAGAGTCCAGAACCGTTCATGACCCAGACAACTATTTCAGCATTGTCTTTAATGAGGAATCTGCACCAAACGCTGGTTGGACAAGTTCTGGTAAATACTATTGTCTGACTCCTGATAAGAAAGTATATACTTCTCCATATCGTGTACAGGTCAGAAACACCAATACGCTGGAGTTCCAGGTTCCTGAGAGCGGACGTATGTATCTCTATGCTAATGGCAGTCCTACCACCTATGAGGTAATGAGATTTACTGGTAAAGACGAAAATGGCATCGACCTGTGGGAGGTTATACAAAAGGTTACCGTCAAAAAGGATGACAAGACTATTATCAAAGACGAAGGCGGCACAGATAGGAACTGCTACAAATACGTGAAACTGAAGCTGTCAGGTGCAGCACCAGCAACAGACGGATCAGGAAAACCAATCTCCAGATACAAGTTGGCGCCTACAGCATCTATGAATTGCTATTACTATGGCTTCGTATTTGTTCCAGATGACCCAAATGCTGGAAAGGAATAAATTTTGTACCATTTTCCACCTGTTTCGCCAATAATTACACCTTAACTATATATTTTAAATAGTACTTTTGCAGCGCAATTATAAATAATACAGCAAAAACTAACAAAGAAAATACTAACATTACAATGAAAAAAATACTTTTTA
>CADCAX010000088.1 GCA_902799455.1 uncultured Prevotellaceae bacterium
GCAAATTCTAATACGAAGAGTAATTCCTGCATCAGAATTGTTTAAAGAAGTCATTACCCTTGTCATCAACGAGGATGAAAGCAGGGAAGTTTTCAACGCGTATCTTCCAGATTGCTTCCATACCGAGCTCAGGATACTCTACGCATTCAATGCTCTTGATGTTGCTGGAAGAGAGATATGCAGCAGGGCCGCCAATAGAACCGAGATAGAAACCACCATGTTTCTTGCAGGCATCGGTGACTACCTGTGTACGGTTGCCTTTTGCTATCATTACCAGTGAACCACCATTGTCCTGGAACTCATCACAATATGGATCCATACGGTTTGCCGTTGTTGGTCCCATAGAACCGCAAGGCATTCCTGCAGGTGTCTTTGCCGGGCCGGCATAGAGTACAGGATGATCCTTGAAATATTGTGGCATACCCTCACCGGCATCCAAACGTGCCTTAATCTTTGCATGAGCGATATCGCGTGCTACAATGATAGTGCCGTTGAGGCTTACGCGTGTTGAAACAGGATATTTTGACAATTCCTTGCAAACTTCGGAGATAGGCTGGTCGAGGTTTATCTGTATAGCATCTCCTTCACCTGCCTGACGCAGTGCCTCTGGAATCAGTTCGTATGGTTTGTCATCCATCTTCTCAATCCATACACCGTCTTTATTTATCTTTGCCTTGATATTACGATCTGCAGAACATGATACGCCAAGTCCAATAGGACATGATGCTCCGTGACGTGGCAGACGAACTACTCTCACGTCGTGAGCGAATGCTGTACCACCGAACTGTGCACCGAAGCCTATCTTCTTTGCTTCTTCAAGCAGTTGCTTCTCGAGTTCAACGTCGCGGAAGGCACGACCAGTCTCGTCACCTGTTGTTGGCAGTGAGTCATAGAACTTTGTTGATGCCAGTTTTACCGTCAGCAGATTCTTCTCAGCAGAAGTTCCACCGATTACAAAGGCGATATGGTATGGAGGGCATGCAGCTGTTCCGAGGCTCTTCATCTTCTCAACAAGGAAAGGAACGAGAGTGCCAGGATTCTGTATGCGTGCCTTTGTCTCCTGATAAAGGTATGTTTTGTTTGCAGAACCACCACCTTTGACAACGCACAGGAATTTGTATTCCATGCCGTGAGTAGCCTCAATGTCAATCTGTGCAGGAAGGTTACACTTTGTATTTACCTCATTATACATATCCAGAGGAGCATTCTGAGAATAACGCAGATTGTCTGAGGTGTATGTGTTATAGACACCCTTTGCGAGAGGCTCTTCATCCTCGAAACCTGTCCATACCTGCTGTCCCTTCTCACCGTGGATGATGGCAGTACCGGTATCCTGACAGAATGGCAACTGACCCTTGCAAGCTACCTCTGCGTTACGAAGCATGGTGAGAGCTACGTACTTGTCGTTGTCGCTTGCCTCAGGTGAGTTGAGAATGCTTGCTACTTTCTCGTTGTGCTCGCGGCGTAACATGAAGTTCACATCGTGGAATGCCTGTGTGGTAAGCAGTTCCAAAGCTTCTTTGCTGACTTTGAGGATGGGGGTGCCTTCAAATTCGCTTACGCTGACGCCATCCTTTGAAATAAGACGATACTCTGTTGTGTCTTCGCCCAACTGGAACATTGGGGCGTACTTAAATTCTACGTTTGCCATAATGTTTTTATTTTAGGTTTATTTATAACTTGGGAAAATGTCATCTAATGTGAGTCGCTTAACCGGACCGAGTTGCTCGAGGGCCTTGACGTCGAGGTCTGCTTCCTTACCAAGAATCAGATATTTCATCGGTTTGCCCTTGATGTTCTCTTGCTCAAAGTTTACGATGTCTTGCAGTGTTATCTTTGGTATTGCTTCCCAGTACATCTTGTTGATGTCGTAGTCTATACCGAGTCTGCGTGCAGCGAGGTATCTGTTTATTGCCCCAGCCTTGACGGTGCGTTGCGCGGCAATGCTCTTCATCATATTCTGCTTGGCAGTGTTAAAGGCTGCCTCAGACTGTGGTATGGTGTCGGTGATAGCCTTAAAAGTCTTTATGCAGTCAATCATCTTATCGTTTTGTGATATGATGTGCTGCTGATAATATTCGGTATCTCCCTTTCTGGAAGGTGTGTTATAAGTGGCCCATGCATTGTATGCCAGTCCGCGTGTTTCGCGGAGCTCCTGGAAAACGACAGCATTCATGCCTCCACCGAAATATTCGTTGAATATAGTGACGAGTGGGAACTTCTGAATATCCAGCGGCTTTTCGGTGTTATACATCATACGCATATTGATGTTTGGCGCATCATATGGAGCGAGATATATCTCATTCTCTGGTGTCGGCAGCTTAGTGTAGAACTTGTTTTCCGGAACATCCTTGAACTCCTTTATCTTTGCGCTCGGGCACTTTTCAAGAATCTTTTTCAGTTCGCTCAGGCTTGCAGGTCCCCAATAGATAACTTCGTGCTTCAGGGACGTGAGACCTTTCAGAAGTTCTGTGAATGTCTCTGGCTTCATAGCGCGCATTTCGCTGACACTTGGTACGTTGGTATTAGGATTGCGTTCTCCGTAGAGACCATAGGTGACGAGGGCGCTGTAACAGTTGTTCTGCCTGTTGCGTCCTTCCATGCGGGCTTTTGCGGTTTGGTCGAGCAGTTTGTTATACACTGCTGTGTCTGACTTCAGGTCTTGCAGAAGATTCTCCATCATGGTGATTGCCTGTGGCATATTCTCCTGGAGTCCCGAAACAGTGATAGATGATGTCTCGTCACCAACACCGAAGCCATAGCTGCATGCGATGTCGTAGAAGTTTCTCTGTATCTGTTCCAGAGTTTCTTTGTTTGTTCCTAGGAGGTCCATGTAGCCGGATGCGATGTCATAGCGCAGGTCTGCCAAATCTCCGAAAGCAAATCGATAGGAGAGGAAGAAACGGTCGTCCGTTGTGTTCTGCTTATAGATTATTGGGAGTCCGTTCTTGGTGGTACTGAATGTCAGTTCCTTGTTGAAGTCTATAAACTGAGGCTGAATATCCTCTACTTCCCTTGACATAAAGTCCTCCATGAACTTACTGCGCATATCGCGGTTGCTTGATATCGGAGTAATCTCAGGCTTCTCAATCTTTATTATTGTGGTGTCCTCTCCCTGACGTTTGTACATTACTACATATCCGTTGGTGATATTTTCCTTTGCCCATGATGTGATGTCTGCCTTGGTCAGTTTGCTGATGCGGTCCAGCTGGGTGATGTTCTGCTCCCATGGTATATCGTTTATGAAGCAGTCTTTCATCTGGCTTACGCGGCTATTGTTGCTGTCGAGGCTCTGCAGCTTTGCCAGCTTAGCATTGGCAATGATGCTTTTCATCATTCCCTCGTCCCAGTCACCGTTCTTCAGTTTCTCCAGTTCTGCCAGCAGGAGTTCTTTGACTTCGTCCAGAGTCTGTCCCTCATTAGGCGTACCGGTGAGGACGAAGATGCTGTAGTCCTTCAGGTCCATTGTGCCACTGCCCGCGCTGAGAGTCTTCATCTTGTTGTTGAGGTCGGTGTCTATCAGTCCCACTTTGCCGTTGCTGAGCAACATATCCACCATTGAGAGGGTATCGCCCTGCAATGATGCAGCGCCTTTCATTCTCCATGCCAGTGAGACGCGTTCTATCTCCTTGCCATATACAGTAGTGTCCTGCGGAGATGTGATTGCGGGCTGTTCGGGGAAAGTTCTTCCCGGTACCTTTGTAGTGGTACCGTCGTTCTTCCATGTGCCAAAATATTTCTCCAACATCTCTATTGTCTTGTCGGGGTCAAGGTCGCCTGCCATACAGATGGCGATATTGTTAGGAACATAGAACTTCTTGTAGTATTCCATGATAGCTACCTGTGAAGGATTCTTCAGGTGCTCCTGTGTGCCGATGGTGGTCTGTGTGCCATAGGAATGACAAGGGAACAGTTTCTTCAGCATGGCATTGTAGGCCTTGTTGTTGTCCTTTGTCATGTTGATGTTCTTCTCTTCATACACAGCCTCCAGCTCGGTGTGGAATCCGCGTATCACCATGTTCTGGAAACGGTCGCTCTGAACGATGCACCATCTCTCCAGTTCGTTGGACGGGATGTTCTCTATGTAGCATGTGACGTCGTATGATGTGTAGGCATTAGTGCCCTGACTGCCGATGGCGGTCATCATCTTGTCATACTCGTTGGGGATGAAGTATTGCGCCGCAATCTGTGATACGGAGTCTATCTCGTGATACTTCGCCTTGCGCTGTGCAGGGTCGGTCAGGGTGCGGTGTTCTTCGTAGAGCGAACATATCTTGTCAAGTAGGGGTTTTTCTGCTTCATAGTTCGCTGTGCCGAACGATGGTGTGCCCTTGAACATCAGGTGCTCCAGGTAGTGTGCCAAGCCGGTGTACTCGGCAGGGTCGTTCTTTGAGCCGGTATTCACGGCAATGTGTGCTGTGATGCGCGGATGTTCTTTGTTGACGGAAAGATATACCTTCATTCCGTTGTCAAGGGTGTAGATGCGTGTCTTCATTGGGTCGCCCTTTACCTCTTCATAGCTGCGAGCCATTGAGGTGACGCTTATCAGGGCACAACAAATAAACAGAAAAACTTTCTTCATTTCAAAACTTTAAACTTTAAACTTTAAACTTTAAACTGTTTATCAGCTCAACGAGCTGATAAACTCTTGCACCATTTCTTCCGAGACGTCGCCCATGTCGTATTCCTTCTCGGCATCGCGGCGTATGTAGTTCAGCCACTCTTCATGTGCCTGCTCCATGTCACCGTCGTTGTCGGAGAATCCTTTCCATTGTGCGTAGCTGTCGAAGACGTCGCTGAATCTTTCCTCAAGAGTATCGATGGAAGATATGTCGCCGTTCATGATGTCCTCCTTTATCTGGTCGAGGGCCTCCACCGGCATCAGGAGTCCGAGCATATCGGTCCATTCGCTCGGGGTGTTGGCATTGCCATACATCCTCAGTGCCAGGTTATAATACTGCAAACCCTTTGCCAAGGCGGTGGAAGGAATGATGAACCCCTCGCCTTTGTAGTAGTCCGCATCATAGCCCTGCTCGTCCTGCAATGACTCGAGGTACTTTATGCCGTCCTTTACCTTCTGTATTACAAAAGGAGACAGCCAGTCGAATGTGATGAACGACTTCCTGCCGCTCTGTGGGCGCTTGTCACGCTTTGGCCATTTCATGACGTCGCGGTATGTGCCTACGGTGCAGAGGTTGATGCCTGGTATTACGACAGTCTTCCTGCCTTCGCCGATGACGTATGAGAATGGCAGCATTGAGGTGTCGGGATGTGACTGTATCTTGTTCATGGCCATGCAGAAAGCACCGATGTGTGCCGGCCACAGTATGTGTGCGCTGCTGGCTGTCTTGGCACCGCGTTCCATTGTGCCGTAGTGTATCGGGCCCATCTTGTAGGCATGGTTGGAGAAGTTAGTGCCCGAACCGGCGTTGTAGAAGGAATATTCTCCGCCGATGAGCAGCGAACTCTTGTGATGGCTTACGGAGAACGGTCCGCAGAAGGCTGCACAAGACTCGCCGTTGTCCATGTGTGAGTTGGCGAAGAATACGGAGTTCTCGGATGTGAAGCCGCGTCCTATGTGGCATGCCTCGCCTACGAAGGTGTCGTATATCTTTGCGCCGTCCACGATGGTAGCGCCGGCCTGTGCTATGACATTCTCCATTATGACGTCGTCGCCGATGTAAATGTTAGCCTCCGGAGTAGGAGACAGGGTGCAGTCCACGAGGCGTGATGCGCCGGACAGTTCGCAGTATGGTCCGATGTTGACGTTGGTGAGCTCGCGGCAGTCGCTGATGGTGACGCCGTCGCCAATGGTGGTGCATGGCACGCTGTTCTCCTCTACGTGGCGGGCAACGAGTTCCTTTATCTTGTCGAAGAGAGGCTTGTTGTCCACGTTGCGCACCATGAGGGCAGCTGTCTGCGATGTCAGGCCGCTGTAGAGTATCAGGTTACCGTCGCCGGCTTCGTTCTGTACGCTGATGGTGACGTTCTCGCCGAAGGTGGCGCCGTCGGTGGTGCGGATGATGCCGACGTTACGGATGTGTACTCCGCTGCCAATGCGCACTTCGCCGTCGAAACCGGCGTTATGAATCCCCGCAGGGTCAAAGTCTTCCGCTACCATTACCAGTTGCCAGTTGTCGCTGTAACAACCCTGATCTTCCAGCTGTTCAATCTCATGCTGTTCTAAATACCTGTAGTCCATATTTTAATTCAAAATTCAAAATTCATAATTCCTCCTGCCACAGGAAGTCGTTATACGGATACTTCTGTACGTGGAGCTCGCGGACTTTCTTGTAGATTACCTCGCGGAACTCGTCGATGTTCTGCTTTTCCTTTGCGGAGATAAAGAGGCAGCTGTCGTTCAGCTTTGCCATCCATGTCCGCTTGAGGTCCTCCAGCGATATCTCATTCTTCTTCACCGGCGTGAGGTCGTCCTCGTCCTTCTCGTCCCAAGTGTAGGCGTCTATCTTGTTGAATATTATCATTGACGGTTTGTCGGCGCATCCCAGGTCGGCGAGGGTCTTCTCGACGACGTTTATCTGGTCTTCAAAGTCGGGGTGTGAGATGTCTACGATGTGCAGCAGCAGGTCTGCCTCGCGTGTCTCGTCGAGGGTCGATTTGAAGGAATCGACAAGGTCGGTGGGCAGTTTCCTGATAAATCCTACGGTGTCGGCAAGCAGGAAGGGGAGGTTTTCTATCACCACCTTGCGGACGGTAGTGTCGAGGGTGGCGAAGAGTTTGTTCTCGGCAAACACCTCACTCTTTGCGAGCATATTCATGATGGTGCTCTTGCCGACGTTGGTATATCCCACCAGTGCCACGCGTATCAGGCGGCCTCTGTTCTTGCGCTGCGTCGTCTTCTGCTTGTCTATCTCTGCCAGACGTTCTTTCAGGAGCGACATGCGGTGCAGGATGATGCGTCGGTCCATCTCCAGCTGTGTCTCACCCGGTCCGCGCAGTCCCACGGAACCTTTTCCACCGCCGCTGCCGGAGCCGCCGCCCTGACGCTCAAGGTGCGTCCACAGCCTCTGCAGACGGGGCAGCATGTAGCGATACTGTGCCAGTTCCACCTGTGTCTTGGCGTTCGCCGTCTGGGCACGCATGGCGAAGATGTCGAGGATGAGGCTCGTGCGGTCGAGTATCTTCACCTTCAGTTCATGTTCTATGTTGCGTATCTGCTTTGCTGAGAGCTCATCATCGAAAATCACCATACCGACGGGCAGCGGGCCGTCACCCTCTTCGGGGTAGTGCAGCTCCTCCTGCCATTCGTCGTAGGCTTTCTCCTGAGCCTCGATATATTCTCGTATCTCCTGAAGCTTTCCCGAACCGACATACGTCACACTCGAAGGGCCGTTCACCCTCTGCGTGAAACGCTTCACGGTTACAGCGCCGGCGGTATCGGCCAGAAACTCCAGCTCGTCGAGGTATTCCTCCGTCTTCGCCTCGTCCTGCTGAGGCGTAATGAGTCCCACCAGCACAGCCGTTTCCGCCTTCACTTCAGATATGACAAATTCCTTCATGCTTATTGTTTAGTAAATATCGCGTGCAAAGATAC
>CADCAX010000089.1 GCA_902799455.1 uncultured Prevotellaceae bacterium
TCACCTATTTTTCGTTCTGTATTGTGATGGGGTGACTCCGTATTTGTTTGTGAAGGCGCGGCGGAAGCTGCTTGGGTCGCTGAAGCCACAGGCATAGGTTATTTCTGCTACGCTGTCGCCTGCCTCCAGACGGTTGGCTGCATACTCCAGACGCAGGTCGCGCACAAATTCCATCACACCCTTGCCAGTTTCCTGTTTCATCAGCTCAAAGAGCTTCGAACGGCTCATGGCCATCTCGCGTGCTATCTGCTCGGCAGTAAGCTCTGTGTCCGCCAGATGCGCATTGACATAGGCTGTTGCCTTGGCCATGAAGGGTGATACTGCTGGAGCAACCTCTTCCTGAGTTTCGGAAGTCTCATCAATAGCCTCTGTCGGTAAGTAGATATCTTCTGACTTTTCTGAAATTCCCTTGTACCCTCGTTTCCGCAATATCACTACTGCTATTGTGCAAGTGATACCGCAGAATATCACCACTGCTATGGCCCACTGCCACCATGCCGTCAGGGGCATACTGTCGTCTTTCCGGGCCACCTGTTCTGTTACCTCTTCAAGCCACAGGTGACTCATGCCGCTGCGCAGTTGCGGCTCCAGGCTGTCAGCCACGAAACAGTCTATGCCCTGAGTGCCACCAAAATATAACGTCCCAGTTTGGGCGTCGAGGAAAACAGCTCCCTCCGAATATTCATTATATTGGGTATGCAACTTCGTGCTCTTGCCTGTATAAATGTTGATGCAACAGATGCCCTGATCGTAGCTGCACCACAGGAAGTCGTGCCAATAGAGCATACCTTTCACAATATGTCCGTCAGCGGGTGATGCAAAGGGCTGCAATTCACGACCTGCTATGCGACACAGCCCATTATCAGTGCCCACCCACGTCTGACCTGTGGCATCGGTCAGTACACAGTGTGCCTCAGTGTCGCTCCATTGCTCCAGTTTGTCGTTGGTCTTACGGAATAGTCCTTTTTCAGAGGCTATCCAACAATGGTCCTTACCTGGGAAGATGTTAATGATGTGTACGAGTGTGCTGTCTATCAGCTGTGGCAGCATTTTCCCATCTGGATTAATGCGGTACAGTCCCTTTTCTGTTCCTATCCAAAGCCGCTGTTTGTCATCCTCAGCAAGTGCATATACGGAGTGTGTCAAGGTATCAGGGAATTCTATCCTCTGGAATGTGCGGTTATTGATGTCCTGCCTCAGGTACAGCCCGTCGAACGCTCCGATCCACAGCTGTTTCTTGGAATCCTCAATGATGGGGCGGATGCGACGTCCTTCTATGGAGTCTTTCAGCGGATAACTGACTGCCTCATATTCCTTTTTCTCTTCTGACAACGCATCCAACTCCTTGCTGTCGGCTATCCACAGCGTTCCTCCGCTGTCTTTGCAAATCGTGCGTACCAATGGATTCGTATCGCTTACCAGTCGTTTGTAGTATTGCTGTCGTGTATCTGCGAAGAACAGGCCGTTATTGGCGGAGCCAGCCCATAGAATACCCTGCTGGTCGAGTAGGAGAGAGAAGATTGTCTCGTCCATCAACCCTGCATCAATAGCCATCTGGCCAGTATATGCAACATTTCCCTCCACGAGGTTGCGTTTCTTCACGGTCCAGGTGCGTTCAGAATTGGAATCTTTAAAGGTGCGGTTCAGAGGCAATACAACCTGTTTGCGAATAGAATCGGCAAGCGACAGGGTGTCATAGGTGACAAACTGCCGAGTCAGGGTATCATAGCGTGATACCTTGTCGTGCTGTTCGTAGCATTGCACCCATATCGAACCGTCTTTGGCGCAGTTGATGCGGTCAACACGCTTGTCAGGCAGACTTCTGGTGGAAATCATCTCAAACTTTTCTCCGTCGTAGCGGCACATTCCGCTTGAAGTTGCCAGCCATAGATTTCCCTGCTTGTCCTGTCCCAATGCAATAATAGAGTTATGGGGCAATCCGTCCTTTATGGGGCAATCCGTCCTTTATCGTCAGCTGATGAAAATGCAGCAGCTGTGCTGGAAGGGTTTCAGCAATCAGTGTCAGTAGGAATGTAACAAACAGTTTTCTCATTCAGAATATATCCGATTTTTGCCGTTTTCATCGGATTCTTCGGCAAAATTAAGAAATAATTGCAAAAAACCAAAACATTTTGCCGTTTTTATGCAAAATCATCGCAAAATGCGACATTTTTGGCCTATGAGACAGTTTTCTTGGGGTATTTGTTTTTATGCATTCTGGACTCTAGGTCCCCCTTTTGGACGTTTTGTATCCCTTTTTACACCATACGTCCGATTTAATGGACAGATTGATTCACAGCCTAATGATTTTTCTTCGTACCTTTGCAGCAGATATTTGCAGCAAATCCGATATAATGCAATATTTTAGGTAGATAATTCAAAAAAATAACCGTTTTAGGAAAGGTATAGTTTTCAGTTTTTTTATTAGGAATTTGTTCTCTGGTCTGCGAAGATAGGAGTTCGTAAAAAATAAAGGTTAACTACTATAAACTGCCGTGGGGAGTTCTTATTTAGTTTATAGTTTATAGTTGATAGTTGATAGTTAAAGGTCGCTAACCGCTAATCACTAACCACTAACCGTTACTTCGATACCACCTTTCCATCTATGATGTAAGTACCGCTGTGTAGTTCTGACAGAGGCTGCGTTCCGATTCTTCTGCCACCGAGGTCGTAAACGACGCCTTGTGGTATGTCCTTCTTACCTTTTATATTATTAATGGCAGTAGGAGCAGACCCAGCATAGTCAATCTTGCTCAGGTAGCTATGGGGCGTAGCGCCTGACTTGAATGTTATGTTGAACACAAGGCGTGCCACTGCCGTCTTGCCAGAGGCATCGATATATTTCAGGGCCTCACGGATGGTACGTTTGGTGCCGTCTGGATTTGCGTTCGGATATTGTCCTACGAGAGCGCTCTTCGTGGATTTTGTGAATTCAGCATAGGCGCTGCCACTGGTGCCATACGATATAGCTGTGCCGTTGGCATTGAACCAATGGCCGAAGTCGCCGTTAGTGGTCTTACCCAACGACTGCAGCGTACCACTGGCATTGACAGGATAATTCATTATAGTACCTTTCTGCTGACCGCTGCTGTATGTCTGTATCTTGCTGAAGATATCATCTCCCTGCATCTGGAAGGCTGTACACAGAGCATTGAGGCCGCTACCAGCGATGTTGACTGTAGCACCGTCATAGCCGTTGGTGGGTGGCAGCGTTACATCATAGGTAAGCGTGAGGTCTGCTATCTCTCTGCCGTCAATCATCATCTCAAATTTGGGCTCTGCCACATCAACAGTGACACTCTTTGCTGTCGTGCCTTCCAGTTCAAACTGATAAGGCCACTGGTCGTCATTGGTAATCTTTTCGTCCCAACGGTGGCTGATATATGTTGTCAGCGAAGGGGTTATGACTAGGAACATGCGTGAAGTCCCAGAGGGAACAGTAGCCGTTATGTCTTCTGTAATTTCTTCCTTGCCCAGACAATGTACTATGCCGTCGTTATAGTATTCTGTCGTTCCGTCAGTCTTGTAGAATGCATATCCTACTCTGAAACCGCGTGCCGAAGGTCTGGTCACGGCATTATATTTTGTCACGTTGGCAGCAATGAGGTTGTTTGCCTCCCCATTGTTATATACCGCAGGATCGCCATCGGCAAGGGCACTGCCAGGCTTGAGGCCCGTCAGATGCGTGGTGACGCTCGTGCCTGCCGTAGGTACTGCCAGTTCTATGACGTTAAAGCCTGAGCACTGCGGAGTACTGGAATATGATACCTGATACTTCTCCTCGCCTAATTTGACAGCGTGATAGTCAAATCTGCCGATATAGTTGCTGCGATAGTTCTTAGCAGCAGAGAAGTCATATGTGGCACAATGCATTGCATAGTCGTGATATCGCTCGAAGAACTGTTCTTCAGAAATTCCCTTCAGCGCCATATACGCCATACAGAAGTCACTTGCCGTACCGTCTGTCTGACCTGTCATAGGTTGGTTCCATACCTGTCCCACCATAGTCTTGTCGCCATAGTAGTCGCAGAGGTAATAGTGAAACCAGTAAGACTGGTAGCGCATCCATTCGTGTGAGAAGGCGTAGTTGGCACAGTTGCCGAACAGCGGATAGCTCTGGCTGAACATCTCTGCCGGAAAGGCATTGGCAGCCTGCCACTGGGCTGTCTGCTCCCATATGCCCTGGCCGTTGCCACATCTCAGATGGAAGCCCGTATTCACTGTCGATGACTCATTGTGATTGCTTGCCTCCGCAAAACACATATAATGGAAAGCATGGCCTATCTCATGCGCCACTGTGTGGCCGATGGGCTTGCATGTGGAAGGATTTATCCACAGAGCAGGAACCACATAGTCATAACCACCGCCATATGCCATCCATGTAGTGGTATGGATAAGGCATATCATGCATTTATATTTCGACAGCGTGGTCGATTTCTCTGGGTCAACAAATCCCAGTTCCTTCGTATACAGTTCGTAGAATGCCTCTGCCTGCTCCAGCATATAGTCAATATCGACATAGTAGAAGTCCGTTGAAGTCAGTTCGTCAGGTGCAGTGCTGCCATATTCGCTTGACCAGAACACCACGAAGTTGTCGCTCTCACGTGAACGAGCCACATTGTACGACACTCCGTCATACGTATATTCCCCACTCGCGGAATCATATCCGTTCTTCCATACATTAGGCAGATAGATGCCCTTCTCACCCGTTTCATCATTGTATGCACGGATTTCGTTGTACGCATGTGCCGTTGTCAGCATAAAAACGGCAACCAATGTAAGAAATAATTTCGTTTTCATTAACTCTTAATTGTTAATCTTTAACCTTTGTCGTCAATAACCCATAACCACTAATCACTAACCGTTTTTTTACGTATAATCATCAGTAGCAAGAACAGCGTCACAATACCGAATGCGAGGGATATCAGTTCACTCTTTGTGAAGCCAGCCACGAGGAATGTAAAGAACGACACAAAGGCTACCGTCATTGAGTATGGCAGCTGGGTGGTGACATGGTTCAGGTGTCCGCATTGTGCACCAGCCGACGACATGATGGTGGTATCGGAGATGGGCGAGCAGTGGTCGCCGCAGACAGCACCTGCCATGCAGGCTGAGATGGAGATAATCATGAGTTGTGGGTCAACCTCCTGGAAGCAAGATACCACGATAGGAATGAGTATGCCGAACGTGCCCCATGATGTTCCTGAGGCGAAAGCCAACCCTACGGCAACGATAAAGATGATGGCAGGCAGGAAGCCCATGAGTCCGCTGGCAGAATGCTCCACCAGACCTGCGACATATGCGGAAGCTCCCAGACTGTCTGTCATGTTCTTCAGCGCCCATGCGAACGTCAGGATGAGTATGGCGGGAACCATTTGTTTGAAGCCCTCGGGCAGACACTCTGTGCATTCTCCGAATGTCATCGACTGGCGTACCAGATAGTAGCCGATGGTGATGACGAGTGCTACGGAAGAGCCCATCACCAGTCCCACTGAAGCGTCGCTGGCAGCAAAGGCGTCGATAAAGCTCTTGCCCTGGAAGAATCCGCCAGTGTATATCATGCCGATGACACATCCGATAATGAGGAATGCAACAGGAACGACCAGGTCTGACACATGTCCCTTCTCCTCTTTCGACTTGCTCTCTGGGTTGGTACGCTTTCTCTTGCCAGTAGTGAAGAGGTCACCATTGCGGGCATTATTCTCATGCAGCAGCATGGGACCATAGTCTACCCTCATGAAGATGATGAAGACCATCATCAGCAATGTCAGCAGGGCATAGAAGTTATAGGGAATAGATTGTATGAAGATGCTGATGCCGTTCTCATCCTTTACGAATCCAGACACTGCTGCAGCCCACGATGATATGGGGGCAATGATACATATTGGTGCTGCTGTGGAGTCGATGAGGTATGCCAGCTTTGCACGGCTTATCTGGTGCTTATCAGTGACAGGGCGCATTACGGAACCTACGGTGAGGCAGTTGAAATAGTCATCGATGAAAATCAGACACCCCAGCAACATCGTCGACAGTTGCGCACCCTCGCGGCTCTTTATACGTTTCGAGGCCCATGTGGCGAAGGCCGCCGAGCCGCCAGCACGGTTCATCAGTTGCACCATCATACCTAGAATGACCAGGAAGACGAGGATGCCTACGTTCCACTTATCAGCCAGCACGGCCATGATACCATTTGGGAAAAGCCGTTCGAGGCCATCCACAGGCTGAAAGCCTGCATTGAGCATAGCTCCTGTCAATACACCCAGGAACAGTGAGCTGTACACCTCTTTGGTAATCAACGCCAGCGATATGGCGATGATGGCAGGTGTCAGGGCCCATGCAGTATTCTTCACAGGCATATGGCAAGTGCCAACAGCATAGTCCAGACATCCCAGAAACAATGTCACAACTATCAGCGACAGATATGTCAGATGCTTGGGATTCCCAGGCTTAAAAGAAGATAATTTTATTTTCATTTCTCAAAAGTTGTCTCGTTTAGGATTCTTGGGATACCATCCTTTTTCGACGCGTTTCTTTTGTTGGAAAAGCTCTCCGATGCCCCACAAAGCTGAGGCTCCGAACACGCCGACGATGGCGGAGAGCAGGGTGTTATCGATGAACAGCGCTGCTGTAATAGAGGCGAGGCCTACCACCAGAAAGACTACCCATGCACGTGTGCCCCAATAGTATTCCGTCTTGATGACAATGGGGTGCCAGATGCCAATGGTAAGAAACGTACAGATTGCTATAATGATGCCAGTGAAGTTCATTGCCTTATTTTTTCTCGGAAATTCCTGTAAAAGATGTCTCGATGGGGAATGGCATACCGCCGATGCTGTAGTTGTTGACAATGGCGGCATTGGTGCCGTCAGTCTTAACCTCGATACTTGTGGTAATTTGTTTGTTGTTGAAGATGTAGTCGTCATCCATACCTGTTCCGTAAGCAGGAACAGACTTGATATGTATCGAAAGGGTGCCATCTGCATATTCCTTATAATAAGAGCCCTTAGTGGCATCATAAGGTATGTTTTTGATGGTGTACTTACCTATAGTGAGGTCGCCCATGATGGTGGCTTCCAGCACATATTCAGGAACGATGACATCAATGGTGTTGTCATCATTCTTCAGGACCTGATAGAGAATTGTGGCATGATATTCTTGTCCTGCAACGTCAACCCGATTATCTCCTGAGAAAAGAAGCTGTTCTTGCGACGTGCCTCCCTCATCAGGGAACTTCCCGTTGAGGATATAGTTCACGATGAACATCACGTCTTGCATATCAACAATTCCATCACCATTAACATCACCACGTATGTCATTTGCACTAATGTTTGAGGCACTTATCAAGCAGATGAGGAGTATGGTTATTTTTTTCATAGATTTTTGTATTTCATCTGCAAATTTACATAAAAGTATCAAATCTCACAAGAAAACTGCAAAAAAAAGTGCTTAGTAGTAAATATCTGTGTCAGCTTGCAGATGGTTATATTAAAACAAAAACCTAAAAGAACCCTCTTGCAGAGATAGACGCTCTTATCAGAGCATATTAATGTTATTAGTTCTAATCTTACTTGTGTGCAAGCACCCAGATAATATTATCACTAATATCATTATTCCTTTTCAGGAATTCTATCTCATCAAGAGAAAAAACATCGGCTTTTCAAGCCTAAAAAATCGTTGCACAACAATAACATACTTCATTCTTATCGTAACGAAAAGGTTAGGGTAGAAAATGTTTTTTAGATTGTGTAAACAATCGAGGTTTTTGCTCACGAAGCATGTGCTGACTCTGTAAGAGGCAAAGATGAAAGGTAGATATTTTTATCTAAGTGCTAGCATTTAAGAGAAAATATATGCCTTGCATCTTGTTAGGGGCAGCAAGCCCGACACATACTGACGTGAGGGTTTTTCTGGTTTTTGTCTCAATAAATACACAGGATTTTGCAGGTGAACCGAGTTTTTTTCTTAAAAATGCTCATTTTTAGGTATTGCACGCTAATTTTTTTTGCAGTAACTTTGCACTCGTAAACAATTGTGCAAAAATAATATAACTATGACAACGACGACAACTGTTCCAACGGAGATTAAGGTGCTGATGAACCACATCTACGAATTGCATAAGGGTGTGCGCCACATGGTGCTGTTCACCTGTAACAAGAAGTTTAGTGAACTGGCAATACAGCGACTGGAGAGTCAGGGCTTCCCCTACCTGGTACAACCAGCAGGGCCGAATACTCTGAACGTTTACTTCGGACGACGTGAGTGCCTGGAAGCTATCCGGCTTATTGTCACCCGTCCGCTGAATCAGCTTACACCAGAGGAAGACTTCATCCTTGGTGCCATGCTAGGCTACGATCTCTGCGCACAGTGCGAACGCTACTGCAAACGCAAGAGTGAGTGCAAAGGAGAATGCCAAGGCAAATGCAACGAGTGTGTCAATGAAAATTCTACAGCCGAATCAAAGATAGCGGTGTAGACCTCATCAGCCTGCCTAATAAAACCAATAAACAGAGACTGCAAATAATGCAGCCTCCGTTTTATTTTGTCTAAAGTCTAAGGTCTAAGGTCGCTAACCACTAATTGTTATTTTCCAATGGCCGGTTTTGTTGGAACCAATGCGAATTATAATACCTAGTGATTTCAGAACTGATATGTGCTTGTACACCTGCCTCTCCTTTAAGCCAAGTTGGGCACAGATGGTACTCACTGTGGTTTTGGGATTCTGACGAATAATGTCATATACTTTCCATGTCGGCTTAGAGACTTCAGGAAATTTATCCTGTACTTTATCCTGCACTTTATCCTGCACTTTATCCTGCACTTTTACTTCTTCTGCCTCTTCATAGTTCTCCATAGCATCCAGCAGACACCTTAGCATAAACTCCACAAACATGGTGCTCTCACCCGTTGCATCGCATTTGGCGATAATGTTGTAGTATTCCTGCTGATGTTCTTTTACAATAGTCTCTACTGGAAGCCACGCAAAGATTCCCTTCCAGCGTGAAAGCAACATGGTTTGCCAATAGCGTCCTCACAAAAAAACAACAAAAAAATGTTGACTGTCATCACGACAGTCAACACCTGAACAGGATAACATTATTATGGTGAGTGGACTGTGATCAAATGTTATGGTATGTTAAAATTTATATCTTTTCGATTAAATTGCATGATTTATTGCAAAATAGTTTGAACGATTCAGAATTTTTTGTTAATTTTGCAACTGTTATTCGGGATACATCACCTTGATAATGGAATAAGAGCGTTTCATGATAACATTGGTGTTGTTTTCACGATGATAAAAAATTAAAATTGAGATTAGTTAAATTTATTATATTTATACCATGATGACACAAATTGTTAATTATTATGGAAGAGCAGAGAGAACGAGATATAGAGGGGCATATTATTGTTGGCAATAATACAGCCAATAAACAGCAGTGGGCTAAGAGCGAGACTGAACAGTCGCCCTCAAAGCACCTGACAGACTCAAATTTTGAGGCTGTCAAGGAGCTTTTGTTTCCTGAGGTTATTGAGGAGAATAATAATCTAAAGGAAGAAAACCGACAGCAGCAAGAGAAGATAGAGAATCTGACAGACGAAAACTCAAAATTGCATCGTGCCTTGTCGGAACAGGTTTTACTGGTGCAAAAATATAAGGACAAATTGGAGAAACTGCAGAGGGCGTTTGACGAAAATAGTCAAGAAGGCGTGATGATAAACTCTGACGGACTTAAGTTTACCTACGACATCACAAACTTCAACGAATATATAAAGATAGACCAAATAGACTTTATGTTCCTGCAATTGCAGAAGTTAGTAGATATAAAAATTGAACCAAACAAATACCTGCTTGACTGTGCTGCTGCCGTA
>CADCAX010000090.1 GCA_902799455.1 uncultured Prevotellaceae bacterium
CTTTTCAAACTATTAGGAACTTGTTTGCGATTGCAAAGGTAGATATTTATTATCTATCACTCTTCATCTTTTGTTTCCGTCTCTTTATTTATTATAACAAATATGACTCTGCTAGCACAAAAAGTGTCAATAACTTTCGCTCATGTAACATGAGGACTAAGTGAATAACATTTTTTTAACGACATTCGCTATTTTTTTGTGTTATTTGTTATTTTTTTCATATCTTTGCCCCATCTTAAACATTATTAACTATAAAAATGAAAAAACAGACCTGCATATTTTTCTTCTGTCTCTTTAGTTTGTTTGCATGCCTACCTGTAGCATCTCAAAATTGTATGTTGTCATTTACCAGACAACTTAGCAGTAGTTTCCTAAACTCCATATATCAAGACAAACAGGGAATGATATGGGTGGCAACGGAGAATGGCCTCAACCGATATGATGGATACTCTTTTGAAACTTTCAACACTAATGACGGTCTACCTTCAGACATTATAATAAATGTTATACAAGGTAAAGATGGGAGAATCTATGTTGGTACATCCAGAGGTTTATGCCGCAGCACAATGGATAACTTTGAAACTATCACAGATGAAAAATATGGTGCTATCCATCAATGGTATGTTACAGGGTTAGTAAAAACACATAAAGGCGAAATAATCGCTGCAACATCAGGAGGAGGATTATGCAAGGTTACGGCAGATGGCAAGTTTCGCAATATAACGGCAAAGATAGATGATGCCAAGTATTGTCGCAGCATTATTGAAGATAATCATGGGAATTTATGGGTAACAACTGACTACAAAAATATCTTATGCATACGTTCAACTTCGACAGGTGGTAAAGAGGATTATACCGTTATCGGCAGATACAGCCCTAAGACAGATGGCAGTGTCGCCGTCCTGTGTAAGGATAACAAAAACAATATTTATGTTGGCTACCTTAGCGGTGGAATATATTATAAAGGGGCAAACGAGAACAGTTTTACTGCGATTCCATCGACAGAAAGCTACTCTATCAATACCATAGCATACCATTCCGGCAAGATATATGCCGGCACAGACGGCAATGGCGTCTTTATACTTAACGAGGGGGACATGTCCCTCAAACCGCTGTCCCTGTACTCCCCAGAAGCAGACATATCGCGCTCCAAGGTTACCAGCATACTGTTTGATGCCGAGAACAATCTCTGGCTTGCGCTTAACCAAAAGGGTGTATTCCTGCAACCACATCAGCGTAACCAGTACGGCTATCTCGGACACCTGCAATTCGGTGGCGGAAACATCGGCGATGCCTGCGTCATTGCATTATATAAAGGAAGCAAAAACAATACCCTGTACGTTGCTACCGACAGAAATGGCATATACGGCTTGAAGGACCTGCGGCAGCCTGCCGTCGTCCATTACAAATCGCCTGCCACGGTTCTTACGATGACGGAGGACAACGACGGCAGGCTGTGGGTAGGGTCATACGCCGAAGGATGCGGATGGATTGACAGCAACGGCTCATACCATCGCATGCCATTCTCACATGGCACCGCTGCAGCCGTCTTTGATTTACAAAAGGATAATCAAGGAAGAATCTGGATAGGAACATTGGGTGACGGTCTAAAATGTTATGACCCCGTATCGGAGAAACTGACCGAATATCGTGCAAAAGTCGGCAAGAGGGAACAACTTATCAATAACTACATACTGCAGATGGAAATAAGCCCTGACGGTTCGATGCTGTTTGTAGGCACCTCTATGGGACTGGCTTGCCTGGACATCCCGTCAGGTAGCTGGACCAAGGTGTTGGGAACAGACTCTATTCTTAGCGGTCAGATGATAAGATGTATAAAGTACACCAACCAGGCTGGCCTATGGGCAGGAACATCCAAGGGTGCCTATCACTACGACATCGCCACGAAAAAACTGACCCAATACACGGAAGAAGACGGACTGCCCTCAAACCATATCGCCGGAATAGAGATTGACAACCAGCAACGCATATGGATAAGCACGAACAAGGGCATCTGCTCTATCGCCAGGCAAAAAGGCAAAATCCAAAGATACTACACCTCAAACGGCACACGCTCAAATGAGTTCAACAAGGGATGTTCCTACTACGCCAACGACGGCATGCTGTTCTTTGGCGGCACATTGGGCGTCACATATTTTAATGCACAGAAGATAAAGCCGTCAGCAAGGAAGCACCATGTCTCGCTTACAAAAATCCTTGTCGGCGACAAAAACGTAAGGGCAATGATGAAATCGGGAAAATTCACGGTATGCGATACTACAATCAACAACTGCCGCAAATTCGAGTTTTCCCATGCCGACAATAACATCACCATGCACTTCTCTACCCTGTCTTACGAAGCAGCACAACGCATCTCCTTTGCCTATTCTATAAACGATGGCAAATGGGTAACCATGGCGCCCGGTGTCAATACCCTCACACTCAACAACCTGCAACCTGGCGACTATAACATACGCATCATAGCAACAGAAGGCAGCGTGGTGTCTGAACAAAAGGAATTTGAGATAGTCGTCCACAATCCGTGGTATCTTACCCCATTTATGCGAATAATCTACTTCCTGGCAATCCTTTCTGCCATTGGCTATGGAATATGGCAGTTCATGAGGTATGGCAAGCAGCAACTGAAGATTCGTGAACACAGGAACGCTGAATTACTGCAAGAACAGAAACTGCAGTTCTTCATAAACATCTCCCACGAGATACGTACCCCGATGACCTTGATACTATTGCCGCTGCAACAGCTTATAAATGACGACAAGCACGCTGGCAGGCAGGCTATCTATACTTCCATGAAGCGAAATGCCGACCGCATACTGCGTCTTATCAACCAGATTATGGACCTTAGAAAGATTGACAAGGAACAGATGAGGATGCACATGCAGGAAACGGAGTTCATAGAATATAACCAACAGATAATAGACCTGTTCAACATTCAGGCAACGGCAAAAGGCATCGACCTGATTTTTATCCATTCCATCGACAAGATAATGGTATGGATAGACCGTGGAAACTTTGACAAGGTTATTACCAACCTGCTCTCCAACGCATTGAAATATACCAATAACGGAGGAAAAATCATCGTTACCGTCGAAACGTTTGAGAAACAGGTTACCGTAAAGGTATTTGACAATGGTGAATCCATACCTGATAACGAAATTCAAAATATCTTCCGCCGTTTTTACCAAACAAGTTCTTTCACCAATCTTAACAAAGCAGGAACTGGTGTTGGTCTTGATCTTGCACGTTCTATTGTTCTTATGCATCATGGAGAAATCAATGTACGCAATGTTGAGGGTGTTTCTGGCAATATTGATAGAGGCGTGGAATTCTCTGTTACTATACCACTTGGATGCGATCACCTCACAGAAGAAGAAATGATAAAAACAGATAATCTTGCAGGTACTAACTCTACAGAAGATTTCCCAATAGCCAGTGTCAGCGATGATACAGATGAAAATATCAATATTGATGATGATATGGATCTTGATACTGCAAGTACCGAATCTCGCCGACCAACAATCGTTATTGTAGAAGATGAGGATGAGATTAGAAACTACCTAATGACAGAATTTTCCGAAATATATAGAGTTCTTGCTTTCCCTGACGGAAGCGAGGCTCTTCCTGTCATACTTCGTGAAAGACCCCAACTCATAATATCGGATATTATGATGCCACGAATGGACGGAAATACTCTTCTTGCCAAAGTACGTAACAACGTAAATACTAATCATATACCTATTGTTTTATTGACTGCAAAAGTCCGTGATGAGGAAAAACTGGAAAGTCTTGAACTCGGAGCCGACCTTTACATCACTAAGCCTTTCAATATGGATATTCTTAAACGTAATGTTGCCAACCTACTGAAAACAAGAAAAATGTTGAGGAACAAGTATGCTGGTAAGGAAACTCCTCAGGCAAAAATAGACAACATAGTGCTTGAAAGCCCCGATGAAAGACTTATCAACCGTATTATGGATGTGGTTAATAAAAACCTCAACAACTCAGATTTGAATATCGACATGATATGCAGTGAGGTAGGTATTAGTCGTGTACACCTGCACCGTAAAATGAAGGAGATGACAAACCAAACGCCTCATGATTTCATACGCAATCTACGACTCAAACAGGCTGCACGATTGCTCGCCATGAAGGGACAAAGCATCACAGAGGTTGTCTATCACTGCGGTTTCAACAGTGCCACCTCTTTCTCAACTATGTTTAAGAAAATGTATGGCATGTCACCGCGTGAATACCAGCGGCAACATGCCGATTAAACCGTAATTTTATAGTTCAAACGGAATAACAGGAAGTCCGTTCTTACCCATAAGCGTTGCATTTATGGGGTTACTCTTCCATGCATAGCGTACCTTATCGCCTGTTGCATTGATTGTTATCTCTGAACCATGTGCCTTACCTGTAACAGTTTGCCAATTTCCATTGGAGAAAACCTCCATATCACCGGTTCCTTCACTGTCTTGAAGTGGCTGATCCATGATAACAACCATGTTGTCTCCTCTCTTCTCCATTCTGACTGGTTGTGGGCTTTGGATACCTTTATATAATGCCATCGCACAACGCTCTGCTACTTCACGCTTACGTAATGGATGAATATCGGAAGCCTCGCCAAGATCATGAGCAGCTGTTATTGTAGCATATGAATCATCCTTTGCAGAAAGACGCTGTTGTTCACGCAACTGTGACCAAGTACTGTCCTGAGGTTTTTCAGAGTAATCCATATAACCTGCCAACTGAACAATATTGAACTGCAAAGTTGGATTATCGAATATAGAACGCCAATTACCCATCAGTTTAGTAAGCATCCCACCATATTCCATAGGATTTCCAGTATTCGACTCTCCTTGATACCATACCACGCCTTTTATTGCATAGGGAGCAAGTGGATATATCATTCCATTATAAAGTACAGAGGCCTGATTATTAGTATTTATCTTGCCACCAAGCGGTCCCTCCGGCATCAGGGAACCGGCCTTTATCTTCCATTCCAAAGAAAGGGGTACAGTAGTCTTGTCCCCGTCAAAAACTATCTCATGCGGTTTATCCTTGAAGAAATTTGCCATTCCACTTTTGACAATAATACGCACTGCTATAGTGTTATCACCCTCATGGAGCAAACCTGCAGGAATAGTATATCGACGCGGAGGATATTGGTAATATGTCACACCAACCTGCTTGCCATTCACATAAGTATAATCCATATCATGGAATGTTCCAAGCAATAATCTGGCAGACTTTCCTGCATGTGCCTTGTCAATATTGACATGCTGTCTCAGCCAGATGGAGCCTGTTATTGGCTTTCCCTTATGCCTTGCCCACGACCAATTATCATACTGATTATATGTATTCCACGACTCATCAGAACATGAACTCTCAGCATATTTTCCACTAATTCCTGGGTCAGTTATATTCATTGTATTGAACCATACATCATTGGCACGGTTATTTGCCTTTGTCTGGTCTGCAATATATGCAGAATCGGTATATAGAAGAAACGTGCTGTAGTAATCCGTATTCTTCAATGAGTCTATATTGAGCCATGCTTGTATCGGAGACCCACCAAGCGAAGACTGTATAATACCTTGCGGAACACCCGTTTCCTCATACATCTTACGAGCAAGGAAATAGCCTAATGCTGAAAAAGTCCAGACATTCTGCTTCGTAGGAGTCTTCCATGCAATGTTGACCTTAACACTCTTGTCTTCCGTAACACTTGCCTTTGTCCTTACCTGAAACAGACGTATCTTATCGTTATTATAATTATCTATCTCAGTAGTATATTGTGGATATACACGTTCTATGTTGACATCTACATTAGACTGTCCCGAACATAGCCACACATCACCTACCATGATATCTTCCAATACCTTGTCATTTATTGCCATAGTATATGGACCACCAGCTTTCTGTTTAGGGACCATCACCTGCCATCTTCCATTGGAATCTGCAGTAGCAGAATATTTCTTGCCACGAAACTCCACAGTAACGGTTTCTCCCTGACCTGCCCAACCCCATACAGGGATGTCCTGTCCACGTTGCAATACCATGTGTGACTGAAACAAAGCGGGCAGTGTGACACCGCCCGCTGTTACTATCATACTAATACAAGTTAGCGCCAGAAGCACTATACTTCTTGCTCTTCCTAATAATGATAATCTTGCCATTTTCAATATACTTTCCGTCAGATATCTGACCTTTAACATTTGACCATTGACCATTATTTACTTCCCTGACACCTGTTGTATCACTACTGAAACGCCAACTGTCAAACTTTACATCACCGTTGGTACATACGAAGTAAATGTTATTAATAATACCCGTGAGTTCCTCTGTAAGTTCACCTACTACCTCTTCAAAGTCATTGCTGGATATCTCTATCGTAGCAATAGCTTCTCCATCCTGTTCCTTACGTACCTCTATAGTTCCCGTTCCAGACGCATTCAATATAACGCTCTTTGCCTTTCCTTCACCTAATGAGCAATTAACACCATAAACAGAAGTCCATGCATTCTTTGGCATATTAACGAGTGTATTGCCAGGAGTAGTTGTTGCTTCAACAAATACCCCTGCACCATTATTCATCGTCTCTGCCTGCTGCTCGGCATAGGGATTGACACGTACACCGGTAAGCTGTGAGACACCTGTGATGGCTGCCGTACTGGCAGTAAGACCGTTGATATAGGGCTTGTTCCTAAGAACCTTTATGCCAATAGTGTTGGTCTGAAGGTTACGATAGCCGCCTGCATAACCATTCTTGTCTTCTAGCCATTGGGTATGGTAGAACATGTAATACTGGCTGCCGAACTGCTGCAGGTGGCTGTGATTGTTTCCGTAAGGATAACCTAAATTACCCGGGTTTGAAAGCATTTCTCCACCATATGTCCAACTGTCAGCAAGAGGCTCGTCAGACATGAGCCATATTATTGAGCAGGAAGAGGGGGCGGGCTTGCTGCTATAGTCTGACCAGTTGCTTGCTATGGTCCAACGGGTGCAATAGCTGTAAACCCACTGTTTGCCGATAAAGTTAAGCTCATTGGCTTCAAAATGGCAGGGGGCACTGATGACAGCTATATCGGAGGTGTTGAACGAGATAAGGTCATCAGCAAGCTTCACAATGCGTGCATTGCCTGGGTAAAGTGCAGACCCCTCTGATTGTATGTCACCGCCACCAAAAGCAAGGTATGCCTCACCAGTACTTGGATTGATAGCTGCACCTGGATCGATAATGCTGCTTATAGAACCTATTCCTTGTGTGCTACCATCAATGAGCGCCTTACCTAGAGGATCTGTCCATGGACCTACAGGAGAGGTCGATGTCAGGACACCGATACTACCTCCGCCATTGGTAAAGTACATATAGAAATGTGTCAAACCATCGCTCTCCTCACGACTGATGATGGACGGTGCCCATGCGCGGCCTATCCATGG
>CADCAX010000091.1 GCA_902799455.1 uncultured Prevotellaceae bacterium
GACTTAGCAAAGGAGAAGACAAAATTGGCAAGAGCAGGTTACCTGCCACAGTTAGCACTCACTGGCGGTGCTGTCTTCTCTAACCCAAGCATATACAATGGTTTCGAGCGCAAATTCAAGGGAGCCCTCACAGTAGGCGTTCTATTGAGAGTACCAGTGCTCGACTGGGGCGAGACGGCATACAAAATCCGCGCTTCAAAGAACAGCACCCGTTTGGCGGAACTGACATACAACGAAGCAGAGGAGATGATTAGTCTGCAGGTGAACCAGTGTTCCTTCAAACTAAAGGAGGCTCACAAGCACCTTGCTACCGCATTGGGAAATATTAAGAGCGCAGAAGAAAACCTACGTTGTGCAAACCTCGGATTTAGAGAAGGTGTTATAAGCACCACCGATGTAATGTCTGCACAGACAGCTTGGATGAAAGCACAAACAGAAAAGATAGACGCCGAGATAGACGTCAAGACAGCAGAAGTGGCTATGAAGAAGGCTACAGGAAAACTTTAAAGATGAAAGGAAAACAAAATGACTAAGGCAAAAGCAAAAAATAATAGTGTATTAATTGCACTCGGAGCATTCGTATGTGTAGTGCTCATCGTTGGTATGATAGGCTATTTCGCCATCGGAAGAGACGCAGAAATTATTCAGGGGCAGATTGATGTAGAGGAATATCGTGTTTCCAGCAAAGTTCCTTCACGCGTTCTCCACATCCTTGTAAAAGAAGGTGATTACGTAAATGTCGGTGACACATTGGCCATCCTCGAAGCACCTGAGCTGACAGCAAAGGCTACCCAGGCCCAAGGTGCTATTGACGCAGCTACCGCACTCAGTAATATGGCAAACAACGGAGCCCGTAAGGAACAGATACAGGGAGCCTACGAACTGTGGCAGCAGGCAAAAGCTGCAAAGGAGATTGCAGAGAAGTCATACAACCGCGTACAGCGTCTGTTTGACGAAGGTGTGATGACTGCCCAGAAGCGTGATGAGGCATTCGCTATGTATAAGGCATCAGAAGCACAGGAGAAGGCTGCAAAGAGCCAGTATGACATGGCTGTCAATGGTGCACGAGCAGAGGAGAAGGCTGCAGCACAAGGACAGGTGAAGGCCTTCTCAGGACAGATGGACGAAGTTAAGGTGTATGAGAAAGAAACAATACAGATAGCTCCTATCGCCGGAGAAGTAGCAACCATCTATCCAAAGGTAGGAGAACTCCTCGGCAGCGGTTCACCCATCATGACAATATCTATCATGGACGACCTTTGGGGAGCATTCAACATGCGTGAAGATCAGTTGAAGGGTCTGAAGAAAGGCGACACTTTCACCGCATATCTACCTGCTTTTGATAAAGAAATAGAAATGAAAGTATCAAGCATAAAGGACCAGGGCAGCTACGCCACATGGAAAGCGACAAAGAGCAACGGTCAGTTTGATATGAAAACCTTTGAGGTTAAAGCCCGTCCCACAAAGAAGTTTGATGGTCTGAGACCCGGAATGAGTGTTATTGTAAGGTAATGCGCGAACTTTTCGTCAGAGAAATACACATTCTGCTGGTACACCCCATATATTTTATATGTATGGTGTTGATGCCACTGTTAATCACCCTCTTCTTCACATCCCTGATGGAGGAAGGAGTACCGGAGAATATACCTATCGGCATTGTTGACTTAGACCAGACAACGACTACGCGAAAGCTGACACGTATGGTAGATGCTTTCCAAAGCACCAAGGTTGCAGCCCACTACCCCACAGTGGCAGAAGCCCGTCATGCTATACAACGGAATGAAATCTACGGATTCATACTGTTTCCAAAGGACATGACCAGCGATATGCTCGCCTTCCGCCAGCCAAAGATGTCATTCTATTACAGCAACACCTCGATGACTGCAGGTTCGCTGATCTACAAAGACATGAAGACGGTATGCACGCTTGCCGCTGCCGGTGTAGGCCAAGGAGTAATGCAGGCAAAGGGAATGACACCAGAGCAGATAAAGACAGCCCTACAGCCGATAGTATTGGATACCCACCTCATAGGTAACCCATGGGCGAGCTATAACATCTACCTCAGTTTCATGCTTATACCAGGCACCATCCTTCTGCTTATTTTCCTGGTAACTGTATATTCCCTCGGCATCGAGATAAAATTCCGCATGCGTCGTGAGAATGATCGTGACAACAAGGGATGGTTGGAGATGGCACACGGAGATTTCGGTATGGCAATCTTTACGAAGATACTGCCACAGACTATTGTCTTTATCTGTGTCTTCATATTGGTATATTCCTATCTGTTCGGTTGGCTACATTTCCCACATCCAGGAGGATTCTGGAGAATAATGCTACTAACTACCCTTGGAGTAATATCAGCACAAGGTTTCGGAGTATTTATCTTTGGATTGATACCATCTATGCGTATGGCGATGTCTGTAAGCTCTCTCTGGGGAGTATTGAGTTTCTCAATGGCAGGAACAGCATTCCCTATATTCGCTATGGATGCACCACTGCAGAGTATCTCATGGATGTTCCCAATGCGTCACTACTATCTCATTTATCAACTCTGCATACTGAACACCTATCCATTGACAGACGTGTTGATTGATATTTTTGCAATGCTATCACTCGCATTCCTGCCATTGTTAGTGATAAAGCGCATAGAACACGCATTCGTCAACTACGAATACGAACCATAATAATCCACACATAGAAAAGAACAAATAGTGAAAACTCTCAACGCTATATTTGATGCATGGCTCGATGAGCTGAAGATGATAGTAAAAGATGAAGGAGTAATGCTTTTTTTCTTATTCCTTCCTATTGGCTATCCTCTCATTTATTCGTGGATATACAACAACGAGGTTGCACGTGAGGTACCTGTTGTATTAATTGACAACTCGCACTCAGCAAAGTCGCGTGAATTCGCCCAGAAATACGATGCATCTCCAGATGTCTGCATAGCATATCGCTGTGGCAATATGACGGAAGCCAAAAGCCTCATCGGAAGAGGAAAGGCCTATGGCATCATATACATTCCCCACGATTTTGACAAGAACCTTGGGCGACACACACAGGCACACATCAGTGTATATTGCGACATGAGCTATATGCTGGCATACAAAGCCATCTTCCAAACGGCGACAGCAGTAAGCAGCGCTATGGGCTCATCAGGTGCTTCGCCATTGCTATTCGAAGAAGTACCCATATTCAACGTAACGGGCGGATACGGCAACTTCATTATTCCTGGAGTAGTAATACTAATCATACAGCAAGCCCTGTTGCTCGGTGTCGGTATGATAGCTGGTACACGACGCGAGAAGCTACACTATGGAAGAGCCTTATTAAGAGACCAGGAATGGAAGATTACCGGTATGTTGGGACACAGTCTTGCATACCTCATGCTATTCAGCGTCATGCTGGCATGGATAACACTTATAGTACCTCGAATCTTCGGGTTTGTGAGTCTTGTTCACGGCCCTACCTTATTTCACTTCTTTGTGCCATACCTATTGGCATGTGTATTCTTTGCAATCACCGTCAGTTCATTTGTCAGATATCGCGAGAGTGTTATGCTCATCGTCGTCTTCACCTCATTGCCAATGCTATTCCTTTGTGGTCTCAGTTGGCCATTAAGTAACATCCCCAGCTTTTTGCAGGGAGTTTCATACGTATTCCCTAGCACCTTCGGAGTAAGAGGATTCATACGAATGAGCAGCATGGGAGCAGAATTTGCCGATGTACAGCGTGAATACCTCGGTCTTTGGATTCAAACCGTAATCTATTTCTTAATATCCTGCACAATATATCAACTGCGTGGACGTTTTTTATATAAAAACCAAGATTCAACAACAAAATAATTATGCATAAATTGCTTTCAACCAGCCTATCTATTTTTCTACTGTTTTTTTCACTTACCTTGTCAGCCCAAAGTATGTCTGACGACCAGATATTGAAATATATCATAAAGGAGCACAATGCTGGTACCTCCCAATCACAGATAGTATCCAAACTTGTATCAAAAGGCGTAAACATCAACCAGATACGTCGTATCAGGAAGAAATACGAAAAAGAAATACAGGGGAAACAACTTGGTGCTGTTGCAGATAATGCTGTTGACAACGCAGACCAGATGATGCGTCATAACAACGGAAACGAGAGAAGTTTCTCTAGGACATATTCTGAGGACTTTGAACAGAATCGCGACTATCGTAGCAATCGCGACTATCGTAGCAATCGCGACTATCGTAGCAATCGCGACAACAGTTACCTCGACGACGAAGATGATGATATCATAGAGAAAGACAAGAAATCTTTGAGTGAGAAGACATCTGACAACAAAGAAATGCTCTTCAACGGAAACAAGGTTTTTGGTCGTGACATCTTTAACAACACCTCTCTGACATTTGAGCCTGCAATGAATATTGCTACTCCACAAAACTATGTTATTGGTCCTGGAGACAATATCAAACTTGATATTTACGGAGCATCCCAAAAGAGTGATATCTATACTGTAAGTCCTGATGGTGACATTACAGTAGAAGGCTATGGTCCCATTCATGTCAGCGGCATGTCTGTAAGCAGGGCACAGGCTCACCTTCGCTCTACATTAGGCTCACGCTATTCTTCATCTAGCATAAAGATTGGCTTAGGGCAAACTCGCACCATTATTGTCAATATAATGGGTGAAGTTCAAGCTCCTGGCACATATACCCTATCTGCTTTTGCCAGTGTATTCCACGCACTCTATATGGCTGGAGGTATCAGCGAACTTGGTACGTTGAGAAACATTAAGGTATTCCGTCGCGGATCTCTCGTTACTGTTGTCGATGTTTATGATTATATACTCAACGGCAAGTTGACAGGTAACGTTCGCCTGCAGGACAATGATGTTATTGTTGTTGGAACATATGACGCTATGGTCTCCATCCAGGGAAAGGTAAAGCGCCCTATGTATTACGAGATGAAAAAGACAGAAAGCCTTGCTTCACTCTTAAACTATGCTGGAGGATTTGTACATGATGCATATAGAAAGTCTGTTCGTGTAATACGTAACAACGATTCTAAGCGTTCGGTCTTTAATGTTGGTGAATTTGACTTCAGTGCCTTTAAGATTCATGATGGTGACGATGTCAGTGTTGATTCCATCATAGACCGTTACGAAAACATGGTTGAGGTAAAAGGAGCTGTTTTCCGTCCAGGCAAGTATCAACTTGGAGGCGAGATCACCACCGTCAGAAATCTTTTGGAGCAATGTGACGGTGTTATGGAAGATGCCATCACTACTCGTGGTGTGATGCATCGTATGAATCCTGACCGCACCCTGTCTGTATTACCTGTTGATATCGGAGGAATCCTAGCAGGAACATCACCTGACATTCCTCTGCAAAATGAGGATGTGCTCTTTGTTCCTTCCAAGACAGACCAGCAGACTGAGCGTACCATCACTATACATGGAGAAGTGATGTATCCTGGAGAATACCGTTATGCTGACAATGAAACTCTTGAGGATTTTGTTCTTCAGGCTGGTGGTTTGAAAGAGAGCGCTTCAACAGTAAAGGTGGACGTTTCACGTCGTATTATTGACAGCAAAGCTATCGAGAGCAATGGTATAACAGCAGAGAATTTCTCCTTCGCACTTAAAGAAGGTTTTGTAATAGACGGTGAGCCAGGTTTCATTCTCAAGCCATATGATGAAGTGTATGTGCGTAAGAGTCCAGGATATCAGACGCAGCAGAATGTCTATATTGAGGGAGAAATCAACTTCCCAGGAACCTATGCTATGTCAAAGCGTGAGACACGCCTCAGCGATATCGTTAAGGCTGCAGGAGGTGTAAATTCTCTGGCATATGTCAAAGGAGCAAGACTAGAAAGAAGAATTTCTCCAGAAGAACGTATCCGCATGCAGCAAGTGATAACAGTAGTAGAACACCAGACTGTTTCTGATGACTCATTAGACCTCAAGAAACTAGATTTCGGAGACATCTACTATGTCGGCATACAGCTTGACAAGGCACTTGAAGAACCTGGTTCTGACTATGATCTCGTAATGCGCGAAGGAGATAAAATCATTGTACCAGAATACAACAACACTGTAACCATCAGCGGCAATGTCCTTTATCCCAATACTGTTGCCTACAAGAAAGGTAAGAAAGCCAGCTATTACATCAATCAAGCTGGAGGATTTGGAAACAGAGCACGCAAACATTCTACATATATTGTACACATGAATGGTACTGTCAATCAGGTTGGTGAAGGAGACAGACCCACCCCAGGTTGTCAGATTATTGTGCCATCGAAGCAGAAGACAGATCCTGCAAAAGTTTCCATGTGGCTTGGCATAGGTTCAACCACCGCAGCCATCGCGACCGCTTTAGCAACAGTAGCAAACTTGATTAAGAAATAATGAAAATAGCAGTAGCAGGAACAGGTTATGTAGGATTGTCTATGGCAACCCTATTGTCGCAACATCACGAAGTGACAGCAGTTGATGTCGTGCCTGAAAAAGTTGAGAAGATTAATAACCGGATCTCCCCTATCCAAGATGAATACATCGAGAAATTCTTTGCAGAAAAGAAGTTAAATCTGACAGCAACCCTTGATGGAGCTGCAGCATATAAAGATGCTGATTTCATTATCATAGCAGCACCAACCAACTACGACCCTGTACAGAATTTCTTTGACACTCATCATATAGAGGATGTCATAGACTTAGTATTAAGTGTTAACACAACAGGTATAATGGTGGTGAAGAGTACCATACCTGTAGGATATTGTCAAAAGCTATACAAGAAATATGGCAAAACCCTCCGTCTGCTGTTTGCACCAGAATTCCTACGTGAGAGTAAAGCCCTATATGACAACCTCTATCCTAGCCGCATAATTGTCGGTTATCCAAAGCTCTTTGAGGTAAACAATCTTGAAGAATTAAAGTCTGCGGCACATACTTTTGCCGACTTGCTTATTGAAGGAGCAGAGAAGAAGGATGCCCCTGTACTATTTATGGGATTAAAAGAAGCAGAAGCAGTCAAGTTGTTTGCTAATACATATCTTGCCCTTCGCGTATCCTATTTCAACGAACTGGATACTTACGCAGAAGTAAAGGGACTTGACCCACAAGCTATAATACAGGGTGTAGGTCTTGACCCGCGAATTGGCACACATTATAACAACCCATCCTTCGGATATGGAGGATACTGTCTGCCTAAGGACACCAAACAATTGCTCGCAAACTATCAGGATGTGCCACAGAATATGATGACAGCCATCGTGGAGAGTAATCGTACACGTAAAGATTATATAGCAGATGCAGTATTGAAGAAAGCAGGTTATTATGCATATAGTCAGGACAACTCCTATGATAATTCTGCAGCAAAGGAAAAAGAATGCATCAT
>CADCAX010000092.1 GCA_902799455.1 uncultured Prevotellaceae bacterium
CGAAAATACTGCTGTATGCTCACAAGCAACAAGCCTACTGTTCCATCGGACTGATAATGAGGATAAATGAGAACCCATTGGCACAGCTTAATACGGTAGGTGGCATGAAGACCGCCATACTACGAGACGAGATAAAGAGGGCGATGGGCAAGAAACTCAACAGTCTCAAAACGAAATATGCAGATATTATCAGCGGTGATGTTACAAGATTAAACCTTGCCGACCTTAGAGACAATCTGTGGATATTTGACTTGTCAGCACCTCGGGCAGACCAGTGGCTACGTACATTGGAACTAATGGCGAAGCAGGTGGAAGTGATTCGCCGTAAAGGATTTGGCGATAAATACTGGAAACAGCACCACAGCTTTACCGACCCTGAATACAATGCCGACTCTACTGCTATCATCCTTGCTGATACAGCGTTTGCGAAAAAGGATAATAACGTCAGAAGTTCAGACTATATCAACAGATGTTTCAATAACTTCTTCTGGGGCGAACCCATCATATCTGATATGGCTCGCCAACTTGCTGAGCGACATATCAAGAACAATATCACTGCGGATGAGTTGCGTGAGGAGTTCCGCCGCATGACCAGCGGACGCAATATGCTGATAGGCGTAATGATGACCGACAGCACAACATTGCCTAAGAAAGAAGAAGTGGAAACCATGTGGCAACGTGTGAAGCAGATGACCGACGAGGAATTGTCAGAAGTAGAGGTGGAAGAGGCAAAGAAACTGGAGCGTATCGACGTGGACAGCCTCGACATCCCTACCGTGCCAGGCACTATCGTCAGCCAGAAGGTACTCAACGACAGCATCAGCGAGGTGATGCTGTCCAACGGCATAAAAGTAGTATTCATGAAACAGAAGACAGATGCTGACATGATAAACTTCATGATTCGTCGTCCACAGGGCTTTTCTGCGCTCAACGATGACGACATCCACTACCACGATATGCTGGGCAGCTGCATCAGGAAATACAAATGTTGGAACGGAGAGACGACAATCAAGGTTGAGGGCTTTGACGACAGCTACGACCATTCGGCTCGATGGATACCAGGCGACAGCCTCAATGCCTTCAGAGTAGAGTGTACGCTGAAGATGTTTTACAAGTCGCTGACTTCGACCGAGGTTGACTCCGTGGAGTTTGCTGAGCAGAAGCAGAGACTGCTGGCATCGGCCATCACCACATCAAGTCCCTTGTCGCAGTCGGCATTGAAGGTAGGACTTATGACGAATGCGGAGACAAAACGTCTGATGCCACCATTGACAGATGAAATCGCTTCATATAACGTTGACCACTTACGCGAGTTGGTGAAGGATTACTACTCTAACTACAACGGCTCCGTGATGGTGGTACAGGGTGATGTAGATGCCGACAGCATCATGCCATATATTCTGAAATATATCGGTGCCCTTCCATCGAAACCCGAACGGGTGAAACGCCTGACGTGGCCTGCTGACCATTACAAGACACAGAATACCGTAATGGTAGAGAAGGTTGAAACCCCTGCCCCAATTTCTCAGACCACACTGTTCTACACTTGGGAGAAAGATTTTGAATATACACAGCAGACACACGCCCACAACGAAGTGCTGAAGGGCGTACTTGCCAACCTGCTTCTCCAGACGTTACGTGTGCAGCATAGCGATGTCTATACCCCCCAGGTTCTGATGGAAGATGCATTGTTGCCAATACCGCACATGAAAATTACCATCTCTTTTGCCTGCAACCCCACCCAGCGCGAACGCATCGCAAAAGATGTAGAGCAGATAGTGAAGCAGATGGCAGAGGGTGACCTCATCACTTGGGAACTGATAGAAAGCTATCTCAAGACGTACGCAAGGGCGAATGCCAACTATAAGGGAAATGAATATACCCGTCGCCGCAACTACCTGACGCAGGAACTGAACGGCATCGTAACAGAAGGTGTCGGCATGATATACGTCAGCCAAGTAACACCCACATCCCTCAAGGCCCACGTCAAGAAACTGTTGACAAAAGGTAACCTACACATCGGTTACCTTACTACCGAATAACAAGTAATTTTTTTCAAGACTCCACCATTCGCCTTGTTCTGTTTCTTTGTGACTGCGGGTCAAATATCAAAAGTTTTTGGACTCGAAGGTAAAACAATTTTGACATATCATAGATATTTTTGAACAAAACGGCGTATCAAAGACCACGAGACGTAATCTCGTCGGAAGGTGGGGTATTGAATAACTCCAACCACAAAAAAATCAATATTCAATTTCCGTCTTTCATTTTTTTTTCGTACCTTCGCGGCGGATTATAGGAAAATTACAATGAAGAAGATAAATATCGCCATATTCGCATCGGGCGAAGGTACTAACTGTGAGAATATCATACGCTATTTCAAGGATTCTGACAGGGTATGCACGGCATTGGTTGTTAGCAACAAGGCTGAGTCGCCTGTGCTGAGAAAGGCTCAGGAATTGGGGGTGCCTGTGCAGAGTGTCTCAAAAGCAGAGCTGAATGAAGAAACGGTGATGATGCCGCTGATGCAGCAATATGCCATCGATTTCATCGTGCTAGCTGGTTTTCTCCCGCTGATTCCTGATTTCTTACTCGAGGCCTTTCCGCATCGCATTGTGAATATCCACCCCTCTCTGTTACCGAAATACGGCGGTAAGGGTATGTGGGGACATCATGTACACGAGGCTGTGAAGGCTGCCGGGGAAACAGAGACGGGCATGACAGTACATTGGGTAACACCCGTCTGCGACGGCGGGGGTATCATTGCCCAGTATCGCGTGGCACTTTCACCAGAGGACTCTGCTGAGGTTATCGCTGAGAAAGAACACGTATTGGAGATGAAATACTATCCGCAGGTCATACTGCGTGTGCTGACTTCGTACCAAAACGATAACGATAACGAAGAAGATAAATAACTAGATGGATTACCGAGACTTGATATTACAGGCGCTGGAGGCTCGTCAGTATGCCTATGCTCCGTATTCGCACTTCATGGTGGGTGCTGCGCTGCTGTGCGCTGACGGCAGGGTATTCAGAGGCTGCAACATCGAAAATGCGGCTTTCTCACCCAGCATATGTGCCGAGAGAACTGCTTTCGCAAAGGCAGTAAGTGAGGGATATGGCGATTTCACTGCCATAGCAATCGTTGGCGGCCCTGCAGACCAAAAGGAGACTGACTTCTGCACACCATGCGGAGTATGCCGCCAGGTGATGAAGGAATTCTGCCAGCAGGACTTCCACATCGTCTGCGCCAAGACCAATGAAACGGGTAATATCGTTGAGCAAAAGGTCTTCACCCTGGCAGAGCTGCTGCCTGAAAGCTTTAGTTTGTAAAGTCGAAGGTGAAAGGTTAGTGGTTAGAGGTTAGTGGTTAGTGTAGAGTGGAAAATTTAATTATCAACTGTCAATTGTCAACTATCAATTAATGCCAAAAGGTCGTTTTGCTCCCTCTCCTACCGGACGCATGCATTTAGGTAATGTGTATGCTGCCTTGCTGTCGTGGTTGTCAGCAAAGAGCAAGGGTGGAGAATGGGTGCTGCGCATAGAGGACATCGATACCGCACGCTCCAGACAGGAGTATGCGGACATGATAATGAATGATCTCGAATGGCTGGGGCTGACATGGGACGGTGAGGTGACATACCAGAGCCGCCGGCAGGACATCTATGAGCATTTTTTCAACTTGCTGCGCAAGGATGGTCTGCTATATCCCTGCTTCTGCTCCAGAGCGGATCTGCTGGCGGCACAAGCACCACACGAAGCGGACGGAAGAGTGGTTTACAAGGGTACCTGCCGAGACATGAATCCTACGGAATATCCACAGGGCATCACGCCTGCATGGCGCATCAGGGTGCCAGACAAGACAATAGAGACAACAGACGGGCATTACGGAGCGTACAGGGTACACTTGCCTATAGAAATAGGCGATTTCATCGTAAGAAGAAAGGATGGTGCCTTTGCATATCAGCTGGCTGTAGTGGTGGACGACCTGATGATGGCCATCACAGAGGTGGTAAGAGGAAGGGACCTGCTGCTATCTACACCACAGCAGTTGTTTATGGCACAGACGCTGAAAGAACTGGACACAAAAAACTCCTTCCAGGAGGTGAGGTACACGCACTTCCCTCTCCTGATAAACGAAGCCGGTCAGCGACTCTCAAAACGCGACAGGAGTCTTGACATGGGAGTGTTGAGGGAACAGCACAGTGCAAAAGAAATAATCGGCTTCATCGCACATCTGGCTGGAATAACGCCCACAACAGAGCCCATAACGCCACAGGAACTGATATCCATCTTCGCATGGGAGAAAGTACCGAAGAGGGATGTAAGGGTTAAAGGTGAAATGTGAAAAGTGAAGGGTGAAAGGTTAGTGATTAGCGGTTAGCGAATAATTTTGAATTGTCAACTATCAATTAATAAAATGAACGGAGTATATACCATATTGCTGCTCATACTGAGCAACGTTTTCATGACACTGGCGTGGTATGGGCACCTGAAACTGCAGCAGACTGGTACCAGTGCCAGCTGGCCGCTGTTTGGCGTCATTATTTTCTCTTGGGGAATAGCATTCTTTGAATACTGCTGTCAGGTGCCTGCCAACCGCATAGGATTCATCGGCAACGGCGGACCTTTCTCACTGGTGCAGCTGAAGGTGGTGCAGGAGTGTATCTCACTGACAGTATTCGTCATCATAGCAGACCTGATGTTTCAGGGTGAACACCTGCACTGGAACCATGCGCTGGCATTCCTCTTTATAATAATTGCCGTATATCTTGTATTCATGAAATAGGCCCCCTCCAAACCTCCCCCAGTTAAGGGAGGAGATAACGAGAGGTTTCATTTAACATGAAAAACGAAACTGACAAATTGGAACGACGCATCCGCGAACGCTTTGTAAAGGCCTTCGTGACCTACCACCTGCTGGAGGATGATGACAGAGTACTGGTGGGACTATCGGGAGGGAAGGATTCGTTGTGTCTGCTGGAGATGCTCGCCAAACGTGCCAGAATAGCCCATCCACGCTTTCAGGTGGAGGCGCTGCACGTAAGGATGGAGAACATTGACTACAAGACTTCAACGGAGTATCTGGAACGTTTCTGCAAGGAACTGAACGTAAAACTCCACATCAGGACAACATCGTTTGAGAACAACGAAGACATGAAGCAGAAGCCGGCATGCTTCCTATGCTCATGGAACAGGCGCAAGATAATGTTTAACCTGGCACAGGAACTAGGTTTCAACAAGATTGCTTTGGGACACCATCAGGACGACCTGCTGAACACCACGCTGATGAACCTATTCTACCAAGGACGCTTTGACACGATGCCGGCACTGCTGAGGATGAGAAAGATGCCTATTGCCATCATACGCCCCCTGTGCATGGTGGAAGAGGCCGACATAAAGCGGTATGCCGAACTGAGGGGCTACGAAAAGCAGGAGAAGGTATGCCCCTTTGAACACGACACTAACCGCACCGCTATGGACAACCTGTTCAAAGAGATAGAGAGACTGAGTCCGGATGTACGCCACTCTATGTGGAATGCCCTGGTAAGAGACGGAAAGTTGACAGAGTGAAATAAAAATTTTTTTATTTTCCTTGCATTATTCACAACTTAATTGTACCTTTGTACCGGAAATTTCTCAAACAAACCGAAACCTTTATATTATGTCTATCTGGGTTCTATTTAAACTTATCGGCTCACTTGCTCTGCTGATGTTCGGTATGAAGTCAATGAGTGAGGCTCTGCAGAAGATGGCAGGTTCGCAGTTGCGTAACGTGCTTCAGGCAATGACCACCAATCGCTTTACGGGAATGTTTACGGGTGCCTTCGTTACGGCAGCTGTACAGTCTTCTACTGCAACGACTGTCATGACGGTGTCATTCGTTAATGCCGGACTGTTGACGCTGGCACAGTCAATATCCATCATCATGGGTGCCAACATCGGTACGACGTTCACAGCATGGATCATGTCTGCCGGCTTCTCGTTTAACATCACAGACTTTGTATGGCCAGCATTCTTCATCGGTCTACTGCTCATTTACAGCAAGAACAAACGCATCATCGGTGATTTCCTCTTCGGCATCAGCTTCCTGCTATTGGGTCTCGGAACCCTAAAGGCAACGGGCACAGAGATGCATCTGGAGAATATTCCGGCTGTGATGGACTTCTTCCAGTCATTTGACGATAACTACCTGTCATACCTCATATTTCTGATTATCGGTGGCATAATGACGGTATGTGTACAGAGTTCTGCTGCTGTGATGGCTATCACCATGACGCTATGCTCCACGGGAGTATTGCCGATATATCTCGGCATAGCATTGGTGATGGGCGAAAACATCGGTACCACCGTAACATCTAACGTTGCAGCCCTGACAGCAAACACACAGGCAAGGCGTGCGGCTTTTGCACACATGTTCTTCAACATCTTTGGCGTGATATGGGTGCTGTGCATCTTCCGCATATTTATTAATATGGTATGCGGAATGGTGGGATATAATCCAACTACACCAAATCCCGCCCTACTGCCTTTCGTACTGGCAACATTCCATACCACCTTCAACATTCTCAATACCGCCATACTGATATGGTTTATACCACAGATAGAGGCTTTTGTATGTAAGGTGATAACCAATAGCAACCAGGAGGAGGACGAGTTCCGCCTGAAGTTTATCTCTTCCGGCCTTCTCAACACTCCCGAGCTTTCAATACTTGAGGCAAAGAAGGAGATAAGCAACTTCGCTATGCGATGCCACAGGATGTTCGGCCTTGTCAACGACCTGCTGACAGTTTCGAAGGACGAGGAGTTCAACAAACTCTTCTCACGCATAGAGAAATATGAGAACATCACCGACAACATGGAGAACGAGATTGCCAACTACCTGACAAAGGTGAGCGAAGGACACCTCTCTGACGAGTCAAAGGCCCGCATAACACGCATGATGCGACAGATTGACGAACTGGAGAGTATCGGTGACAGTTGCTACAACCTGGCACGTACCATCAACCGCAGACGTAAGAATGCCAAGCAAGAATATACTCCAGAGCAGACTGAGCACATCAATGCCATGATGGTATTGGTAGAAAATGCCATGGAGAATATGGAGACAATGATTAACCACCCAGACACACAGGGTGGACACTTCATGAAAGCCCGCAATATAGAGAACGAGATAAACAACTTCCGCTCTCACCTGAAGGGAAAGAATTTCGAAGATGTCAATGCCGGCAAGTATCCTTATCAGCTGGGTGTATATTACATTGACTACATCTCCGAGTGCGAGAAATTAGCTGACTACATCATGAACGTCAACCAAGCCAGCAACGAATGCGCTAAGAACAA
>CADCAX010000093.1 GCA_902799455.1 uncultured Prevotellaceae bacterium
ACTACCTCCGCCATTGGTAAAGTACATATAGAAATGTGTCAAACCATCGCTCTCCTCACGACTGATGATGGACGGTGCCCATGCGCGGCCTATCCATGGCGCTATGGCTTTAACATCAATAATACCGTGATTTGTCCAGTTGGACATATCATTGGTAGACATACATACAAGTGATGTTATCTTACTATAGTTGTTAGCAATAAACCCTTTGGTAAAGTCAAACTGCTGCTGGTCACATGTACCGTATACATAAAGACGGCCATTATACTCAATAGCTGTCGGATCTGCAAGATACTGATAAGGATTTATCGGATTACCATATCCAGAAGTCTTAGGTGACACAGGAACTTTTTCTTCAGGCTCTCCTTCTTTTTCAAATACAAAGGTATAGAAAAGTCCTGGCTGCAATGTCGTCACAAGTCTCTTCGTTGAAACATTATAATCATCCGTAACATCTTCTGACTATTAGGCTGTGGTATTGCAGCAAAGCCACTCTTTGTCGTATATATACGCGTCTTACCTGTAGCATACTTTGCATAATGACTAAATACCCACGCACGCTTCCAAAGTTGTGTAGAACTTCCACCATGATTGGAAGCAAAGAAATCGTCAAGCATATTATAATAAACATATCCTGTATAATAATTCTGCATAGCGATTTCTATATTCTCAATCATTCTATATTCAAACTTGAATTCTCCACCATATGGGCCATAACCATAATCATTATAATCTTGTCCATAATTTACAAGGTACTCCGTCATCCAATGTGCCTTTTTTTTATCGTAAATGTTCTTTGAAAAAGATACATCGTTGGAACCATAGAAGTGGTTTCCATATATGTCAATATTATTTGTGGCGTCAGCAATGCTAAGAAGAGTTGTGTTATAAGCCTTCTGTCCCCATCCAAAGGTTTCCGGACCCATGATTTTACATTTTGAATCTATAGCTGCCCGTGCTGCTTTTACCATAGCCGCCATCTGCTGTGGAGTATATATACAACTCTCATATGTTGCAGAACTTCCCCCTTCTGTAGGAGTATAATCGCATTCGTTCTGTATGGAAATAATGTCAATCGGAGCTCCTGCGTTCTCCATCGCAGCACGATAGCGCTCCAGATAATCAGCAAATTCTGACATCTTATCATCAAGGATTGTCGAACCCGAAGAACTGTTGCCGCCCCATTTTGACGGAACAAGAGGATATACCCACGTTCCGAATGAATTTTGGTATGGTTGGGTGAAACCGTCTTTTTTATATTGAATAGGTGGAGTCCAAGGAGTAGCAAAAACCTGAAGGTTAGGATTAACCGACTAATACGCAATCGCATGATGTTCAGGCCCACCTGACCTTCTCCCTGTCCCCAGAGCAGGTTCACTTTTTCCTGAGTATATACATCAGCCCACTGACCATTCATGCCTGTTCCTCCGAAACCGTCAATCTTCTGGTACTTAGTAGGATTTGCCTGAATAGACACACTACCTGACGTGACCACAGCATTAGCATCTGATGGACTCAATAAAGCCAGAGAACCAATGATACTAAGAATTTTTGCTCTATTCATTTCAATATTTCAATATTCAATATTTCAATAGCTGAAGCATCCTCTCCGCATATCTTTTACCTATAATACGATATCCCTCAGCCGTAAAATGCAGCTTGTCTGGCTTTCCAGGACATCCCAGAGAGGATATGGGATATGCCGTTGATATATCGTCATGTATATTGTCGATAATGGAATTGTGCAGATAGCAGCATCCTCCATCCACCTTTGTAAGCAGTTCTCCAACGAGAAGAGGTACATTCTCTGCTTTCAATCCAAGTTCATTCAGCATACGACTATACACAAGATTTACACGGGAAGGCCACGTCTTTTGACCATTATCCGTACAACCCTGATGCAACAGGATGCCTTTTATAACACCTACTTGCTGCGCCTTTTTAGCCAATTCCATCAGTCTACGAAATGGCTTGTTGTCATAGTCTCTGCAGAAACCCTTGAACCAGTCAGCACTGTTAGAAATTACACTATCTGTCTTGTCCTCATCATAAAGATCTATACTAGCGCCTCCCACAGCAACATTTATGACTCCCACAATAATAGAATCGGGCAAATTCTCTACCATAGTACGTCCAAAATAATCTGCGGGGGTAAGGCCTGTCCACGCACGACATAATGGTGGTACAGCAATATACCACATACCCTCCTTTCGTCCAGTATTTGGCATATCCACTCCCGCCATCATCAGGAAGCGTGGAGATATATTCATGAAATCCTGTTCCTCAACTTTCGCATTTCCTTCCATATTCGATTGTCCGAAACAGAGGTAAATGTGAAAGTTAGGATTAAACCCTGAAGGTTGAGTTATCTCACCAGCAACATTTCTTCCGTCATTAAAATTCAGTGCAGTATTCTTTTCATAGAAAGATCCTACCTCCTGAGCACTTATTTTAATCGTCAAGAATAGCGCCAGTAGCACTATATTTCTTACCATTTCTTACTATTATTATTCTGTTATTTATAATAAACTTACCATCCTTTTGTTTCATAGCAGCAGAGTTTGATGTAAGTTCTCTAATTCCTGTTGGCTGTGGAACGAGTTTCAAATTGCATAATGTCAGCAACAATCCTTGCCATCCAGTATTGACTCCATCGAACTTAATAATATAGTTTCCTGCTTCCTTTACCTCAAATTCGAGAACATGTACAGTAGCACTGCTAAGGTCTGTTCCTGTTGAACTTCCTGCATTAGGAGCCGAAGCATATTCTTCACCTGAAGCAATCTCTGTGTTGCCACGAAGAATCTGTGCCTTGTATGTAGAGGTGCCATCCCATGCAGCCATAGCATAATATAATTTATACTTACCTGTCTTTAGAGTTAATGGATAATCTGCCTGCTTTCCGTATTGACAGTTATTAAATCTCCAATATATAGCCTTCGGATATATTCCGGGGAAACCAGACATTACACGGGAACCATCACCATAAGAATTTGGATAAGAATGGACTACATCATTCTCTTGTGTCACAATCCAACCAGGAGGTAACGTTCCTGCAAGAACATTTGTAAAATCAAGATTGTATACAATAGTCGTATCTTCAAATATTGGTTCTATCGTTACAATATCATCAGGCATAGTGAATGTTCCTTCATCTGAGATTGTTACTCCACCATGGATAATATTCCATCCTGAAAGAACAAAACCATCATTTGGATGTACAGATAGATTTACCGTTTCACCTTCCGCAGCTTCTTCTACAGACTCTACATAACCACCTTCTGCCTCACGTATAGTAACAGCAAACTTCTCTGCTTCTTGACCTGCTGGAGTGATTATAACCTGGTCCAAATAAGCATTTACTCCACCAGTATTAGTAATTATAATATTATTATTACCAGCTTTCAAAGACAATGTTGCCGTTATTTTTTTCCATTCGTTGACAGCAGTCTTTTCCAAAACTGGCTCCTTGTAGCTCCTTAACCTCTGTACCTTCATCTTACCACCACTACTGCCATTGGTGGTATAACGTAGAGTAACATTATAATTACCATCAGCTGATGCATTATATACAGCTTTCAAAGCTCCTGCAGTATTTGTTCCCATTATCATGAAGCCATTGCCTGAATGACCTCTGACATTAGGATGAGAAGCATAAGGGAAGGTAACACATTGACTAATGTTCTTGTAATTAAGATCTTCTGCCTCCAATATCACTTCACCGTCATAAGCCTCCGGTTGTTTTGGTGTCTCCAACTTTGCTGATGGAGCAACGTCAGTACGGCGGTCTATCTCTACACCAGAACAGTTGATGGTCAAATCAATAGGACCATTGTGTGCCACCTCTATCGTCCACTTTCCACTTTCTGCATCCCAACTTGTTGTTTTCGTTGCTGTTGCCTCAGCACGCAGAGTCATTGTACATGTTGGTTCTGACGTTGCACCATTGACAATAATCCTGTCAACCACATTTTTCATCGTATCGCAACGATAATTATTGAGATAAAAGTCTATATGGTCTTCATACTCTCTTATTATACCACTACTCAACTTACCATATCTGAGGTCAAGACTTGAGCAGGTGTTATATTTCAGCGGAATATTTGCGCTGGCAACCTCCTTCGAATTCAAATATGTATAAGGAGTATATGTAACCAGTTGGTTCTTAAACCTTGACACAAAAAGGTCGCCTGTGCTGACCTGCTCGTATGCATTGTTGAACTTAGCTGTCTTAATTGATTGAGATGAAAATGCAGAAGAGCGCTTGGTCTTCTTTACCTGGTTTGGTATACTCTTTGCTACATCGTCATACAATTCCGGAACCATAGGAATCGTCTTATATCGTCCTGTGCTCTTGAAATAGCAATAGTTATTCATCCATTGTCCTCCGTTAGGATTAAATGGATCTGTTTGCTTGTACAAACCATCATACAGGTCACTCCATGTGGCATACTTTTCTTCGTCGCTACCCGAAGTAACATCGTTAATAATTACATATTTTGTCTCTCCTACGACCTCTTCACGGGTAGGTATGTACATCGTTCCGTCGATAATCTTGCGGAACATATCTATCCAAGCATTGTCGAAACCAGGAAAGTGCCCCCAGTTACGCTGTGTGTATTCTGCAGCATCCGTGGTGGGATCAAGATTCTTGAAATCCTCTGTCCATATCAACTCAGGACCGTCCCATACGGCACCACCATTCTGACATGTCTGCTCCATTACAGTTCCTATGCCGGCAGCGACCGGATACTGACATCCGCTATTCTTTCCTTTCAGAGCTTCAATGGCACCATTCCAACCACAGTTATCATAGCGCACACCATAGTTCTTTGCAAGACCTGCAATGAATGGGCCAAAAGTTACACTCTCATTGTTATAGAAACATGATGATGTTGTATATTTGTACAACCACAATATTGCCTCTGGGTATTGGCGACACGCCTCCAACAAATCCTTGTTGCGTTTCAACATACCATTTGGATTAAGAGGATGCGACCATACATTACCACAGAAACTGATGGTCAAGAAACCACCATACCTATGTGACATCGGAACCAATTTTGCGAACAGAGCTATGCGAGATGTCTGTGAACTGCTGCTCTTATCGCCCGCTTCATCAAAGCCCCAAAACTGTTCAGCATAGTTCCAACCTAAGAAGTTTGGGTATTGTTTGAAGAAGTATTCAAAAGTCTCCAGGTCATCATCCTGTATATGTGTATGTCCTCCCGATGCAGGCTGACATGTGAACCACATATTATTCTTCTGACATACTGATGCCCATGACTTATATGTCCTGATAGCATTCTGAGGCCTTTCATAGACACCTTTTTCCACATTGTATGCACATGACAAAGAAAGGTTCATACACACATATGGCTTGATGTCATCTGGCACAAGGTCTATTATCTTCTGTGGATCTGCCTGGTTCCAAATATCAATATGAACTAACCACAACGGGTGTTGTGAATCTATTGGACGACGCTCCTGCGCTTTCACCGTAGTAACTGCGGTGAGAGTCATAAGAGCTAAAACTAAAAATCTTCTAAAAATTCTCATTGTCATCTTTTTCTTCTTTAAACTCTAAACTTTAAACTTTATTTAAATATTTGCTTTCCAGCGTTCGTATGCTTCTTTGTAAGCGTTTGTATCCTCTACCGGCTTCTCGGTTGCCATAAGACGCAGTGTTGCGAAAGCCTCGCTGCTGTCCTTATATATACCACTGCCTATTCCGGCACCCTTTGCAGCTCCTACGCTGCCGTCTGTCTCATACAACTCTATCGTTGCACCTGTAACAGCAGCAAGTGTACGACGGAACAATGGTGATAAGAACAGATTTGCGTGGCCTGCCTTGATGGTCTTGATGTCCATACCCATCTGCTGCATTATCTCCATTCCGTATGCAAAAGAGAATGCTATTCCCTCCTGTGCTGCACGTATTACATGGGCCTTAGTATGGATATTAAAGTTTATTCCGTGAATAGAAGCACCTGGATTCTTGTTCTCCAACACTCTCTCAGCACCATTTCCGAACGGTATAACCGAAAGGCCCTCAGCACCTACGGGAACACTCTCAGCAAGGTCGTTCATCTCAGCATATGATATTCCCTCTGGTGCTACTGTGCGTTTCATCCACGCATTCAGGATGCCTGTGCCGTTGATGCACAATAATACACCCAAACGGGTCTTGTACTCTGTATAATTTACGTGAGCAAAAGTGTTTACCCTACTCTTTGGGTCGTAGTTTACTTCTCCCAACACACCATACACCACACCTGACGTACCGCCTGTTGCAGCTATCTCTCCTGGTTCAAGAACATTCAGCGAGAGAGCATTATTAGGCTGATCACCTCCACGATAGCTTACTGGAGTACCCTCTAGTATTCCCAGTTCTTTAGCAGCCTCAGCACTAACACTACCCTGTACTGCGAAAGTAGGTACTATGTCAGCAATCATGTCGTTACGGAATCCATAGTGACTGAACAGAAATTCAGCAGGCTTCTTCTCCTTGAAGTCCCACATCATGCCCTCTGACAGACCACTGACTGTTGTAGTCATCTTTCCTGTGAGTTTCAGTGCGAGATAGTCACCAGGAAGCATCACCTTATAGATATTATTATATATCTCTGGCTCATTCTCTTTCACCCATGCCAGCTTAGCTGCAGTAAAGTTGCCTGGAGAATTGAGCAGATGTGTCAAACACTTCTCTGCTCCAAGACTGTTGAAAGCCTCTTCACCATATGGTACGGCACGTGAGTCACACCATATAATTGCATCTCTTAATGGTTTTCCATCTTTATCTACACAAACGAGTCCGTGCATCTGATATGAGATACCTATTGCCTTTACTTCAGACAATGGCTTTGAACTCTGCTCTGCCACCTTGCAGAGAGCCTGCTTTGCATATGTCCACCAACTTTCCGGGTCTTGTTCAGCCCAGCCGGCCTTCTTTGCCTTGATAGGAGCTTCCTTGTCTGGACAGAATGCTGAAGCAATTGTCTTTCCAGTCTTACTGTCAACGAGCGAAACCTTGACGCTCGAAGAACCTACATCAAATCCTAATAACATATATATATTCTATTTTTAGTTCATAATTCTTCGACTAGCGAAGCGGCAAAGCCGATTACATAATTATTTCCTCAGGCTTTCCTTTCCGAAGAGATATTGATTCTTATATCCCCCGAAGTCAAGCACAATCTTCTCAAGTACAATACCAGGGTCATTCGGTATGAATATGAGTGTATGTTTAGAGTCTGCCGTTGAAGACATGGGGATTTCCACTACTTTCTCTATCACACGGCGTGCTATTGTCGGATAATACTTGTCATATATATTCTCTGGAGCTTCGTTCATATCACTATTGAAATTCACAGTTACAGGGTCGCCATCGTCAATCTTCAGGGAGTATGTCAAACCTCCCTTGTTGAGATAGTCAAGGGTAGATTTAGTAACAATGTGTACTTTTACTTTGTCTGTCGGTTTTTTGCAGACAAAACTGTATGTCAGAGAAGCATCCTGTATGTCACCAGTCTGTGGCATTAAAGTCATAGCACTCAGGGTGCGGCCCATATGTGGTATTACCGTCCATTGTGTTCCCTTACCATCTGTCTTACTGCTAAAGTGCTCTGCCTCCATAGAGATATAGCCCTTCGAATCATCTTCAAAGATATTCTTCACATCCTCTACACGATACAACTTTGGCAACATATCAGCCCTGAAAGAATCATTCCAAGAGGTATACCCTATGTGCTTCTGTATCATCATGCCGTCCCATTTGCCTCCTGCTATGTCCTTATTATACTGTCTCATCAGTTCTCCATCGCGCTTGAATGCCTTCTCGCATCTGTCCGCCCAGCAGTTCATTGCTGCGTCACCTTTCTTGTGGAGTGCATTGTTCATTGCCTGTGCATAGTACATGTCATACAGGTTTCCCATGAACTGAACAGGGAAGAGTATCAGCTGAAAGTATGCATCACGAGCCTTGGGGCATATTCTTGCATACTGTCTCAATGCCTGCATTTCAAGAGTATTCCATTCATCAACCACCTGTGCCCATTCTCCTGATTCGAGGTTATAGGTCTTTGCATCCAGCATTTCCGGAGTAACACGTCCTGCCAGTTTGCAATATCTGTTCAATATGCATGCAGCCTC
>CADCAX010000094.1 GCA_902799455.1 uncultured Prevotellaceae bacterium
GAGGTAAGGAAAAGCAGCACCGCGCAATACAATACAATACAACTATTTTGCTTCATCACTAAAGCCTTACTTTATTTCTGCACCGTTAGCAGAGAACTTCTTACCGTTCTTCACAATCACGATGCGACCGTTCTTGAAGAACTTGCGTACAGCGTTGTCACTCTTGTTGGCAGCAACAGAGGAGATGCCTGTAACGTCAATATTCTTCTCAGGCAGAACCTGAGTACCATCTGTGCCGAAGTCGTCGAAGCAGAAGTATGCAGGAGTCTTCATACCATAGGTAGGATCGTTGTCTGTGCTGGTCAACTCGAAGCCAATCTTCTTCACCTGACCCATAATGCTGAGGTCAACATAGCGCCAGTCGTTGATGATGTATGCCTTGTCAGCATCGCGCAGGTCAGCAAGGTAGTATTCCTTGATGCCTGTAATTCCATCATTTGCGTCATAGCCGGTGATGGTGAGTTTGAACCAGTCGCCCAGCTCGAACTTCTTGCCATAGCCGTCACCATTGAGCATTGATGTGTATGCATAAGAAGAGTTGGTAATGTAGAATCCGGGAACGACAGAACCATTATCGCCAGGAACGGTAACATAACATGGTCCGTTGAACGCAGCAGCATAAGCTACACCGTAGTTAGCAGAACCGTTGTAGCCGCCGCCAACGACGTTCCTCCACTGGTCATCGAGGGTCTTGTATGTTGTTTCCTTCTGGTTGGCATATCCGAACCAGTACCAGTAGTCCCAGTCGTGCATGCATCCGGAAGCGAAGGTGTAGTCTCCGCTGGTGAACTCTGTACGCTCGTCATCCTCTTCGGTAGTTACGCTCATGTGGCCTTCTTCACCAATCTCGATATCCTCAAAGGTAGCAGGGAGGAAAACATTCTTCTCTGGAAGGACCTCTGTACCCTCAGCTCCGAAGTCGTCGAAGCAGAAGTATGCAGGAGTCTTTATGCCGTAGGTAGGGTCGTTGTCTGTGCTGGACAGTTCGAAGCCAATCTTCTTAACTTTGCCCAGACCGCTGAGGTCAACATAGCGCCAGTCGTTGATGATGTATGCCTTATCAGTCTCGCGCAGGTCAGCAAGATAAAATTCCTTGACGCCTGTAACCTCATCGTCTGCATCATAACCGGTGATGGTGAGTTTGAACCAGTCGCCCAGTCCTAACTTCTTGGCATAGCCGTCACCATTCATCATTGACGAGTATGCATAAGAAGAGTTGGTAATATAGAATCCAGGAACGACAACGCCATTGTCACCAGGAACTGTAACATAGCATGGGCCGTTAAATGGAGCAGCATAAGCTACACCGTAGTTAGCAGAACCGTTGTTACCACCGCCAACGATGTTGTTCCACTGGTCATCCAGTGTTTCAAAAGCAGTTTTGGTTCTGTTAGCATATCCGAACCAGTACCAGTAGTCCCAATCGTGCATGCAGCCGGTAGCAAAAGTGTAGCTGCCGCTGGTGAATTCTGTACGGTCATCGTCATCTTCGGTAGTTACGCTCATGTGACCTTCTTCACCGATCTCGATATCCTCAAAGGTGGCAGTAGCAACTATAGGCATGCGTACTGCGATGTCGTCGATAGCAATATAGCCAGGGAAGTTGAAGCCGTAATCACCAATCATGTCGGCAGAAGCTTCGTAGTTGAACTTGATGGAATCAACAGCACCCAAAGAAGAAAGGTCTAACTTAGTCCATTCAGTGAGGGCTGTGGTGCCATTCAGAAGACGTATCTTAACAGCACCTGCTGACTCACCATTGTAGAAACCCTCAACAACGAGGTCAATGTAGGTGTCCTCTGTGGCAGGAACGTTGAAGCCAGAGCCATTTAACACGCAGTTAAGGGTGTAGGCGGTGTTTATAACATACAAGTGATCAATGACACGTGCTACACCGTCACCAAAAGAGATGAGAGGTCTGGAGTCGGTTGAATATGCATTGCCGTCATTGTAGCCAAAGCAGGCAGCAAAGTTGGCAGAGTTATTGTGCCCATGATTGCCATCCTTGTTGTAATTAACACTGAGCTGGTTCTGGTAAGTGCCCTCTTCTACTTCATTATAGTAGTTGCTCACTGCGACACCGCCACTCCAGTAACACCAAGAGCCATAGGCATTGTTGATGGTTGATTTAAGGAATGTGTTGCCTTCGTCATACCAGCTGTAGGCTTCATCTTCAGTATAGAAGCCATAGCCCTCCCCATAAAGTAGTGGTCCTCCATATTGTGGAGAATCAATGAGAGCAGACCATTTGGTTCCTTCAAAATCAAGGACATTAAGTTGATAATTTTGTGCAGTAGCAAACATCGCTACGACTGCAAATAATAATGATAGGTAAATTTTCTTCATAGTCTTTTATATTAAAACTTTAAACTCTAAACTCTAAACTTTAAACTTTAAACTATATTTATTCCATATGCAAATCCTTTGCTCCGCATATTTCCGTAGATGTTTCGCCAATATTTCCGGCCTTTTGGTTGAGGGCGTTATATATGCGGATGAAGTCAACATATTGCAGCGACACCGGAGTGCGCGTTACGGGATCTACGGCCCAGTCTATGTTGAAGGAGTTGCCTTCGATGTCGGTATTTGGCTTATTGTCAACATATCCGTAGCGCAGAGCGTCAAGAACCCATGTAGAACCAACCTTGTGAGCATTGTTGGGCAGGCGGGTGCCGAAGAATGTCAGCGAACCCTTGTCTTTAAGCCACTGAGGGAAGTATTCCTGAGTATGGAACATATTTCTGTCGACAGTACCACTGTTACCCCTGTTGTCGCTCCATGGAACATCGCTCATCGGAGTGTAGGTATAGGTGCACTGGTAGCCGTAGGTAACCTTTCCCACACTATCGACATCGGCAGAACCGGAGAGTTCGTACCATTCGTCATCAGGCAATCCGTTATTGTTAGTATCCTGTGACACCATCACGATGCCTGGCTCGCAACTGCCACCTGTAGTAATGCCGCTTTGATAGAAGGCATTGCCCTTGATGAGAAGGTCATACTGTCCGGGAACATTCTTTACAGAGTGGTCGAAGTGGAACGTGATATATCCGCCATAGGCACCGAGTGTTACCAGAGAGCCATTTTCTTTGTTGGCAAGATATTCGGTACACTTCTGTGCCATAGCAGCAGCGTCATCACCTTCTTCATACAGCGGCATAGTATTCACAAACTGTCCTGGTGCAGGAACATATTCATCCACAGCAAAGATGTATGGCGAAGTGCCGTCGGTGCGGGGAGTGTATTTGTGTGGGTCCAGAGAAGATTTCTTTACGAAGACAGCCCTTGAAGGAATATCTCCCGTAGCCCATTTCCTGTCGAATGTACCATCGGCAAAGAAGTGGAGCAGGTTACCGCTGGAGACATAGTTCTTGGCATCCATGAGGTAGAAGTCCTTTGTGTCAGGATGTACTATGATGCCGTAAGGTAGAGTCATGGAACGTGCCTCGTTGCTGTCGAAGAGGTCTGTCTGTATCACTTCGTGAGTGCGTACATTGACAAGTCCCATCTTCACGGTGTTGCTCTGTGTCTGGTTGCTCCATGTAGTGCCGACGTAGTACAGGGAGTCGCCTACGATGCACATAGAAGAAACTGGAACATCAACAGAACCACCTACTATGCCGTCCTTCATCCAATAGAGACGTGAAGGGATAGCATTGTAGTCACCACGTGAGCTGACCCATACCTGACCGTATTTGTCGGCCTGTAGACGATGGAGATTGATTGCAACGTCAACCTTCTGCTCTTCGGTGAAAGTGTCGAGATTTATGATGCTGACAGTCCTGTCATAGTTTGGTACGCGGTAACCACCGCTGTTTGCCACATAGAGTTTGTTGCCGACAATGTCCAACTCTTCGGGCTGATAGCCAACCTCTATCTGATCTACAATCTCCAATGTCAGCGTATCAACTTTATAAACCCTGCCTATCTGGGCATTGGCATCAACCTGAACCGGACCGACGTAGGAGGATACATATGCATAGCCACCGGCAAATGCCAGATAACGGCAATTAGGAATGTTCACCTGCCCCTTGCGGACACAGGAACGTGCATCGCATACCTCAACCTTATTGGAGCAGTTTACGACAATCCACAGTTTGCTGCCATACACCTTCAGGTCGTTACCTACATCGCCAAGTTCCTTTACGACGGAAGGATTCGCCATTGGATAGATGTCTTGCGTGTACTCATAAGTCGCAGTATTGAGAAGGTCGAGCTGGCACTTGTTGGAGCCCATGTTGCCTTCGCAGAGTACATACATGAAGTCATCAGTTGTGGAATACTTCTTTGGATCGTCAGGCAAAGAAGTACCGTCATCACTGCGGCAAGAGAAAAGTGTCAGCGCAGTTACCGACAAAAGAAGGAATAGCTTATAGCTGTACTGAAAGACTGATTGCATAATTACGTTTCGGCATTGGATAGTTGAGTATTACATCATAGTCCTGAGAGAAGATGTTGTTGACCTCAAAGGTGGCCTTCAGCATTGTCTTCTTCACAGGCATGCTATATGATAGAGAGCAGTCAGATGTGTACCATGGCTGCATGTAGTTACGTTCTATGTTCTCCTGCTGGTTGTAGCGCTCTCCGGTATAAATGAAGGAATAGACGAAGGTGAATGCCTTCCACTCAATATCCGCAATGGCTGAGCCGCTATGCTTGGGGATATAAGGTATCTGGTGTTTGTAGTAGGAGTCCTTCTCATCGGTTACGTCAATGGCACGCTGATAGGTGTATTGCAGACGAAGACCGGCCTTTACCTTGTTTATCTGCATCTGTCCGTGGGCCTCGACGTCAACGCCGGTAATATGCACTTTTCCAAGGTTGAGCATCGTCCAGCGGAACTGCTGTCCCTTTGGATAGGCAATAATCTTGTCGCGGACAACATTGTAGTAGCCGTCAGCCTTCAGGAATATGAGAGCAGTTTTGTGTATCTTTGCGGTATATGTTGCACCGAGGTCATACTGTATGGCCTTCTCGGGTTTTAGGTTGCTGTTGCCCACCTCAGCATAGTACAGGTCGTTGAAGGTCGGCATGCGGAAATTGTTCTTTACAAAGCCGCGTACAGAGAAGTCCCTCGTGCGGAAAGGATACCAGTTCATGAATAGGGCAGGGGTGAAGCGCGATATCTTCAACGTTGCCCCGACAGGTGTTGTGCCTGCAGCGGAAGATTCGCCCTTGTCGCGAGTGTTGTTATAGAGAACTGAAGCCTGTGCGGAAAATTTCTTGAACGATACAGCAGATGCTATGGCAATCATATGGGTCCAGCGGTAAGGTTCGGGGCATGTGTACATGTCGCTGGTCAGTTTTGCCCATCTTACATCATACGCAACACTGGTACTCCACCAAGGCAGTATCTCAAAGGCGTGCGATGTGCTCACGTATGCCTCCTGCTGGCGATATTTGTTGTCCACCATCATCGTAGTGGTATCGGGATTCTGGTAGTGGGTGTAGTAGTTGGCATATTTGCCCATTACCCTGAATGAATACCAGTCGGCAGGATCCTTCTGGTAGGCACCCTGAAAGAAGGTATTACTGTCCACCTGTCGTTCTGCGCGCTTCCAGACGTTGTTTACTATGGCACCCGGAATGCCTCTGTTTGACTGGTAGGTGTATGCTTTGAAGTACCATGAGCCACGCTCTATGAGACCATGAAGGTTTCCCTCAAGACGTATTGTCTGTACATCACCGTTCTGACGGGTAGCGGTAGTGTCATAGGCAACGGAGCCGTCGCTGTTCTTGCGTGTGTAGCGGAACTTATACTTGCCGTCAGACGTAAGTGTGCCAAGATTGAAGGAAGCTGACACTTTCTTTGAAAGCTTCTGCTCCAGAAGGGCTGACAGTTGCAGCATATTTGAAGAGCCATACTTAACCTTTCCGCGAAAATGGGTCTTCTCATTACCAACGAATTTAGGAATGCGGGTACGGATATATACATTGCCGGCATTACCGTAATCGGAGGCTGTCTGCATCAGGGATGACTTCTGACCATTATATAGAGATATTTCCTCTACGTTATCAAGTGCAAACTGTCCCAAGTCTATCTGTCCGTTTTGGGCATTTCCAAGTTGTATGCCATCATAATAAACTCCCAAATGCTGGCTACCCATAGAGCGTATGTTTACGGTCTTGAGACCGCCCACGCCTCCGTAGTCTTTCACCTGAAGACCAGAGAAATAGCGCAAGGCATCAGCAACACTCAGGGCATTGAGATTTTCCAGTTCTTTGCCTTTAAGATTCTGGGAGGGTATGATGTCTGAGAAGGTGTGACGGGAAACGACTTCTATATTATCAAGGGTATGCGACTTTTGTGCTGATGCAAATAAACACCAACACATCATGCATGAGAGCATGACATACACCTTATAATAAATATATTTATGCTTCATCATCAGACTCCAGATCCTGGGAGCGATAGAGTAAATAACGATAAGGTCGGTCTTCTGGCTTACCCCCTCTGCTACGCCTTCCCGACGATGGTCAGTGGCTTGTTGTAACAGGTAAGAAGGGGCTTACAGCTGCAGGAACAGCTCAGGTCTTTCACCTGATTCCCATTTACCAAATCGCGTTTGCGGCTGCAAAGGTACGAAAAATAAACGAAAACGAAAACGAAAACGAAAACTTTTTTATTTTTGGTTGTATTTTCGAGCGAAAGTATCTTCGACAGTCAAGTCAAAGGTACGAAAAATAAACGAAAACGAAAACGAAAACGAAAACTTTTTTATTCTTGGTTGTATTTTCGAACGAAAAAAGACGAAAAAAATTGAAACTTGAAACCTGAAACTTGAAACTTGAAACTTTTTTCGTACCTTTGCACCCATAATGACGACAGCGGTGATAGGCGGTGGGGCGGCAGGATTCTTCCTTGCCGTGAACCTGAAAGAGATGATGCCGGAGATGGATGTTACCATCTTCGAGCGCAGTCAGCGGGTGCTCGCGAAGGTTGAGGTGAGCGGTGGCGGACGCTGCAAC
>CADCAX010000095.1 GCA_902799455.1 uncultured Prevotellaceae bacterium
GCGCCTGATGCTCAGCGTATGGTCAAAGATAGACAAGCGCTCTGAGGTGGGTCAGCAGATGATGAACAGCAACTACTACATCCCTAATACCGACTGGATAGACTTCTTCAATCCTACAGCTGCTACAGCATATTGGAAGAATTTCTCTGAGCGTCTTGTACCACTGGGCATTGATGCATGGTGGCAGGATGCCACAGAGCCAGAGAATGACGACCTCTTGGGACGTCGTGTCAACAACGGACTATGGACTGGTGAACAGGTGCGTAATGTCTATCCTCTTCTTGTCAACAAAACTGTTTGCGAAGGACTCCTGCAATCGCTTCCCCAAAAGCGTCCTATGATACTCACCCGTTGCGGTTTCCCTGGCATACAGCGCTATGGCTCTGCCCTATGGAGTGGAGACATCGGTAACGACTGGGAGACATTCCGCAGACAGATTGTGGCAGGCTTGGGACTTCAGGCAGCAGGTCTTCCATGGTGGACCTATGACGCAGGTGGTTTCTTCCGTCCTGGTAATCAGTATAAGGACCAGGCATACATACATCGTCTGATGCGTTGGGTGGAGACAAGTGTATATCTGCCTTTGATGCGAATACATGGCTATATGTCCGACACCGAGCCATGGCGTTATGGCGAGGAGGCAGAGGCTGTCATCACAAAGTGTCTCAATGAGCGCTATCGCCTGCTGCCATATATTTACAGTAATGCTGCTGCAGTTTCTTTTGAAGGATCTACCCTGATGCGTCCGCTGGTATTCGACTTCAGCGATGACAACAGAGCCTTGGAGCAGAAGTATGAATATATGTTTGGCAAGTCCCTTCTTGTCAGCCCTGTTACAGCCCCCGATGTAACGGAATGGTCAACATATCTGCCTGTCAATGCCGCAGGATGGTATGACTTCCATACAGGTAAGCACTATGCTGGCGGACAATCAATAAAGACATCTGTTGACAACAGTTATATTCCCGTCTTTGTGAAAGGTGGTAGTATATTGCCCTATGGTCCTGACCGTCAGTATGCCCTTGAGGAAACAACAGAGCCGATGAAAATACGCATCTATCCGGGTGCTGATGCCGACTTCATCCTGTATGAGGATGATGGTTACAGCACGGAATATATGAATGGACAGCAAAGTCGCATCGTCCTGCATTGGGACAATGCCCATAACCGCCTCACCATAGGAGCCCGTAAAGGAAAGTATGCTTCCTCAAAGATTCAGAAGATAAAGATTTCCGTAGCAGGAGGAGCCGAAAAAGAAATTATCTATAAAGGGAAAAAGGGAGTTTACAGTTTATAGTTGAGAGTTGAGAGTTGACAGTTTTACCTTCAAAGGTTTATTCCATAGGTTTGCTTTACCTCGCTCATAACGAAGGTGCTTTCTATGGAACCCAGACTTTCGATGTCGCCGAGTTTGGTAAGCACGAATTCCTGATACTGCTTCATATCGCGTGCGCGAACCTTTAATAGATAATCGTAGGCACCACTGGTGTTATAACACTCTATAACCTCTGGGATTGCCTGTATGCGATAAGTGAAAGCATCGGCAATCTCGTGGTTTATCTGCTTCAGCTTTACCTTACAGAACACCAGCAGACCTTGTCCCAGTTTCTCTGGATCAAGGACTGCAGAATATCTTTTTATATACCCTTGTCGCTCAAGACGTTTTTGGCGTTCAAAAACAGGTGTTGGTGTCAAATGAACAGCATCTGCATTAATTTTGCATTTTTCTGAAGTATTTTCAGTATCTGCAAGTCGGTTTCGTCTAGTATTTCAGCCATAATTGTAGAATATTATTCTATTTAGGGGCTTTCGTATTGCCCCAATCGGAATTATTTTCTCTCTGCGCTGCAAAATTAGCAATTTATTCTGAATTATGCAAGAAATTTGGTAGAAATTTCCAAAGTGCGTACCTTTGCATCCAGAAATCAAGATAAAAAACTCGATAAGCATCTAAAACAAAACGTTTAAGATGCTATCTCTTAAACAGAGATTCGTTCTGGATGCGAAGTTGCTTTCGCTCAGCAAAATGAAAACAAGCTTTCTTTTGCTTTCGCTTAATCGCAACATTGCACTCAGAAATCGAGAAACAAGAAAGGCCTTTGACCTTTGACTTTAGACTTTTGACATTAATAAATAATAAAAGAAAGGAGAAAATTATGAGCGCAAAAAATTATCGTTTTGAGACATTACAACTTCACGTAGGCCAAGAGCAGGCAGATCCGGCAACCGATTCACGTGCTGTGCCTATCTATCAGACCACCAGTTATGTATTCCACAACAGCAAGCATGCTGCCGACCGTTTCGGTCTGCGCGACGCAGGCAATATCTACGGTCGTCTAACCAACACCACACAGAGTGTTTTCGAAGACCGCGTAGCTGCCCTTGAGGGTGGCGTGGCAGGTCTGGCTGTGGCATCAGGTGCTGCTGCCATCACCTATGCGTTGCAGAATATCGTACAGAACGGTGATCATATCGTTGCTGCCGACAACCTCTACGGCGGTTCATACAACCTGATTACCCACACATTGGCAACGCAGGGCATCAGCAATACCATTATTAATATCAACAATCTGGAAGCCCTCGAAGCTGCTATCCAGCCAAACACAAAGGTAGTATATGCGGAAACCTTCGGCAACCCTAACTCTGACGTACTCAACATCGAAGGCGTAGCTGCAGTGGCTCACAAGCATGGCATCCCTCTCATCGTTGACAACACCTTCGGTACACCATATCTGATTCGTCCTTTGGAGCATGGCGCAGACGTAGTGGTTCACTCTGCAACAAAATTCCTCGGCGGTCACGGCACCAGCCTCGGTGGCGTCATCGTTGACGGCGGAAAGTTCGACTGGAAACAGAACGACAAATTCCCTACCCTCTCTAAGCCCGACCCATCCTATCACGGCATCGTATTTGCCGACGCTGTAGGTGCTGCTGCATACGTTACTCGCATACGTGCTGTCATTTTAAGGGACACTGGCGCAACAATTTCACCATTTAATGCGTTTATATTATTGCAAGGTGTTGAAACTTTGAGTCTTCGCGTGGAGCGTCATGTAGAGAATGCGCTGAAGGTGGTCGATTTCCTCGCCAACCATCCAAAGGTGAGCCGCGTAAACCATCCTGCCCTTGAGAGCCATCCTGATCATGCGCTGTACAAGAAGTATTTCCCAAAAGGCGGCGGCTCTATCTTCACCTTCGAGATAAAGGGCGGACAGGAGGAAGCATGGAAATTCATCGATTCCCTGCAGATATTCTCACTCTTGGCGAATGTAGCTGACGTAAAGAGTCTGGTAATCCATCCTTACACAACAACACATTCACAACTCTCACCAGAAGAACTGGCCGAGCAGCACATCACGCCATCTACTGTCCGCCTCTCGATAGGTACCGAGCACATCGACGACATCATCGACGACCTGGCACAGGCGCTGGACAAAATCTAATTCTCGAAATAACGAAATAAAAAGAAAACGACTATGACAAAGATTGCAAAACAGCTGACTGAGCTCGTCGGCAACACCCCACTTCTTGAGCTCAATAAGTTTTCAAAGGCTAAGGGTATTGATACACCCGTTATCGCCAAAGTAGAGTTTTTCAACCCAGGAGGCTCCGTAAAGGACCGCATCGCGCTGGCCATGATTGAGGATGCCGAGCAGCGCGGACTTCTTAAGCCTGGTGCCACCATCATCGAGCCTACCAGCGGCAACACTGGCGTAGGTCTGGCACTCATCAGCGCCGTAAAAGGCTATAAACTCATCCTCACGATGCCCGACACGATGAGCATCGAGCGTCGCAACCTCGTAAAGGCATACGGTGCCACCGTACAGCTGACACCAGGAAAGGACGGCATGCCTGGAGCAATCCGCGCTGCAGAAGCACTGCGCGACTCCATTCCTGGCAGTATAATCCTGCAGCAGTTTGAGAATGGTGCCAATCCTGCCAAGCACTATGCTACGACAGGTCCAGAGATTTGGCGCGACACGGACGGTGCGGTTGACATCTTCGTTGCCGGCGTAGGTACTGGCGGCACTATCTCAGGCACAGGAAAATACCTGAAGGAGCAGAATCCTAACGTGAAGATTATTGCCGTAGAACCAAAGTCTTCTCCAGTGCTCAATGGTGGTCAGAGCGGTCCACACAAGATTCAGGGCATCGGTGCAGGTTTCGTACCAAAGACATATAGTGCCAAGTACATTGACGAAGTCTTTGACGTGGAGAATGACGATGCTATCCGCACTGGTCGTGAGATAGCTCAGCAGGAAGGTCTGCTCGTAGGCATCTCAGCAGGCGCTGCACTCTATGCGGCTTCGCAGATTGCACTCCGTCCAGAGAACAAGGGCAAGAAGATTGTAGCCCTCCTCCCAGACACAGGTGAGCGCTACCTGTCAACAGTACTCTACGACTTCGAAAATTACCCACTTTAAAATAACATGAAGACAGTCATTTCTACCTCCAAGGCCCCTGCGGCCATCGGACCTTACAGTCAAGCCATTAAGGTCGGGAATCTGTTATACACCTCTGGACAGATCCCCATAGATCCGGCAACGGGCAACATAGTATCTGGTGACATCAAGGAACAGACCCGTCAAGCGCTCAGCAACATCAAGGCCATTCTTGAAGAAGCAGGCCTCACTATGAACAATGTTGTAAAGACGACCGTTTTCCTTACCAATATGGAAGACTTTACCGAGATGAATTCTATTTATGCGGAATTCTTTTCAGAGCCTTTCCCCACAAGATCTGCCGTAGCGGTAAGAACTTTGCCAAAAGGGGTATTGGTAGAAATCGAGGCAATAGGTGCAGCAGAATAAACTGCATCCGTTGCCGAAACATGAAGCAGGGTGGATGAATTAATTTTCATCTGCCCTGTTATTTTTTTCGTTTTCGTTTTGGTTTTCGTTATATTTTTGTACCTTTGCACGCAGAATTACTATTATATACTAACGACAATGAAACACATCTTTCAACATTTCTCATCTCTATGTATTTTTCTCTTGGCAACTGTCATCATAACAGCACTCACCGCCGCTGACTCTGACAAGACAACTACCATTTTCATCATTGGCGACTCTACAGCTGCCAATAAAGACATCTCTAACGACAAAAAGGAACGTGGCTGGGGAATGGCGTTACAATGTTATTTCACTGACGACATCCGCATCGACAATCATGCCGTCAACGGACGTTCGTCAATCAGTTTCTTCAACGAGGGACGTTGGGCAAAGGTACTGGAGAAAATGAAGCCTGGTGACTATGTCATAATACAATTCGGACATAATGATGAGAAGCCTGGTGAGAAGCGTCATACCGATCCAGGTTCTACCTTCGACTATATGCTGGCACGCTATGTTCGCGAAACACGCGAGCATGGCGGCATCCCAGTCCTCATGAACTGCGTAGTACGCCGTAATTTCTTTACCAGTGTTCCCAAAAACGATGATGATGAGAAGTTACGCACTACTACCTTCAAGGATGGTGTAACGATGGTAGAGGGCGACACACTCATTGATACCCACGGACTGTATCGTGTGGCACCGCGTGATGTTGCAGAACGTATGAATGTCCTTTTTGTTGATGCGAATAAGATAACCCACGACTTGGAACAGGGTTTAGGTACAGAGGCCTCCAAAAAACTCCATATGTGGTTTAAGCCAGGCGAAGAACCCAGTGTTCCTGACGGACGTCAAGACAATACGCACTACAACGTCTATGGCGCCCATGTAGTAGCAAAACTGCTGGCAGATGCCTTGTGTGAGGAGATTCCGTTGCTGAAGAAATATCGTTGCGATGCCGACTATACCGTTGACAGAAAGGGACGTGGCGACTTCATGTCGTTGGAAGATGCTGTGGCAGCAGCACAGGCGAAAGGACAACAGGCTGCTACCATACAGATTCTTGGTGGAGAATGGCAGAAGCCTCAGCTATCCAAGAAGACAAAAATACAATTCATACTTAGAGAAAATGCTAAATGGAAGTAAGAATCTGCTCAGCATGTTCTTTCGTCTTAACCTGTTTGCCTGAGAAAATCTGTTCTATAACGCCCTCTTCATTAATGACAAAGGTTGTGCGAATAGTGCCCATCACCTTCTTGCCATACATAGTCTTCTCTCCCCATGCTCCCATTGCCTCAAGCAGAGAATGGTCGATATCAGCAATCAGGGGGAACGGCAGGGAATGTTTCTCCTTAAACTTCTGATGTGAGGCAGCTGAATCCTTGCTCACCCCAACCACTTCGTAGCCAGCTCCCTGCAACTCGCTATAATGATCACGCAGGCTACAAGCCTCTGCAGTACAACCGCTGGTATTATCCTTCGGATAGAAATAAAGCACCAGTTTACGTCCATTATAGTCGCTCAGGCGAATATCCCTACCCTCTTCGTCTTTACCCAATATTTCAGGTGCTTTGTCTCCTATTTTCATAACCATAATAAATTTAGATTCTTTCTATTTGTTTTATACCTTTTACCGCTTGTAGTTTTTTTATAAGCGCTTCCAGTTGTCCTGTGTCATCGACCAGAATGGTGACATTCCCACAAAAGAGGTTATCGCTGGAACTGATATTTATTGCTCGCAGGGTAAGTTTATCTTCCTTATGGATTATGCTGGTAACATTACTGATGATACCTATGTCATCATTTCCTACGAGACGCAATGTCACAGCATATGTAGAGCCACCCTTTCCGCTCCACTTTGCCTTAACTATACGATAAGGAAAACGGCTTTGCAACTCAGGTGCATTAGGGCAGTCGATACGATGTATCTTTATACCTCCTGTAACACTGACAAAGCCAAACACAGGGTCGCCATATATCGGATGGCAGCAGCGTGACAAGTGATAATCCACTCCTGTTAACTTGCGGTCTATTATCAGCACATCATCCTTAATATTCTCGCTGCTGATATTGGCTGTGTCCAATATAAAATTCGAAGCGCTCTCAGTCGGAACAGTCGTATTTTCCGTACTCTTCTGAAGCAATTCGGCATAGAGGTCTATAACGTGTGTAGAGTCCAACTCTCCCCTTGCTATCTGTATATAGAAGTCACCAGCCTCCTTTATTCCCAGTTTGCGGATAAGCGGATGGAGAATATTCTCATCCATCTCCATCTTATGGTTTTTCAGTTTGCGCGCAAGCATCTCTCTTCCCAGCAGTCTTTCCTGAGAACGTGCTTCGTTAAGCGCCTGACGTATCTTTCCCCTGGCATGCGACGTCTTTACAATATTGAGCCATGCCTGTCGTGGCTGTTGTTTTGCAGAAGTAAGTATCTCCACCTGATCACCACTCTTTAACTGGTGGCGCAATGGAACCGCCCTTCCGTTAATGCGTGCTCCTGTGCAGGTATTACCCACTTTGGAGTGTATGCGATAAGCGAAATCAAGTACTGTGGCACCACGTGGGAATTTGTATATATCTCCCTTCGGAGTAAAGACGAACACCTCATCCTCGTACAGTTCCATCTTGAACTGGTCAATGGATTCCGTTCCCTCACTCGCCTCCAGCATGGAGCGGATATTGCTGAGCCACTGGTCAAGCCCCGAGTCGCTTTTTATGCCTTTATAACGCCAATGGGCAGCAACACCTCGTTCTGCCACTTCGTCCATGCGCTCTGTGCGTATCTGTACCTCCACCCACTTCTGTTCAGGACCTACTACGGTGATATGCAGACTCTCATAACCATTTGTCTTGGGCACACTGACCCAGTCCCTCAATCTCTTTGGATTGGGTTGATACATCGATGTCACAATCGCAAACGCCTGCCAACATTGCATCTTCTCCTTCTCAAAAGGACTGTCAAGAATTATTCGGATGGCAAAGAGGTCATACACTCCCTCAAAGGGACAGCGTTGCTTTCTCATCTTCTGCCATATGGAGTGTATTGACTTTGTACGTCCCTTGATATGGAAGTTCAGACCTGCCTCCTGTAAACGCTCACTGATAGGTCCGATAAAGCGTTCTATATATGCATCACGGCTTGCCTTTGTCTCGTTCAGCTTGTCCTTGATGTGATAGTAAGCATCATGCTCCGTATATTTCAGCGACAGGTCCTCCAATTCCGACTTCAACCTGTAAAGACCCAATTTATGCGCCAAGGGGGCGTATAGGAACATACTCTCCTCACTAACTTTTCTGCGCAATTCATCCTGCTCCGTATCCCTTATCTGACGCATGAGGTTGAGGCGGTCGGCTATCATAATGAGAATTACCCTCACATCCTCCGCCAACGAGAAGAGCAGGTTACGGAAATTCTCCGTCTCTACTACAGTATTCTTTCTATATAGCTGTTGGATATTTTCGAGGCCGCGCATAATGCGTGCTACAGGCTCTCCAAAAATCTCCTCCAACTCCGATGTCGCAATATCGTTTTTAGAAATAGAACATAGCATTATGGCAATTACGGCATCGCGTCGTACTCCTATTTCGCTGACTGCCAACCATGCAGTCTCCAGACTCATCAGAATAGGATTGAGCCCGAAGGCATCACGCAGAACAGC
>CADCAX010000096.1 GCA_902799455.1 uncultured Prevotellaceae bacterium
TCATTGAAAAGCGGGCAAATGACTGATACTGTTCGAACGTTCATTTATACTTTAAACGTAGTTTTCTTGAAATTAGTGTGCAAAGGTAGTGTTTTTTTTTGTAATTTAGGTTAAGTTTGCTTAAGAAAGATAGATATTATATCCATTTATTGCTTTCAATCAGTAGAATTTTCCAATGATATAGTTCATAGCTGTGAGATTATGCTTGCAATAAAGGTGATGGGGCATCTTTCCTATAGATACGTGTTCCTTGTCATACACCTGAATGCTAGGCTCGTATCTGACCGTCAAATCAGCTTGCCTGCAATTCTCAGCCAAGTATAATTCCTCACAGAAGAGAAAAACGGGGTAGTCGATCTTCCCGCACTTTTCGAAATACGACTTCGTAAGGATGATTAGCGAACCGTGTCCGGCGTAAATGATGCCAGGATTTTCCTGCCTGTTATATTTCTTTCTGCGATATACCGTGTGATGATAGATGGTGTCGAGCAGGGGATACTGGTAAAATGCTTTGAGAATCTGCATCTTCCTTCGCGTTGGACGTGTCATCCTCTGTGGATTACGGTCTCTACCTTCCAATTGTGACCAAATGCGAGGGGCGATCCATCCCGTATTCTCAAGGCAATCATAAGAAGCAAGGTTGATGAAGAAATCCTCTGCCAATGTCAGATCTACATTGCTGATAATGGAATAGTCATAGGCTGTTACGTCCACATCCTCCATCAGCTGCTTCACTGCTCCGAAATAGCCAGGATTGTCTTCTTTTGTTTTGTTGGCCACAAAAATGTCTACACATACTTTGTCTGCTGCTCTTTTCACAGCGACGTCGATGGAAGCAAGGTATGTATCACGCTCCTTGTCCGACAGGAATGATACGCAGAAAACAGCAATTTTCTTCATTACTATTGTAGATTTTCTGCAAAGGTAGGCATTTTTTTTGATATATCCATCTTCTTGTCTTTATTGTGTCGATTTTGGGTTGTATTTTTTTGCGGATAAAATTAAAATATGTAATTTTGCACCCCATAAATCTCCTTGTCAGATGAAATTTGAGCAAAACATGAAAATTGGTGGCGACGGATTGTCAGCTTCATGGCTGTCGTCGTTTTCATTGCTTTTCTTGGTATTAACAATGATAACTTCTTGTCGGGATAACGATGAATATGCTTCGAAAGAAAAATATCCGGCATTGGAACAACTGGATACTGTCCTCATGCAAAAATTGTTGGATACAGGCTTAGATATAGTCTGGATAGAAACAGAAGGAAAAGAAGAACCGACATATGAGATTGCAGATGCGCCAGAGGGATGTTGGGGTGGTAGCATAAAGAATGCGACAAAAGTCCCTGGTCATGTGGTGGTACAGGCTCAGGAAGGTGTCGTCTATGATAGTGGATGGTTTGATGATGATCAAAGTGGCATGAAAATTAAAGTAAGAGGAAATTGGAGTGCTCGTCGTCCGAAGAAGCCTTATAAGATGAAATTACAGAAAAAAGCAGATTTGTTGGGAAGGGGGGATAAACGTTTTGAGGATAAGAACTGGCTATTGTTGCCATTCTTTGATTTAAACTATATGATAGGCTTAAAGGTAAACGACCTGATGGGTTTGCAGTGGACGCCTAAGTACCGTTTTGCCAATGTCGTTTTTAATGGTGATTTTAGAGGCCTATATATGCTGATGGAGTCTGTAGAACGCAATGCCGATTGCCGTTTGAATGTGGATAAGCAAACAGGTTATATTGTTGAACTGGATGCCTATTGGTGGAAGGAGAAGGTTTATGCTAAGGCTTCTTTCGAGGAACCTATGAATTACACATTTAAATACCCTGATGAAGATGATATGACAAGTGAAGGCTTGGCATATATACAAGACGTATTAAGCAGAGCGGAGAATTCTACACGGGATGGCTCTTATGAGAATTATATAGATGTAGAGTCTTTTGCTCGTTGGATGTTGGCCCATGACATCCTTGGCAATATAGACGGGGCAGGTTCCAATATTTTCTTGACAAAGTATAATAATTCCGACAATGAGTTGCTTAAGATGGGTTGTCTTTGGGATTTTGATGTGATTATGAAGAGTGGAGAATGGGACGAGATACATGGTCGTTATTTCTTCAAAGAACTATTTGCGAGTGAGAACAAAGCATTTGTGAATCGTTATAAATCGCTATGGCTTCAGAATAGATCAGAGGTGTTTATTCCTCTGATGGACTATCTTGCGACTTACTTAAAAACGGATTTACGTAAATCAGTGGATATCTCGATAACTATGAATAATGAAAGATGGCGGGATGAAATGGGTGAAGTCCCACTTTCTGAAGATATTATTTTGGAAGCACAGACTTATTTTGCACAGCGAAAAGAATGGCTGTCGGAGAGAATGGGTAGTGTCCAATGACTGATTATTCGCATATCTTGCTCTTGCCCATGATGCCAGCTTTATAATGGCGAATGCCAGTTAACATGAATCGGATTTTCTCCCGTCTGTTTGTTTCGAAAAAGAGCACGATGAGCATTCGCTTGAACACCTCAATGGCCCAATGCATGAATTGGTGGTGGCGCTTACCGATATAAAGGAAATTCCGTGAGATGTAATAAAGGCGCAGTGGCGGGTGGTTGCCAATTGATATTTGCTTGCCGAAAGGGAGATGGATAGCTCTGCCATGACCTACTTCTTGTAGCAAAAATACATTGTTTGTCCGCAGAATCTTATATCCGTTTTGTCGGATCCTGATGCAAAAGTCAAAATCTACACCATCGATAAAGAGTTCTTCTGAGAAGCCCCCAACATCCTCCCAAGCCTTGAGCCTGACCAAGTTGCCGGCAGTAATACATTGCTCAATATAATCAATTCCCTTGTCGCTTCTGGCGTATTGACGGCCCATGTTCCTGTCTTCAATTCGAGGGCAGATAATGCCAACATCATTCCTGTCAATATAATGGGAAAAATCGCTTAACATACCTGGTTGCATCACGGAATCTTGATCAAGCGTAACAATCCACTCATAACCCAGTTCTATGGCACGGCGGCATAATTGGTTCAGACCGCAAGCCATCCCCACATTTTCTCCCTTGTCATTATCAGCTATCAGAATTTCTCCAGTTTCTGGCTGAGAAGATGCTGCGTCAATATTCTCCTTCAATCGTTGGGCGTCAGGGCGATAGGTAACGATGCCGATAGCGAACTTCTTATTCATTGCTCGTGCTCTTTACAAGATTTAAAATAGCTTTTATGATTCCCGTCTTATAGACTTTAACTTCAAGGACTGAAGCATAGGCTACAAATAGAAAACTGCAAAATAGAATTCTGAGAGTCGGATGATCTGTAGATATTAACACCAGCCAACCTAATGGCAGGTATGGTAAGGCATATAATGCTGACCAGAAGAGCATCTTAATAGGAAAGCCTATTGATAAAGTACGATAGGTTTCGATGGTGGCTATTACCAATACCGAAAACTCTGCAGCCACCCAGACGAGACTTGTACCCATGCAATGATACTTCGGAACTAGCAAAATAGTCAAGATACCCCAGACTATAACCCCCAAAAGGCCTGCTTTCACTATGGCATTATCCTTTCTGAGCGGAACTAACAACTGAAGTACGATGATCTTTTCAGCTCCAATAACAATTAACTGAAGCATAATGATACGCATGGGAAGTATTGCTCCGTCAAAACCTGAACCTGCAAATAGTCGGATAATATCCGGAGCCAATAATTCAACGAAACAGATAAGGGGAAATGAAAACAGGAAAAGCAACTTAAAAGCAGTGTTTGTATATGAAGAGACCAAATCGAACTTGTTTTCATTCATCAACACACTTATTCGAGGAATCATAACACCAGTCAGCGTACTAATGAGTGCTATTACAACTTGATAGACACGAGTTGCTGTTGCATAATTACCCGCCTCATGGCTTCCAGCTATAAAATTGAGTACAGGCAGGGATAGCTTGAAATAAACAGCTGATAGCATGGCAAAAACACCAAGCATGAAGAAGGGACGGAAATAACGCATGATATTAGCACGCCTGATATCCCAATGAAGATAGGTACGCTTGTGAAACCAGTTACAAAGTGCGTTTCCAACAGTAATACCTGTGAATAATGCATAATAGACGGCCACATCGGCTTGGGTATGAATAAGAAGGAAAACCAGCAAGATAAAAAGCGTGCGTAGGCAGATGGAGCGTAGCGTAATGTATCTAAAATCTTCAAGCCCGGTGTAAAGCCATTCTATCCAAAAAAGATTCGCTATCAGTTTGAGTATGCCGATAGGTATAAGAATGCCGAAGTCCTGCAACTGGGGTGACATACAGACGATGAGGCAGAATACCGCAGCAATGAAGATGGTGGAGCATAAGTTCAAGGCAAACAGGTCTGTAAAGGTCTGACTTAATGCTTTTGGATTATCTTTGTTTTTGGCTATTTCCCTCACGCCAACTGTTCCCAAACCCATCATTGAGAAAAGTATGCAATAGTCGATTAAATTATCGACTGTGTCAACGATTCCGATGCCCCTGACCCCTAATGTCCTACTGATGTAGGGAAAAACAATGAGTGGTACAAGGTATGTACTCATTGTAAGAATGGTGCTATAAGCCAGATTTCGCTTAACGCTTACCAAGGGCTACCTCCTTTCTTGATATCCAACAATAGAACAAAACGAAAATTGGTATTTCTATGAAAGAGAGATGGAAGAAATAAAACTCAAACCATCCCATGGCCAATAGTCCACAATAATAAAAGAGTATGGTATGTATATAGACATTACGGAATACCACCCCCAGGACCTTCCATGTGTATATAAAAGAGCTGAGAGTAATGGTATAAGTCACAAACTCAATGGCGTTGGAATACACACAGAGGGTTCCAAAAAATGTACGTACATTGGTATAGGATATGCCGGTATTCCAATAGATGGAATTTACGGGTGATATTAGTTCATTGCCTGTAAGGGCATTGTAAATGTTGACAAATGGCGTCAGTATGTATGCGAAGCTGTTATGGTCGGGTATTCCTTGGTCCAGATCGTAACTCCATCCTAATGTGCCGCTAGTGAAATAATGGACGAAGTGGCGGGCAATAAATTCCACCAGGTTCATATTTGCCTCGCCATCGTTTCCCAGGAGTGGTATCACCATATAAATCATATAGAATACCAGAACGGCTCCTGCGATAACGCCTAGGACCAGCGTAAGATTCATGTGGGTTTTCCCGGCATAAAGACGCAAGAGAAGGGCAGATGCTACTGCAATGATAATAGCACCCTTCACCATATAGCTGAATTGGATGACCAGCATCAGCGCAATGAGCAGCCAAAGCAGATAATCCTTCTTCTTGACATAATAAAAACATAGGATAAGGATGGGCATAATCATTTCCCTGAGATGAGCCCATAAGCCTTTGCCGCTGAACTCTTCCGTGAATTCTTCTGTGCCAAAAAGATTGAAGCCATGAGTGATCGTCTGATATAGTTTGAATAGCAGAGCAGCTGTCAAAATCGCCCCTAAGGCTATAATCAGAGGGGATAGCTTGTCTCCGTCATCCTTGACGGCAGTCTTTACCGGTTGCCCAAAATGCTGCAATAATGCAGAAGCTGTGTAACTTGGCAATGCAAAAAGGGGCAGGCCATACATCCAAACGTAGATGCTGTCATAGTTGAATCTCACGAAGCCAAAGTCTCCGGCTATTGAAATGGTGATAAGAAGGACGGCTACATAAGGAAGCATCAGAGCACATAATGGTGTATACAATGTTTGCCATGCCCGATATTCAAGATATGTCAGACATGTAACCTCCATGAGGAGTATCGTCAGGATGGAAAGCTGGCTTAGGTCCACCACTTATTCTCTACTGATGTGAGAGCGCAATACGATAGAAAAGGCAGGAATAAAGAGCCCGAGAAGGAAGGCGCAGATGATGATGATCTTCTTCTTCGGGGATGTCTGTTCCTTCACACCGAGCGGAGGAGTCAGCAGGCGGACGTCGGTTCTTATTTCCTTTGTCATTTGAGCCTCCTCACGTTTCTGCAACAGGAATATACGTAGCAGGCTAAGCACCTTCAGGTCTTCTTCGTCAGTAAGGCCTTCAATATATTTCTTTGGTGCGGTAGACAGCAGCTGCTTGCCCTCGTTCTCTTTTAATGATACACTCTTCAGTTGGATTTTCAGTTGCCTGATGGCATTTTCTGCAGAGGCAAGCACTGCATCATGCATCGATGCCAGTTGCATGTCATAGTCCTTTACTAGAGGGCTTTCATTATTTGAACTGGCAATGATCTTTAAACGCTGTAACTGAAGTTTGTTGTAATTATCAACCTGATCTCCTAGTCCTCCGTCTTTTTCTGAAATAAGAAGCGCAGGCAGCAAATCGTCTTTTTTGGATTCATCTTTTAGGTAGTCACGGATAGCTTCTACAGCGTAAAGCTTGTTGTTAAGTTCAAGAAGAGCCTCGGAGATGTCCTTGGCGCCCTCTGCATATACTTTGGCCATGACTTCAATGTCTGGCATCATTGTCTTGCCTTTGTAGTCGGCCACACGCTGTCCAATGGTCTTCAGCTCATTTTCAAGCTTTGCCAGTCGCTCAGCTACATATCGTTCAGAGACCTCGGCCTCAGCCTCATTGTCTTCCTTGGCTTCCTTACGGTACTCTGCTATAACGGCATTTATGATATCTGTGGCTCGCTGCTTCGAGACATCTTTGCATTCGATGTCAATAATCGAAGCTTCACGGTTGCTGACAGCAACCGTAAGCCTTTTTTTCTTCAGATTGTCTACAACGGCCATCGGCTCGGTGCGATTCACGGTGATGGTCACCTCGTCATCCTTCATTTTTGAAAGATAGGGCGTCGCCTTCACCTCGATGTCGCCGACCGAACTCT
>CADCAX010000097.1 GCA_902799455.1 uncultured Prevotellaceae bacterium
TCCTTCTCGGCAGACTTCATCTTGCCGTGCACCTTGCTCATCTTGTAGGTGGGGAACACTGCCTGCAAGTCCTTGAAGCCGTCTTCAAGGTTCTGGAGGTCCATCTTCTCGCTCTCCTTTATCAGTGGATACACCACATACACCTGCCGGCCTTTCGCCACCTCGCGACGGATGCCTTCGTAGAGGCTCGTCTTCTGGTTGTCGTATTTATGCAGCGTCTGTATGGGCTTGCGGCCCGGCGGAAGTTCGTCGATGACACTCACGTCGAGGTCGCCATACAGCGTCATGGCAAGGGTGCGGGGAATTGGGGTCGCCGTCATAACGAGGATGTGCGGCGGATTGTCGTTCTTGCCCCATAGCTTGGCCCTCTGTGCCACACCGAAGCGGTGCTGCTCGTCGATTACGGCAATGCCGAGATTGCCGAACACCACCGTGTCTTCTATCACGGCATGCGTGCCGACAAGTATCTTCACGTCGCCGTTGGCAAGGCCGTCCAATATCTCAGTTCTCTTCTTGCCTTTCACGATGCCCGTCAGCAACTCCACGCGGACGTCCATGCCCTTCATGAATTCCTGTATGGTGGCAAGATGCTGCTCGGCAAGTATCTCGGTAGGCGCCATCATGACGGCCTGAAAACCATTATCGACGGCAATGAGCATCGCCATCAGCGCCACCAAAGTCTTGCCGGAACCGACATCACCCTGTATCAGGCGGTTCATCTGACGACCGGTATTCATGTCCTTCTGTATCTCGTGCATCACACGCTTCTGGGCACCGGTGAGCTCGAACGGCAGGTTGTTATGGTAGAACTCGTGAAACGCCTTTCCCACCTTCGGCATCAGGTAGCCCTTGTATTTCTTCCTGTTGTTCGCCACATAGCGCGCTATGTTCAGCTGCACGTAGAAGAGCTCCTCGAACTTCAGCCTCTCGCGGGCATGCTGCATCTCGTACTGGTTGTGGGGATAGTGGATGCAGCGGATGGCTTCGTCGCGGCTGATGAAGTGTCTTTTCTTTATGATGAAGTCGGGCAGCGTCTCACGCAACGGCGGCAACTTCTGCAGCATGCCCTTCATGATGCGCTCGATGCTGCGAGAGGTCATGCCGGCCTTCTTCATCTTCTCCGTAGTGTGATAGTGGGGCTGCAGACCCATATCGTCGAGCGTCATGCTGTTGACGTCATCGATGTCGGGATGGCTTATCTGAAAGCGGTTGTTGAAAATGCCGGGACGACCGAAGACGATGTACTCACGGTTTACCTTATAAGATTTAATAATATACTGCACCCCCGAGAACCACACTAGGTCAATAACACCGGTGCCGTCAGAGAAATGGGCCACGAGACGCTTCTTTTTTATTCCCATGTCGAAGGTCTCGTAGGACAGTATCCGCCCTCTTATCTGCACAAAGGGCATATCGGTAGTCAATTCGTTGATGGTATAGACCTTGGAACGGTCCACATACTTGTAGGGGTAGTACTCTATCAGGTCGCCGACACTCATGATGCCCAACTCCTTGTTGAGCATCTGCTGACGGCTGGGACCTACGCCTGCAATGTATTTTATGTCCTGATCAAGAATTGATGGCATCAGCAATCTTCAGGTCGAACGGAGTGGTTATCTTTATGTTTTCACGATTACCTTCAACCATAGTAACCTTCTGTCCGAAGGCCTCCACAACACTGGCGTCATCGGTAAAAGCCTCGGAATAGGGCTGCTGGTTGGCTTTCTTCAGCAGTTGTATGTCGAAGGTCTGCGGAGTCTGCACTATCTTATAGTTCTCTCGATAGACATTCTTGCCTTGCGTGACATCGCGCAGGGTTTCCGTCACAGGCATCACGGGGATAACGGCCTTCTTCACACGGGCCTCCTCGTAGCAGCGCTTTATGACATTGAGGCTCACAAAGGGTCTGACACCATCGTGGATGCCGACTACGCCTTCTGCATAGTCGGGAATGGCTCTCAGACCGTTTTGTACCGAGTGAAAGCGCGTCTCACCGCCATTAACAACGGTGTGGGTGACATAAAAAGGATATTTCCGGCACAACTCTGCCCAGTATTCCTGCTGCTCTTTGGGAAGAACCAGAATAATCTCCAATCCCTCTATGCCAGCCAGGCTATCGCCAAAGCGCTTAAACTTCTCAAGCGTATGCATCAGGATAGGCTTCCCTGCAACGGGGATAAACTGCTTGGGAATCTCTCCTCCCATGCGCAACCCCTTGCCGCCTGCAACAATTATTGCGTAATCCATTAAATATTAATTCTGCATGAGTTTGTTGAACATCATACCCTCTTTCAAGGCGGCAGCTTCCTGATTCATACCGAGCATCTCGAGAATTGCGTATGCATAAGGAAGTGTTGCTGCCGGACCACAACCGGTGATGACATTGCCGTCAACGGTATATAGCTCCGCAGTATAGGTGGCACCAGTCAACTGGTCCTCAAAACCAGGATAGCATGTTGCATGCTTACCTTGCAGAAGACCTGTACTGCCCAATACCAATGGAGCCGCACATATTGCACCATATTTCTTGCCGGCGGCAGCGTGCTTGGTCAATGCTTCTCTCACAGCAGGGTGCTCATTGAGGTTGTATGCCCCAGGAAGACCACCAGGTAGCAGCAGCATGTCGGCATCGCTGAAATCGGCATCAGCAATGGCAAGGTCGCAAATCATTTTCGTACCATGAGACAACTCTACTGCTTCTGTCTCATTAATACTCACGGTCTTAATGTCAACTCCGGCTCTCTTGAGAACGTCAACAACGGTTAATGCCTCAATATCTTCTGAGCCATTTGCTATGAATTCATAAACTTTATACATATTTTTTTAGGCTTTTATTTGTTTTATCAATTTAAAAATGTATCTTTGCAGCGGCAAAGTTAGTAAAAATATTTGAAAGTATAGCAAAATGACACAAAAAAATCGTTTCGCCATCTTTGGAAATGTTTATCAAAGGAAAAAGTCGCAGGCAATATTCAAGCTTATTGCCATATTACAGCAGTATGATGCAGAAATCTATGTGGATCGCCCCTTCTACGAGTTTATAACAGAGGGGCAACATATGGACGTAAAGGTAGATGGCATCTTTGATGGCGAAGATTTTAATGTTGACTATGCAATCTCTATGGGCGGTGATGGTACGTTGCTCAAGACTGCAGCAAGGGTGCATAGTAAGGATATACCAATTATTGGCATTAATATCGGAAGGCTTGGTTTCCTGGCAGACGTCGCGCCTTCAGAGATAGAAACGGCGATATCGGATATATATGCAGGTAACTATCGTGTGGACGAGCATTCAGTCATCAAAATAGAAACTTCCGACGAGGTAAAACTGGAAAGCGGTCCGTTTGCCCTCAATGATATTGCTATTCTGAAGAGGGATAATGCGTCAATGATATCAATAAGAGCCAGTATCAATGGTGAATATGTCACAACATATCAGGCAGATGGACTCATTGTTACAACACCAACAGGCTCTACCGCATATAATCTTTCTAATGGCGGGCCGATTATAGCTCCCGGCACAGGTACGCTGTGTCTCACGGCAGTAGCTCCTCACAGTCTGAATATCCGCCCGATTGTTGTGCCTGATACTTCTGTAATATCCTTAAAAGTTGAGAGCCGAAGCCATTCTGTCCTTGTTGCCGTTGACGGAAAATCAACAAGTCTGCATGATGGTACGGAGGTTCGAATATCAAAAGCAAAACACACCGTTCGCATAATTCGTTTCTCGGACCGTAAGTATTATTCTACGTTGCGTGAGAAAATGATGTGGGGACTTGACCAAAGATGAGAATACCACGCCCAAATACTACGTACAGTATAGGTCGGATATTGCACTGGATATGGGATTCCTCCAGAGATAACCGACTTCAGGCAATGCTGAATACCGCTATCGGACTACTGGATGTGGCTTTGGCGCTCTTATCGGTATGGACAGTGCAGCGAGCTATAGATATCGCCTCACATCATATGGATGGTGATGTTATTATGGCAGTTGTGTGGATGGCATTGGTGATAGCAGGTACCTTTGTACTTGACTTTTGTTCGACATGGGTGAAGAATTATTATGGCGTCCGCGCACAAAACCGTATGCAGCGACGTATGTTGGGACATATATTGCATTCGGAATTTCAGGGAAGGAATTCGATGCATAGCGGTGATGTGATAAATCGTCTCGAATCAGATGTGAATACTGTTGTCAATTTTGTAGCAGAGACAATTCCAAGTGCAGTATCGGTGTTCTGCCTTTTCGTTGGAGCCTTCGTGTATCTTTATTCTTTGGATAACCGATTGGCAATTATAATTGTCATAATGTTCCCTCTCTTTTTGTTGGTGAGCAAACTTTATGTCGGACGCATGCGTGAATTGTCACGAGACGTCCGCAACTCTGACAGTATGGTGCAGAGCCTGCTGCAGGAGTCTGTGCAAAATCGTATTCTTGTAAAAACTCTAGAAGGGGAAGATACTATTATAGAAAAACTTACGACCCAGCATGATGCCCTGCATCGTAAGGTGATACGTCGTACAAAGTTTTCTGTTTTCTCAAGTATGTTGGTGAGCATCGGATTTGCATCCGGATACATCGTTGTTTTTACGTGGGGAGCATTGCGACTGGCAGCAGGAACACTGACGTATGGCGGAATGTCGGCTTTCTTGCAATTGGTAAATAGGGTGCAACGCCCCGCCAGAGCACTAACTAATCTTGCACCACAGTTCGTTTCAGTTTTTACTGCGGCTGAGCGATTGATGATTCTTGAAGATGTGCCATTGGAGAAACAAGGTAAGCAGATTCCACTCGCTGGACCTTGCGGTATAGCTGTCCGTAATGTGACGTATGCATACCCTGAAACTCCTGACAAGGTTATAGTCCGTAATCTTTCATTTGACTTCAAACCTGGTACCTGTACAGCCGTTATTGGTGAAACAGGTGCAGGAAAAACGACATTGATACGCATGATATTGGCATTGCTCAAACCTGTTGAAGGAAGTGTTAATATATATAATGTAGAGAAAGATATACCTGTTTCTCCACAAACGCGTTGTAACATTATATATGTTCCACAAGGCAATACGATGATGTCTGGCACTATACGTGAAAATCTGCAGATGGGAAATGTTGATGCAACAGATGCTGAAATGTTAGAAGCCCTTGATACTGCATGTGCAAATTTTGTTCGTTCCCTTCCTGACGGATTGGATACGTCGTTTTCAGAACAGGGCGGGGGACTTAGTGAAGGCCAGGCACAGCGCATATGTATCGCAAGAGCACTGTTGCGCCATTGTCCGCTGATGATTTTGGATGAGGCCACTAGCGCTTTGGATAATGAAACAGAAAAAAAACTTCTCAACAATCTTCTCACAGATAAGTCGCGGACAATCATTTTTATCACACATCGACAAGTGGTGCTCGAATACTGTGATGAATCTCTGCACTTGGAGCGAAAAAGAGATGATGTAGTATAAAAATGTATAGAATATAAACAAGCAATAATAGGCTATAACCTAAAAAATGACAATTATGAACAAGAAAGTACTTTTACTTACGCTATTTGCAGTAGTGACACTTTTTCCTTCAGCCTATGCGCAGAAGGGACAAAATGAGATGGTGGCATATTTATTTACCTATTTCAATGGTAATAGTCCTAAACAAGAACAAATATGTTACGCCTTGAGTGATGATGGATATAATTATACTCCGCTCAACGATGGCGAGCCGGTTATAAAAAGTGATACGATTGCATTTACACAGTGCGTTCGAGACCCACACATACTCAGATGTGAGGATGGAAAAACTTTTTATATGGTAGTTACTGATATGCGTTCTGAGTTAGGATGGTCAAGTAATAGGGGAATGGTACTACTTAAATCAACAGACCTGATTAATTGGGAGCACCATGCTATAAATTTCCCAACTCGTTATACGAAAACATGGAATAATGTAATACGTGTGTGGGCTCCAGAGACTATATATGATCATCGTGCAAAAAAATATATGGTATTTTATTCGCTTCGTACGAGTGATAGCGACTCATATGATAAAATCTACTACCAATACGCAAATAAAGATTTTACAGACCTAGAAGGAGAACCAAAGTGGCTATTTGATGCCGGAAATGCTACCATAGATGGAGATATAGTTTATAATGATGTTGACAAGTTATATCATCTTTTCTATAAACAGGAATCAGGAAGAGGCATTTATCAGGCTGTTGCGAAACAACTGACTGACAAGTGGGAAATGCTGGACGGAAATGTTGAGCAAACAAAAGAATCAGTGGAAGGCGTAGGTGTCTGCAAAACAATTGATGGAAAATCATGGATAGTTATGTATGACTGTTACGGAAACGGACACTATCAATTTTGCCGTTCAGAAGATCTGAAGACTTTCCACTTTGTGCAAAATACTGCTACAAAGGGAATATTTACTCCCCGGCATGGTACAATTATACCTATAACACGCGCTGAAAAAGAGCGTTTATTAAAGAAATATGGGAAATAAATGGAGACTTTTTCAATTTTAGGGTAGGCAAGTGACATTTTTACTGTCATTTGCCTATTTTGTTTTTCATTTTCCTTGATTTCAATCAATGAAAAGCGGAAAAATGAATTATTTTTGAAAGATTTTTCATTTAAAATTTGGTCAGTTGCGAAAAAAAACATACCTTTGCATCCGCTTTCCCGAAAAACGGGGTATATAAAGCACAGCGATATTTGATATATTTTACATAAACAGAAATTGTAGTAGTACAAGAAGCAAGGTGTATGGACTTTACCGGACTCTTAATCTGTTGTCCGTGTTATA
>CADCAX010000098.1 GCA_902799455.1 uncultured Prevotellaceae bacterium
TTGGGAGGGGAGATGTATGATGTAAGATGTATGAATGCGCCCAAAGCGACCAGTGATGACAAATCGACGTAACCCCGTGGGGAGATTTAGTCAGAACTATGAGTCTTGGGAGTATCGACGAAGTCAATGGTTGATGGCTGATGTATGATGGAAGAGGTCTGCCTACGCTACGCCTACGCTACGCCTATGCTACGCCTATGCTACGCCTACGCTACGCTAATGTGTTTTTTCGCTGATTAGTATAGCATCTTTTCCAGTATCTCTACAGCTTTGGTGATGTCCTCCTGAAATCTCCTGTGGTTACGGAGAAAGTCTGCCCTGCCGCCACTGATGTAATCATACAGTTCATGGTTCATGCCATCAACATATCCGGCAATTGCCATCTCAATGTCATCCTTCTGCCAGTCGAGTGTGGAATGTACATAGATTCTCTGCTTCTGATGCAGAAAACTGTAGGCGGTCTCGATACTATCTTTGGTTATCATTTTGTTACTTTGTCATATCCTATCGGACGGAACTGTTTTTGTTTTTCGCTATAGACAAATCCGTGTCCATACAGGTATTCCTTTATATTCTGTGGTTCTGTACCGAAATTGTAGCACAGCGATTCCAAAGTATCAAACTCCTCATCTCTAAGAAGCATGTTCACGCTTGAAACCAGTATTGCAGGGTCTTTCGGAAGGTAATCCATCGTCGTTGATTTTTTATTTTCGGATGCAAAGGTAATGAAAAAAGTACAAAATGTTTTGCAGTTTACAATAATTTTATTAAATTTGCACCCGATTTTTTTGAATAAAGGTCAAAGTTAACCCCTGCTGTAAAGGGGAATTTTAATCATCAAAAACGTCAGCACCGCGTCGAAAGGAAAGGTGCATTGTTTATGAAAGTACTGAAATTTGGCGGAACCAGTGTGGGTTCCGTAGAGAGTATCCTTAGTCTGAAGGATATTGTAGAAAAAGAGGCTAAGAAGCAGCCTGTCATTGTTGTTGTAAGTGCCTTGGGTGGCATTACAGACAAACTACTTCTTACTTCCCGTTTAGCCCTTGCAGGAGATGAGCGTTATCGTGAAGAGTTTGATGCGATAGTTGACAGACATCACAAGATGATTGACACTATTATCACAGACCCTCAGGACCGTGAACGCCTTTTCAACACTATCGATGCCCTGCTGGAGCAGTTGAGGAGCCTTTATTTCGGTGTTTATCTCATTCATGATATTTCCCCAAAGACGCAGGATGCTATCTTGGCATACGGCGAGCGTCTGAGTTCGAATATAGTTGCAACACTCATTAAGGGTGCCAGATGGTTTGATTCCCGCAACTTCATAAAGACCGACAAGAAACTGGGTCGTAACTCCCTTGATGCAGAGCTGACCAACAAACTGGTGAAGGAGACTTTCTCTCCTCTGTCACGCATATCTCTTGTTCCTGGCTTTATCTCAAAGGACAAGACGAGTGGCGAGACGACCAACCTCGGACGAGGCGGTTCTGACTATACTGCTGCCATCATAGCAGCGGCATTGGATGCTGAACTGTTGGAAATATGGACAGATGTTGATGGCTTCATGACAGCCGATCCGAGAGTCATAACATCAGCATATCCTATCAAGGAACTGTCTTTCGTGGAGGCTATGGAGCTCTGTAACTTCGGAGCGAAGGTAATATATCCTCCTACGATTTATCCTGTCTGTGTGAAGAATATCCCTATCAAGGTCAAGAATACCTTTAATCCTGACGCTGAGGGAACTATCATAACAGAAAAGGTTACTGGCGACCACAAGCCTATCAAGGGTATTTCGAGCATCAACGGTACAGCCCTTATTACTGTGACAGGTCTTTCAATGGTGGGTGTGATAGGTGTCAACCAACGCATCTTTACAACGTTGGCAGACAATGGCATATCAGTCTTCATGGTGTCTCAGGCATCTTCAGAGAACTCTACCTCAATAGGTGTTAAGGAGGATGATGCGGAAGATGCTGTAAGGGTGCTCAATGAAGAATTTGCCAAGGAGATAGAGACTGGTGCCATGTTCCCCATGAAGGCCGAGACGGGTCTTGCTACCATAGCTATTGTGGGTGAGAACATGAAGCAGACACCGGGTATTGCAGGAAAGCTGTTCGGTTGCCTGGGACGTTCAGGTATCTCTATCATAGCATGTGCACAGGGTGCCTCGGAGACGAATATATCATTCGTAGTAAAGAGTGAATTCCTCAGGAAGTCGCTGAACGTTATCCACGACTCTTTCTTCCTGTCAGAATATAAGGTTCTGAACCTCTTCATCTGTGGTGTAGGAACGGTTGGCGCAAAACTCATCGAGCAGATACATTCACAGTATGAGACTCTGAAGAAAGAGTCAGGGCTGTTGCTCAATGTTGTGGGTATAGCATCATCCAAGAAAGCTATTTTCTCACGTGAGGGCATAGACCTTACGACATATAAGGAGAAACTCAATGAGTCTGAGCCATCCAACTCCCAGAAAATGCTCGACGGCATACTGAATATGAACATCTTCAACAGCGTCTTTGTCGATTGTACCGCCTCAAAGGAAGTGGCAGACCTCTATCAGTCACTTTTGGAACATAACGTGAATATCATCACTGCCAACAAGCTTGCTGCCTCGGGTGATTATGAGACATATCACAAACTGAAGGAGACTGCCAAGCGGGTAGGGGTGAAGTTCCGTTACGAGACTAACGTGGGAGCCGGCCTGCCTATCATCGGTACTATGAATGACCTCATCAATTCGGGTGATAAGATACTGAAAATCGAGGCTGTGCTTTCAGGTACTCTCAACTATATCTTTAATGCTCTGTCTGCTGACGTGCCATTCTCTGAGACCGTCAAGCAGGCCAAGGAACAGGGTTTTGCAGAGCCAGACCCACGCATCGACCTCAGTGGTACCGACGTGATACGCAAGCTCGTCATCCTGACTCGTGAGGCTGGTTATAAGGTAGAGCAGAGCGATGTTGAAAAACATCTCTTTGTACCCGATGACTTCTTTCAGGGTAGCCTTGAGGACTTCTGGAAACGTCTGCCGGAACTGGATGCTGCTTTCGAGGCAAAGCGCAAGGAATTGGAGGCAAAGAACTGTCGCCAGCGTTTCGTGGCTTCGATGGAGGTGACAGATGGCGACAAGGTGAAGTGCTGCGTATCTCTTCGCGACATTCCTCTGAACCATTCCTTCTATGAGCTGGAGGGTTCTAACAACATCATTACCCTCACCACATCACGCTACAAGGAATTCCCTATGCTGATACAGGGTTTCGGTGCCGGTGCCAGCGTTACAGCAGCAGGTGTGTTTGCAAATGTCCTTTCGATAGCGAATATTTAGGCCCCCTCCCGGCCCTCCAAAGGGAGGGGGGAAGAGGTGCGCCCCTCGACATAACGTTATAACGATATTACGACATGACGACAAAAAAGGGCGCAAATAATTTTCAATGTTCAATTCTCAATTCTCAATTTTCAATTAAGAAAGTGAAGACAATAATAATTCTCGGCGATGGCATGGCCGATAATCCTATAAAGCAGCTTGGTGGTAAGACGCCACTGCAATATGCCAATACTCCATACATGGACCTTCTGGCGAAGAATGGTCGCACAGGCCGTCTGGTGACGGTTCCGGAAGGTTATTCCCCTGGTTCTGAGGTTGCCAACACCGCCATCTTAGGCTACGACCTCGACAAGGTGTACGAAGGTCGCGGTCCCCTTGAGGCAGCATCGATAGGCTATGACATGGACCCTATGGACATGGCGATACGCTGTAATATCATCTGCGTAACTTCGGAGGGCACCATAAAGACCCATAATGGCGGTAATCTGTCAACAGAAGATGCGGGTCCGCTGATAGACCTCCTCAATGAGAAGCTGGGCAGCGACAAGGTACGCTTTATCCGTGGCATACAGTATCGTCACCTGCTGGTGATAAAAGGCGGCAGCAAATACATCGTCTGCAATCCTCCCCATGACCATCCCAATGAGCCATGGCGTGAGTTGCTTGTCAGTCCGATGGCGGATGCTCCTGTAGAACCCGGCAGGATGACGGCACAGGAGACGGCAGACCTGCTCAATGAGCTGATACTGAAGTCGTACGAGATTCTGCCAAAAGCACCCCTCAACCGGAAGCGTGCAGCAGAAGGCAAGGACTTGGCAAATATCATCTGGCCATGGAGTGGGGGATACCGTCCTGATATGCAGACCCTCATGCAGCAGTATCCGGGTGTGAAGTCAGGTGCTGTGGTGTCTGCCGTAGATCTCATTCAGGGTATCGGAAAATATGCTGGTCTGGATATCATCAAGGTGCCTGGCGCGACCGGTCTTTGGGATACCGACTATGAGGCAAAGACCAGGGCGGCTCTCGACAACCTGAAGACCAAGGACTTCGTGTTCCTGCATGTAGAGGCCAGCGACGAAGCCGGTCATGACGGAGATGTGGAGCTGAAGGTAAAGACTATCGAGAACCTCGACAAACGCATGATTGGTCCTATCTATGAAGAGACCAAGACGTGGGACGAGCCCGTCTGCATTGCTGTGCTGCCCGACCACTACACCCCTGTCGAGATGCGCATACATGTCGGTGAGCCGGTGCCATTTATAATATACTATAAAGGTATAGAGCCCGACGAGGTGCAAACATACGACGAGTTCACCTGCGTCAATGGCGGCTATGGCATACTGAAGCTAAATGAGTTTATGGAGACCCTTATGGGGGTCTAAGGTCGGCTCGGCGTTGCCGAGGTCAAAGGTCAAAGGTAATTTTCTTAATTCTTAACTCTTAATTCTTAACTCTTAATTCTTAACTAAAATGAAATACTATTCAACCAACAAGCAAGCACCTATCGCTACCCTTGAAAAGGCTGTAGTGAAAGGTTTGGCAGAGGACAAGGGCCTCTATATGCCGGAGAATATCAAGAAGCTCCCTGCGGAGTTTTTCGAGAACATCGACAAGATGTCGTTTCAGGAGATTGCCTGCACCGTTGCGGAGGCATTCTTTGGTGAGGACGTAGAAAAAGAGGCTCTCGACAAGATTGTCTGCGACACGCTGTCATTCGACTGCCCAGTCGTGCCCATTACAAAGAAAGGCGAGAGCGATACCAATATCTATACTTTGGAGCTGTTCCATGGTCCTACGTTGGCCTTCAAGGATGTCGGCGCACGCTTCATGGCACGTCTGCTGCAGTACTTCCTCAAAAAGGGTTCAAAGGTTCAAGGGGTTCAAGGTTCTGAGGTAAATGTTCTTGTTGCTACGTCGGGTGATACGGGTAGTGCTGTTGCGAACGGTTTCCTCGGCGTAGAGGGCATACACGTCTATGTGCTCTATCCGAAGGGCAAGGTGAGTCCTATTCAGGAGTGTCAGTTTACGACTCTCGGCAAGAACATCACAGCCATTGAGGTGGACGGTGTGTTCGACGACTGTCAGGCTCTGGTTAAGTCAGCTTTCATGGATGCCGACCTCAACAATCACATGAAGCTCACCTCTGCCAACTCTATCAATGTGGCACGTTTCCTGCCACAGGCATTCTATTACTTCAATGCCTATGCCCGCATGAAGGCTCTCGGTAAGGCTGACAACATGGTGATGTGTGTGCCAAGCGGTAACTTCGGCAACATCTGTGCAGCCCTCTTCGGCCACGCCATGGGACTGCCTATAAAGCGTTTCATTGCTGCCAACAATGCCAACGACATTTTTTACAACTACTTGCAGACAGGCAAGTATAATCCTCAGCCATCGAAGCAGACCCTGGCCAATGCTATGGACGTGGGTGACCCAAGCAACTTTGCCCGCATATATGACCTCTATAAGGGCAGCCACGAGGCTATCACCAGTCTCATCAGCGGCGCTACATACAAGGACGAGCAGATACGTGCTACCATGCAGCAGTGCTATGAGGAGACGGGCTACATTCTCGACCCTCACGGCGCATGCGGCTATCAGGCGCTGAAGGACCTGCTGAAGGATGGCGAGACAGGTGTGTTCTGCGAGACAGCACATCCTGCGAAGTTCAAGGAGAAGGTTGACGAAATCCTCTCTGCCGACATCGATATACCACAGCGCCTGCAGGAGTTCATGAAGGGCACCAAGCAGAGCATCCCGATGTCAAAGGACTTCAAGGACTTCAAGGAGTTCCTCATGAAAGAGTGACCCCACCCCGGCCCTCCCAAGGGAGGGGGAAGGGAGTGAATGGGGAGTGAGAAGGGATTTTTGATTACAAGTTTCAGATTAAAGGCTCCTTCCCTTGGGAAGGTTGGGATGGGGTCGTTATTATGTTCAAACATTTGCTCATACTTGTCATGCTGGCGTTGCCGCTGAGTACGGTGTCTGCCCAGAAGGAGCTCGTAAAGAAGGTCGTTACGCGCTTGGACTCAGCTAGAGTAAAAGGTACTGACCCACGGTATATCGGGCTGCCCAAGAAGGGGTGGACCGTCGTGCTCAATCCTACCTTCGAGCAGATGCGCCTCACGATGCGGAGCCATTACTCCAACACCGCAGGCGAATATGGGGACAATGAAGTGGATTACGATACGTACCTGAAGATAAACCCCCGCGTCACCAGTTCTCTCGGCCTATGGGTAGGTTACCACGGCATAGGCTTCGGCTACGGCGTGGCGCTGAACGGCAAAAGAGGCATGAATCTGTCGCTCAATATGGCCTCTTCCTCATACGGCTTGAATGTACGCTTCAGGCGCTTCCATTACAGCAACCCC
>CADCAX010000099.1 GCA_902799455.1 uncultured Prevotellaceae bacterium
GTAGATACATTACTTATCGTCAATAACTATCGTGATTTTGATAACGACAGGAATGCAGGTAAACGTACTCTTGTTGTAATGATAGGTAAGAAATATACCGAATGGCTTTATATCACATTGCCTACATTAGCACTCGTAGCAATCCTCTTTCAGTATGGATGGAGTGAGAAGAATATGTTGCTCTGTTTTGGCGTATATTTTTTGTTCGTACAGAGCTGGAATCAGATGCGAATGATTAAATCGGGTAGGGCATTGAATAAAATACTCGGAAAGACCGCAAGAAACATATTTCTGTTTGGCATATTGATAAGTTTGCTTGTCATTTTTTCATAAAAGTGTTTATTTATTGCTCAAAAATCAAAATCTGCGCAATTAAATTTGCTTTTTTCGTATAAAATGTGTAACTTTGCAGTCCAATTAATAGAAAATTCTATTTTTATAAAATAAAAAAAGCTATGAAGAAGTACAATTTTAATGCTGGTCCATCAATTCTCCCACGTGAGGTAATTGAGCAGACAGCAGCTGCTTGTCTTGATTTTGATAATTCAGGACTTTCTCTTATGGAGATTTCACATCGTGCAAAGAATTTCCAGCCTATCGTTGATGAGGCAGAGGCTCTTATGAAGGAGCTTCTCGACATTCCAGAGGGTTACAAGGTGTTGTTCCTTGGTGGTGGCGCATCACTGGAGTTCTGCATGATTCCTTACAACTTCCTTGAGAAGAAGGCAGCATATCTTAATACTGGTGTTTGGGCTACAAAGGCTGAGAAGGAAGCAAAACTCTTTGGTGAGGTTGTAGAGGTAGCATCTTCTGCTGACAAGAACTTTACCTACATCCCAAAGAACTTCACTATTCCTACAGATGCTGACTATTTCCACATCACAAGCAACAATACCATCTATGGTACAGAGATGCGTTATGATTTGGATTCTCCAGTTCCTATGATTGCAGATATGTCATCTGACATTCTCTCTCGTCCTGTTGATGTTAGCAAGTACGCTATGATTTATGGTGGCGCACAGAAGAACCTCTCTATGGCAGGTGTTACATTCGTTATTGTTAAGGAAGACGCTTTGGGCAAGGTTTCTCGTCCTATTCCTACAATGCTCGACTATCGTACACACGTTAAGAAGGGTTCTATGTTCAATACACCTCCTGTAGTACCTATCTATACAGCACTCATGAACCTCCGCTATATTAAGGCTCAGGGTGGTGTTGTAGCAATGGATAAGCTTGCTAAGCAGCGTGCTGAAATCGTTTATGGTGAGATTGATCGTAACAAGCTCTTTGTTGGTACAGCAGAAGAGGATTCTCGTTCACTCATGAACATCACATTCGTTCTTAAGCCAGAGTATCAGGAGTTGCAGGATGAGTTTATGGCATTCGCTACTTCTAAGGGTATGGTAGGTGTTAAGGGACATCGTGATGTAGGTGGTTTCCGCGCTTCTTGCTACAATGCTATGTCTATCGAAGGCTGCCAGGCTCTCGTAGCATGCATGAAGGAATTTGAAGCACAGCACTAATTATAATTTATAATTCACAATTCATAATTCATAATTTGATTATGGCAAAAGTTTTGGTTGCAACAGAGAAGCCATTTGCTGCTCCTGCTGTTGCTGGAATAAAAGAGATTATTGAGAAGGCAGGTTTTGAGCTTGCTCTCCTTGAGAAATATACAGAGAAGGCACAGCTCCTTGCTGCTGTAGCAGACGTTGATGCTATCATCATCCGTTCTGATAAGATTGATGCAGAGGTAATGGATGCTGCAAAGAATCTTAAGATTGTTGTTCGTGCCGGTGCAGGATATGACAATGTAGATCTCGCAGCAGCAACTGCACACAATGTAGTTGTTATGAACACTCCAGGTCAGAATGCTAATGCTGTAGCAGAGTTGGTACTCGGACTTCTCGTATATTGTGTTCGTAACTTCTATAACGGCAAGTCTGGTTCTGAGCTGATGGGTAAGAAGCTTGGTATCCTTGCTTTCGGTAATGTAGGTCGCAACGTAGCTCGTATAGCAAAAGGCTTCGGTATGGAGGTTTGCGCTTATGATGCTTACTGCCCAGCAGACGTTATCGAGGCAGCAGGTGTTAAGGCTTGCGCTTCTCAGGCAGAACTCTTCAAGGAGGCTGACATCGTTTCTCTCCACATCCCTGCAACAGCAGAGACAAAGCAGAGCATCAATTACGACCTCTGTTCTACAATGAAGAAGGGTGCTATCCTCATCAACAGTGCCCGTAAGGAAGTTATCGACGAGGCTGGTCTGCTGAAACTCATGGCAGAGCGCGAAGACCTGAAGTATATCACAGACATCATGCCTGATGCTGATGCTGACTTCAAGAAATTCGAAGGCCGCTACTTCTCTACACCAAAGAAGATGGGTGCACAGACTGCTGAGGCTAACACAAATGCCGGTCTCGCTGCTGCAAACCAGATTGTAGGCTTCATAAAGGAAGGTATTACAAAGTTCCAGGTGAACAAGTAATATATCCTTCTACGATAAATAAAAAATCCCCTTTCTGTTAGTCAGAAGGGGGATTTTTATTTCACCTTTCACCTTTCAATCTACTCCCATAACGTACTTTACGAGTAGCATCAGAACAGGGATTGTAACGAGGAATATTCCTATGAGGTCGATGATGAAGCCGGACTTAATCATCTTTGTGATAGGAACGTACCCGGAGGCATAAACTATTGCGTTAGGAGGTGTTGATACAGGCATCATGAATCCGAGTGATGATGCCAGCGCGATACCTATGGCAACAGGTATTGGGCTGAAGCCTAACGACAGGGCTGCACCTATGGCGATTGGTGCCATGAGATTGGTAGATGCCGTATGAGAGGTGAGCTCTGACATTATCAAAGCTGCAACAGAGAATACTCCTACGAAGAGCCATTCAGACGGATTGTTTCCTAATGCCTCCTTGAGTCCATTACCTATCCATGCAGACAGTCCTGTGTCGTACATCATGGAGCCCATTGCCAAACCGCCACCAAAGAGGAGTAGGGTACCCCATTCTATTCCTTCTATACCATCTTTCCAAGTCATTGTCATCTCGCCTGTCTTCACGTTTACTGGCAGGAAGAAGAGCATTAGTCCGCCTATCATTGCTGCTATTGCCTCAGGGAAGTGGCTGTCGTAGAATTTCATCACATCAGAATCCACATCATACATAATGCCCAATACGCTTGGAGCTACCCAAAGTACGAAAGCTGTAGAAAAAGCTATCATGGTATTCTTCTGGGCACGAGTCCATTCGCCTAAAGAATCGACAGACTTCTGTATAAATTCCTTGGCCCCCTTAATATGGTCCACATCAGCAGGGAATAAACGCCATAGTACGACACTTGCAATAATAAAATAGAGTATCATGGCAACAGTTCCCCATATCATCCATTGGAAGAATGAAATCTCAGGAGCCTGTGGTGCCAGTTCTTGAAGGAAGCCAATCATGATGATGTTCGGAGGCGTTCCGATAGGCGTCATCACACCACCAATACTGCAGGCATAGGCCGTCATCAGCATCAGTCCTGTAGCATATTTGTAGTTCTTGAGGTCGATAGTCTTGCCGTTTTCAGCCATCATTTCGCGAATAGCCTCCAATAGTCCTAAGGAAATAGGAAACATCATGGCCGCCGTAGCAGTATTGCTTACCCATCCGGAACAAAGGATACACGCAAGTCCGATAGCTAAGAAGATGCGCCTTGGGGAGTCGCCAACCCATTTCATAGACATGATGCCATAGGCTATACGTTTGTCAAGACCGTTTACCATCATACCCTTTGCCAGTAAGAAGCCACCCATGAACAGAAATATCATAGGATTGGCAAACTGATCATAGGCATCCTTTATAGGTACAATACCCAGTATGACACATAGCGTCGGACCAAATAGTGATGTTAAAGGAATAGCTATCGGTTCTGTAATCCACCAGATAGCTATCAGTGACATTACGGCTAACAGGTGGTGAGCCTGTTCCGACAAGCCATCAATAGGCATCAGCCATAATACGATGGCACACAAAGGGCCTAATACGGCCCCCGTCATTTTACGAATCTGTTCAGTAGAATAATTCATAGTATTTAAACTGTATTTAGTATCAAGTTTCTGGTTTCTGGTTTCAGGTTTCTGGTTTCAGGTTTCAGGTTTCAAGTTTCTAACATCTTACATCTTACATCTTACCCTCTCACCACAATTTCCCTTACCACCTTCATGATGTTGTCAGCAGTTGTGAGAGAAACTTTTTCGTTAGGGCTGTGAGGATACATTATGCGAGGGCCTATTGAGGCGATATGTATTCCTGGAAATTTCTCTACGAGATATCCTGCTTCCAAAGCAAAGTGCATTGAGACTGGGGTGGGCTTAAATCCCAGCACATCCTGAAAGACATCCTCTACAGACGACAGCCAAGGATGATGCAGGTCTTCCTCCCAAGGAGATACGTGCATGATGGTATCAACGGTAGCACCTGTGAGAGTAAAAATCTTTGAGATATTGTCAGCAAGCTCGTCCATAGCCTGAGGGGAGAAGCTCCTGGTGTGGGAAGAGACGAGACACTCCTCATTCTTTTCAGTATTAATAATTCCAATGTTATTGCTCGTCTCAACATTTCCGTCTTCCCGTAGTTTGATAGGCCCAACAGGAATGCCGTTGACGCTTGCAAGTATCAGGTGTGTTCCCTCTTCGTTTATTACTGAAGAATGCCATACGGCAGGTTCAGATGCGATAGCGACGTCAGGGTCAGAACCTTTCTCCTCCCCTTGGGGAGGTTGGGAGGGGGTCCAATACTGCGCCTTTATGGCAGCATTACATTGTCCTATGAGGGTATTAAAGGCATCGAGGTCTCCCTTCGGAATGCATATCTTTGCCTGTGCCTCGCCAGGGATGGCAGAATAGGCCTGTCCACCTTTTATATTTATAATATATAGCTTTATGTTTGCCTGACGTATAGCGACCAACAACAGGTTGCACAATATCTTTATGGCGTTAGCACGTCCTTTTCCGATATCTACACCACTGTGTCCGCCTTTTCCTCCAGCAACAGCAACAGATAGAGCCACGTAACCTTCAGGCATAGCGATGCGTTTGTAAGGCAGATGGGCCACCTGTATGTGTGCTCCTGCTGATGCTACTGTTATTTCGTCGTAGGCCTCGGAATCAATGTTCAGGATGCGTTTCCCCTTAAAGAAATCAGGTGCCATATTCGCTGCTCCCGACATATCTGTTTCCTCACAGGTCGTAGTGAGAACTTCGAGTTTCGGGTGGGGGAGTGTGTCGTCAGATAATATGCTGAGTGCTATCGACAGTCCTATGCCGTTGTCCGCTCCTAAAGAGGTGTGGTCGGCATGCATCCAGTGTTCTCCATCTTCTTCATATTCTATTGGTGTCACAGGGCCGGGGACAGCGTATCCCTCTTCTGCCACACAAACCATATCCATGTGATTGAGCATCACGATTGGCTCCTTGTCTTCATAGCCAGGAGTCGCAGGACTCTCTATCACCACGCAGTTATTCTCGTTTCGCCTGTAAGAAAGATGATGTTCCTCAGCAAACTGACACAGGAAGTCTGCCACAGCCTTCTCCTTATGCGACGGACGAGGGATGGTGCATAGATGTTTGAATATGTCGAGATATGACTGCATTCTATTTCTTTCTTGCCCAGGTATTGGCTAGTATAACGACAAATATTATTGCAACAAATAATACTGCTACGGCACCAAGTTGAGCCTGGATATTATTTCCTACGATAGGCATGGAAACGCAGAATGCGGCAGTAATGACAGATATACAAGACATCAGAATACGCAGACGTTGGATATTGACTTTCTTACGATCCTCCTCACTGGCTGTGTTGTATCCGGCAATGAGTTTGTCGCCCTTGCCAAGATAAAATACAATGGCAAGAACAATGAATAATAGAGAAAAGATTATTGCTGGTATCATATTCTTTCGAGTACTAATTCTATTAAGTCAGTAATTGAAGATTTATATTCCGTATTCATCTCTTTGTTGTAGCGGTTTGCAACAACTATGCAACAAGTCATCGCCTTATGTCCCAGCAAAGAAGCCAGTCCGGCAAGAGCAGACGATTCCATTTCGAAGTTGCAAATCCTCAGGCCGTCATACTCAAATGCTTCTATCTTGGCATTCTGTTCAGGGTCTTGTATAGCCAGTCTTACCTGTCGTCCCTGTGGGCCGTAGAAACCTCCGCAAGCACAAGTGATACCCTTCACCATTTCTGTTCCTGCAATACGCTCTATGAGCCCTTTGTCAGCAACTGCAACATATGGAGCAGGCTTCTTTGGGGACCAGCTCATGTATTTGACGAAAGCATCCTCAAGGGCTGTGTCGCAAACCTCATCTCGCCCTGCGTAATAGTTCAGTAGACCGTCGAAACCTATGCTTTTTATAGAGGCTATGTATGAGCCTAACGGAGTGAAAGGTTGCAGACCGCCACACGTGCCCAGGCGCACTAGTTCCAGAGTCTTATGCTCCTGTTTTACCTCACGTTTTTCGAGGTCTATATTCACAAGGGCATCGAGTTCTGTCATCACGATATCGATGTTGTCGCAGCCGATTCCTGTGGATACACAGCTGATGCGCTTACCCTTGTAAGAGCCTGTGATTGTATGAAAT
>CADCAX010000100.1 GCA_902799455.1 uncultured Prevotellaceae bacterium
TCAGGCTTTGGAAAAGCCGAGGTTTTTGCTTTTTGAAAGTTGTTATATCCGTTGGGATAGGTTCTGATGTTGGCAGGAAGATGGTGGAAGTGTACTTACGACCAAATTCATGACGACAACAGAACAGCAGCACAAAGTGCTAAACTTTCAAAAAGTGTTTTTTATGTTTTTGTTTATAAATCATTTACTTTAGAAACTTGAATTTGTGATTGCATAGTGATTCTTATTCCTGCTCCGTCGCAGTCGGCTGAAAAGGGTGGGGCAACCTTCTTGATGTCGATGGTGGCACTCTCTGTCAGGGGAAAATGGATAAAAATGCTCTTGCCTATACGCTGGGCCACGTGCTCCAGAAGATTGCTCGGGATACTCATCTCCTCTTTTATGACATCAGCCAATGAAGCATAGTTCAAGGTGTCGTTCACATCGTCGGAATCGCAAGCCGCTTCAAGAGGATACTGGACAGAAACGTTGAGAATGTAGTCATTACCAACAATACGTTCCTGCTCCACAACGCCGTGAAAAGCATGAAACCTCAGATTTTCAAGATAAATGGTTCCCAACGTCACAGAGATTAGTCAAGATGGAAGACTTCTTTGATTGGTATTGTGATAGGAGAATTGTCTTTTGGATTTACCTCCATAATATCAGCCATCATGTCCCACCATTTCTGGGTTATAGGGTCAATGCCGTTGGAGGTGTCCTGAGTATTTCCTTCTCCTTCACATTCCTGATAGCCAAACAGAATGTTGGTATCCTTATCCCAGTAAATGGAATAGTTGCTGACGCCACTGTCCTTAATCATCTTTACCAATTCAGGCCAGATAGCAGCGTGACGCTTCTGGTATTCCTCTTCGCAGCCAGGCTTGAGGTACATTTTGAATGCGAATCTCATACTATGCTTCTCCAAATGGGTTTGCTGTCCTTGGTGGTACAGGGGCGGGGTTGCTTCCTCTGCTGTCAAGGGGTATTGTACCGAATTCTTTTTCGTAACGCATTACGTTATCCTGCAATGCCAGCATGAGGCGCTTTGCATGCTCCGGAGCCAGTATTGCGCGACTCACTACCTGTGGTTTGTCGACTCCTGGGAGAGAAGCGGCAAGGTCCATCACAAATTCTGCACGGGAATGTGAGATGATGGCGAAATTGCTATAGACTCCACGGGCTATTTCTGGTGATAAATCAAGTTGAAGTTGGTTTTCTTTCTGATTGGCCATAATTCTTCTGTTTTTAAAAAATTCCGTGCAAAGATATTAAAACCTTATTATATAAGGATAGACCAATAATTTTTTTGTCGGGAGATTCTTAATAAACCTTAAAATAATCAAAGCTCTGTGGATAAGTGAAAAAAAAAAATTACCTTTGCAAGGTTTTTCCACGTGACTATGTCCAAGTTGCATAACCTCATATTGTTGATTTTTTTCTTCGCTTTCTCAGTAAACATGGGGGGCAAGACGTTTACGCTGGTTATTGATGCCGGACACGGAGGGCATGATGCTGGAGCGATAGGTGCTTTTTCAAAGGAGAAGAATATCAACCTGAATGTAGCGCTGGCCTTCGGAAAATACGTGGAGCGCAACTGTCCTGATGTAAAAGTTATATATACCAGAACGACAGATGTATTTGTTACACTGAACGGACGTGCTGAAATAGCAAACAAGGCAAAGGCCGACCTTTTCATCAGTATTCACACCAATTCCCTGCCTAGCGGTCGCATATCAAGAGGTATGGAGACATATACTCTGGGAATGCATAGGGCTGCGGAGAATCTTGAGGTTGCGAAAAGAGAGAACCAGGTGATTCTTCAGGAAAAAGGTTACAAGGAAACATATCAGGGATTCAACCCGAATTCTGCTGAGAGCTATATTATCTTTGAATTTATGCAGGATAATAATATGCAGAAAAGCGTGGAGCTGGCAAAATATGTGCAGGAAAATGCATGTTCGATGGCCGGACGCTTGAATAAAGGTGTCAAACAGGCAGGTTTCCTGGTGCTCAGAGCAACTTCGATGCCCAGCTGCCTGATAGAACTGGGATTTATTTCTACTCCGGATGAAGAGAGTTTTCTGAACAGTGCCGACGGCATAGATAAACTGGCAAGAGGTATATACAACGCATTTGCCCAGTATAAGAACAAGAACCATAACGGCGGCAATCCTCCTTTCGTAAGGGATAATGAGAGTAAATCTAAGAAAGAAAAGAAGAAGGAAAAGGAGATAGAAATGGAGAAAGAGGCAGAGGTGATTCCTCAGGAAAACGTGGAACAGCCGGTTCAGAATGTTCCACAGCCAGTAAAGGAATCTCAAATAATATATAAGGTGCAGATACTTGCAGCCGATGCCGTGCTGAGAAAGAACGATTATCGGTTGAAAGGACGTACTGATGCTGAATACTACAAGGAAAACGGATTGGTGAAATATACCATCGGTTCCTTTGATACAATGAGTGAGGCTAATAAATATCGTAAAGAGTTAAACAATGTTTTCCCTGGATGCTTTGTCGTGAAATTCCAGGACGGAAAAAGAATACAATGAAAAAAATATTTTCGAGAGAAGTAAAAATAGCATTGACAGCTATCGTTGCTATCGTGCTTTTGTTCTTCGGGTTGAATTTCCTGAAGGGAATGTCCTTGTTCGATAATAATGTAGAGTATAAGATGATGTTCACGGACCTGAAAGGTCTTATGAGAAATACATCTATCTATGCAAACGGATACAAGGTCGGTACGGTGAAGGATATCTTATACGACTTTGAAAAGCAGGGTCCTATTGAGGTAGATTGCGAAATAGACCCACGTCTGTATGTTCCTTATGGCACAAAGGCAAAGATAGAAACCGACCTGATGGGCAATATCAAGGTAAGCCTGCTGCTGGGTAAGCAGGGCGCACAACGTCTGAAGCCAGGCGATGTCATAGAAGGTGTCGATGATAAGGGCGCAATGTCACAGGTAGCGGAAATGATGCCTGATATTCAGGCTATCATACCGAAGGTGGACAGTATTATGTCAAACCTTAACATGATACTCTCAAACCCGGCGCTTGTCAGCATTTTGACAAATATGGACGGAATGTCTGCAAACCTGAAGGAAACGACTCAGGAACTTAATGGCCTGCTGAAAGAAATCCATCAGGGAGTACCAGGCATGATGCGACATGCTGACAAAACCCTTGCCAACACAGAAAAGCTGACAAATAATCTGAGTAAGATAGACGTTGATGGTATGATGGCTAAGATTGACCATACGCTGAACAATGTTGAAAGTATGACAAATGCCCTGAACTCAAAGGAGGGCACACTTGGACTTTTGATGCATGATAAGACGGCATATAATAATCTTTCCTCAACATTGTCACATGTGGATTCTTTGATGATAGATCTTAAAGCTCATCCAAAGAGATATGTTCATTTCTCTATATTTGGAAGAAAAGATAAATAATGAGTCAAAACAAAAGGGATCTTTGGGCTTCGTGCCAGAAGTATTTTCGTGAGAACCTTGAAAGCGAGGAGTATACCCGTTTGTTTTCTCACGTTGAATTCGAGACTTTTGAATTAGCCTCGAATACCCTTGTTTTGCGTATCCCGAGTCAGTATATCTCAGAATCCATAGAGGATGATGACCGGGTATATGAGGTCTTCCGTAAAGCCATACAATATACCTTTGGCAGAATACGCCTCAGTTGGCATATTGCAGCGAGGGAAGACCGAAAGGGCGGCTTAAGATTTGAAGAACCAGCAACGCCAAAGCCGGATATAGAGTCAAATCTTAACAGAGGACAGACTTTCCGCACTTTTGTGGAAGGGGACAGCAATAAGCTGTCACGTTCAATCGGATTAAGAATAGCAGAACATCCGGCAGGTACGCAGTTTAACCCTCTTTTCGTCTATGGGCCGTCTGGTTGCGGTAAGACGCATTTGGTAAATGCCATAGGAAATCATTGTAAGGAGTTGTATCCAGACAAGCGTGTGCTGTATGTCAGTGCACAAATGTTCCAGCAGCAGTTTACACAAGCGAACCTGAAAGGGGAGTTTAACGATTTTATATCCTTCTATCAGACTATTGATATGCTCATCGTTGATGATGTGCAGGAATGGATGACTGCTACAAAGACGCAGAATGCCTTTTTCAATATATTCAACCACCTGACTCTTAACGGCAAACGCATAATTCTGGTAAGCGATAGAGCTCCTGTGGAATTGGAGGGTATGAACAAACGACTCCTGTCACGTTTCAGGAGTGGCATGATGGCAGAGATGGAGCAGCCTAATGTGCAGTTGTGTGTGGACATACTGCATAACAAGATGGCACGTGATGGAGTGAAGATTGCAGAAGATGTTGTTGTTTTTATAGCTAAGACAGCAAATAATTCCATTCGCGAACTGGAAGGTATTATCAACTCCCTGATGGCATATAGTGTGGTCTATAACTCTAATATAGACATGAAACTGGTTGAACGCGTTGTGCGACGGGCTGTGAAGGTTGATAATATGCCTCTTACTGTTGACGATGTCCTTGAGACGGTCTGCAGATATTATGATGTGACTCCCAATGCCGTTAAGGGTGCATCACGCAAGAAAGAACTCGTAATACCACGTCAGATAGTAATGTATCTAGCTGACAAATATACAAATATCCCTGCTGCCAGAATTGGTAAATTGGTAGGCGGACGTGATCACAGTACCGTATTGCATAGTATAAATAAGGTTCGTGAAATGATGGAAAAAGATAAGGTGTTTGCCTCACAATTAAAGAAAGTGGACGAGATGCTGAAGGTTAAAAAGTCTTAATTTTCGCTCTAGTCCAATTTTTTTTTGTAACTTTGCACCCGAATTTGTATCCACCCCCGCCAATATTGGCACAAAACTTAATGAGAGAGAAACTAAAATCATGAAGTTAAGATATTTGTATATTACATTAATCTCAGTAATTTTGTCTTTTGTCGCGGCCTCGTCGTTTGCGCAGGATTTGATAGCTATGCAGGCTCCTGTTGACAAACATATGAAGAAGCTTGATACGCTGGCGTTGAGATCAGTGATAGAGCGTGAAGAGGCTGAGGCACCATCATCAATGCTGTATCCTGAATGGAGTAACAAATATGCACATCGTGAAACAGCATTGCCTGATTCATTCAGAATCAACCTCAGAGGTTTCCATATGCCTTGTGAAAGCCGTGTCGTTACCAGTAATTTTGGCGCTCGGTGGGGCAGACAGCATAAGGGCATAGATATAAAGGTATATATAGGCGACACAATCCGCGCTGCTTTCTCTGGTAAGGTAAGAATTGTAAAGTATGAGGGCGCCGGTTATGGTAAATACGTGGTAATCCGTCATAATAACGGCCTTGAGACTGTCTATGGACATATGTCTGCATGGTTGGTTAAGGAGAATCAGCATGTAAGGGCTGGTCAGCCAATCGGATTAGGCGGTAATACCGGACGTTCAACGGGTTCGCATCTGCATTTCGAGACACGTCTGTGTGGAATGGCTATAAATCCGACAACATTCTTTGATTTCGTAAATCAGGATGTTATTGCTGACTCCTATATGTTCCGCAAGGCTAATTTCCGCAAGGAAATTGCATCAAGCTCTCGTCGTTCACGTGTTTCTGTACAAAACGACAGTCAGGCAGATGTGCAGGATGGACAGACTGTTACACACTATCATAAAGTCGTAGCAGGCGAAACCCTCAGCAGTATTGCAAGAAAGCGTAATACTACGGTTGATCAGATTTGTAGGATGAACCATATTTCTAAGAATGTGAAGGTTCGCCCTGGTCAGATACTTCGTTATAACTAATGAAGAAAGGTCTTTTCCTTTTATTGGCTTTGTTTTTCTCAGTATTGGCGTTTGCAGAAGGACAGTTGGTGAAACTTTCTACTGGAGCGGAGATGACGGTATATCTACCTGATGCCGACAAGGCAACCGGGCGTGCTGTCGTTGATTGCCCAGGTGGAGGGTATAGCCATCTTTCTATGGATAATGAAGGTCACAACTGGGCGTCGTTCTATAATGACTTAGGCATTGCCTATGCTGTCCTGAAATACAGAATGCCCAAAGGAGACAGGAATGTCCCTCTTTCTGACGTTTATGAGGCAATAGGTACTTTTAAGGAAAATGCAGAGAAGTGGCACGTTAATCCTAATGATATCGGCATTCAGGGCTTTTCCGCAGGCGGTCATTTAGCTTCAGCGGTAAGTACTCATGCTCCTGCAGAATTGCGTCCTAAATTCTCTGTGCTGTTCTATCCTGTTATCAGTATGGATGAACGTGTGACGCATAAGGGCTCTTGTGTCGGATTCCTCGGAGATTCCCGCTCTGACGAAGATTTGGTAAAAGAATGGAGCAGCCATGAGGCAGTAGATAGCTTGACTCCTCCGGCAATAATAATTCTGGCAAGCGATGATAGGGCAGTACCTCCGTTGACCAACGGGTTGGAATACTATTCTGCGTTGCGTAAAGCCGGTAAGAAAGCTGCATTCTTTGCATATCCCTCCGGTGGGCATGGATTTGGTTTCAGGGATACCTGGAAGTACCATAATCAGATGCTGAAAGAACTGGAAATATGGCTAAAAGAATAAAAAGTCTCGAATAATTTTGTTATTCGGGATTTTTTTTGTACTTTTG
>CADCAX010000101.1 GCA_902799455.1 uncultured Prevotellaceae bacterium
AGCATTCTCGATGGAATCGCTCATTTAGAGCATGCCATAAAAATAATGGGCATAGACCATGTAGGTATAGGTACAGATTTTGATGGCGATGGTGGTGTACCAGGAATGGCTTGTTCTTCAGATGCTATCAATTTCACTATGCACCTGCTTCGTAAACGCTTCTCCGAGGAAGATATAAGGAAAATATGGGGTGGAAACTGGTTGAGGGTTATGAAACAAACTCAAGATTTGAAAATCTAAAAGTATAAAAAACATTGAAAAAAAATCTTTGGGGAATAAGTATTATCTTGTGCATCATACTATGTGGGTGCAAAAACAGTAAACCTGTTACAGAGGAGGTTTCATCACTTTGTGGACCTGCATTCTGTGAGGACAGCGCCTATGTCTTTTGTGCTGAACAATGTAATTTCGGCCCTCGCATTATGAACTCCGAGGCCCATGAACAATGTGCTGAGTGGATTATCAACAAGTTCGAAGGCTATGGCTGTACCGTGTTCACCCAAAAGTCCAATCTTAAAGGATGGGATGGTACAATGCTCGCATCCACCAACATCATAGCATGCATCAACCCACACATCAAGAAACGCTATTTGCTTTGCGCCCATTGGGACAGTCGCCCTTGGGCTGATAATGACATCGACGAGAAGAACCATCTCACTCCTGTTATGGCAGCCAATGACGGTGCCAGCGGCATTGCCGTAATGCTTGAGATAGCACGCATAATCGGCGATAGCATCGGCATTGACTTTGTCTGTTTTGATGCAGAGGACTATGGTTCTCCACAATGGTCTGACAGTCACGATGAAAAATCATGGGCACTTGGCTCACAATATTTTGCCCAACAATATACTAATGGTACTTCCGCAGTGAAAGGTCCGTGGCAAGGAGCAATTCTTCTCGATATGGTAGGCGGACAGGGAGCACACTTTTACCAAGAAGGTCTCTCCACGAGATATGCTTCTCAAACGGTAACAGATGTATGGCAGGCAGCTAATGAAGCTGGTTATGGTTCCCTCTTCATACACGAGATAAGCGGCACTATAACAGATGATCACAAGCCTCTCAACGAAGCAGGCATCCCAACAATAGATATTATCCCATACTATCCTGACTGTGAGCAGAGTAGTTTCGGCCCAACATGGCACACCATTAATGATGATATGCAACATATAGATAAAACAACGCTGAAAGCTGTTGGACAGACCTTAATACAATACCTTTGCTCCCAGAACTAATCATATCACAGCTGACATTAGGGAAACTGAACCTGTTAGATGCCAAGAGGGCCTTTGATGAGACAGGTTCAGCGGAAGAAGCATTGAAATATCTCTCTTCACGCGTTTCTGCAGATTTCCCCTCTCTTGAAAAGAAGGCAAGAGAGGAGATTGAATGGTGTAATAATAACAAAGTACGAATAATCACAATATCCGACCCAGATTATCCACAGCGGTTAAGGAATTGTTGCGATGCCCCTATGGTGCTTTTTGTGCGTGGGAAGGCTAACCTGAATGCATCGCATACTATCTCCATTGTCGGTACACGACAATGTACAACATATGGCAGGGACTGCATTGATAAAATAGTAGACGAAATAGCAGAAAGGCTGCCAGATGTGCATATTGTCAGCGGCCTGGCCTATGGCATCGATATAGCAGCACATAGGGCGGCTATGCGAAAAGGTCTCCCCACAATAGGTGTTGTAGCTCACGGACAGGGGACGCTATACCCTGCCCATCACAGGAATGAGGCCAATAAGATGGTACTCGGCAATGGAGCCGTAATAACAGAGTTTCTCCACGATGTCTTTCCCGAAGCCCGTAATTTTCTACAACGCAACCGCATCATTGCTGGCATAAGCGATGCAACCCTTATACCAGAGAGCGCCATACACGGAGGCGGAATGGTTACGGCACGTCTTACTATAGACTATAGTCGTGATCTTTTCGCTATTCCTGGCTCCATTAAGTCACCAATGAGCGAAGGACCCAATACTCTTATACGAGATAATAAGGCCATACTCGTTACGTCCGCAGGAGATATTATAAATAATCTTGGATGGCACGATGAGCAAGAAGTCCAACTTGCTCGCAAGAAAGGTATTGAAAGAACCATATTTACCGAATATACCGACGACGAAAGAAAAATAGTAGAGGCTCTGGAAAAAGCGGATAAAACAATAGACTCCCTCTGCTCAGAAACAGGGCTACCTATCAGCACTCTATCTGCAACTATCTTCTCTCTTGAAATGAAAGGCGTAATAAGATCCCTTCCAGGAAGCCTACTTCACTTTATTGTATAATAAGTAAAATCACGAAACGCCGTTTTGTGGTCTTTGATACGGCGTTTCATGGTCCTTGATACGCCATTTCAAAGATATCCGTAAGTCAATATAATAAAACCTCCTTTGAGCATTGCCCAAAGGAGGTTTTTGTTAGATTGTATAAAGGGTTATTTTATTTTGCTTTTGTTACAATTGGCAGGTACCAGTTTTCACGATACATCAACTTCTCATAAAGCTCCGCATTCTTTGCTCCATCTCTCTTGGAGATAGGCTCTGCGAGATAGCTGTTATCATTACGTCTCATAGCTACACGCATAAGGGTGTAGTAACGCAGTCCCTCAAAGGCTGTCTCTAATGCCATCTCGTTTACGATGAGGTCTTCTACCATTTCTATCGAATCAGTTGTTTCAGAGATTGTCTTCTCTATACGATAGAGTGTGTCACACTCTGCATCACCGCTTCCACGCTTGTGGACGCCTATTGTATTATAGGTAGTAAAGGCATCGTTAGGGAAGTTTATCAGGTCTCCCGCCAATTCACGCTCTTCTGCTGGAATACGCTTTTCGTTCTCCTCATTACGCAAGCCGAACTTCAGCACTGCGAAGGCAGAATGTGGATATCCAGCACGACAAAGAGCCTCAGCATAGAGCAGATAGATATACTGCTTGCGATAGAGAGCTATGAAATCTGCTGGCAGTTTGTTGATTGTCTGAACATCTGAAGAGTAGTCGGATGTCACATCACGATTAAACTTTTTATTGGTATAATTGAAATGGAATCTCAAGTCGCCTGCACAATCTGCATAAGGAAGGTTGTCCTTTGGCGCCCATGTGGTATCCTTCTTGGTAGCTGATCTCTCAGTGAGTAATACGTAATCCTCTTCTCTTGAAATCTTTCTCATTGCCGCTGATGGTGTCACCTGAGCATAGTAATTATTGCTGATTACAGAGTTATATACAGTACCCAAAAGGCTCTTTATACCATTGAACTCTGTTGTCTCCATTGGTATGATAGAAATATTCTCGTCAGAGTTAGCTGATACAATATAATCATTTATAGTACTGCTTACTGTTCCTTTAGAGAAGTCACCTCCTACCACATTCCATCTTGCTCGAGCCATTCCTGTAGATATAGGACGACTAGTCTTTGTGAGATAGTCGTGCAAATATTTTGCAGCCTCAGCATAGCGTCCTGCCCACAGACACATCTCGCCCAATATTACTCTCAGAGGGATAAAGAACTTTTGGGAATCAAAACCATACACGGAACCATATTGTGGGAACTCCATCTCCTCATCGTCCTTGGAACCTACATACTGGCTAAGGTCACTAATGAAATAGTCACATATTCCCTGCATATCTGTATAATTCATATTCATTGCCTGCTGTGCATCTTCAACAGTCAGGAGTGGAGTGAGCACGAGGGGCACCTTTCCATAAATTTTTGCAAGCTGCAGATATGTCCATGCACGATATACCTTCACAGCGATGTACTCTCTTTTAAATATATACTTAGAGAGTCTCTGTGCCTCTGGATTAACATTTGCAAGATAATAGTTACAGTTGTTGACTATAGCATAGTAATCGCTTATTTGGTTATAGATATTCGCCTCGTCAGTCATTGGAACAACTGTAAGTGCCTTGATATCCGTCGTAGCATTGTCATTGACATGCATGAGGTCAGCACGTATTTCTCCCAACAATACTGTCCTGTCAGCAACAACCTGCATCTGGCGAATGATACCCATCACGCTATAAAGTGTATCCTCTGGAGTATCCAAAGAGTTATCACTTGCGAACTCCACCATTTCGGAATCCGTCTCAAGCATCTTCCCACATGACATGAATGAGAGGAGCAGTAATAATACTAAAAATATATTTTTCATTTTCATATTAAATTCTATCATTTAGAGATTTACCTTTACTCCGAATGCTAACGTACGACCTTTTCCAAGCAAGCCTCTGTCAATACCCTGCAAGAGAGCATTTCCTGATGCTGTACAATCTGGGTCACTTCCGAGATATTTCGTAATAGTGAAAACATTATTCACTGCGGCCCATACCGTAATACCCTGCAAGAAAGTACTGTTGATAGGTATTGCATACGAAAGTGTTATGTTTGACAACTTGAGGTAACTGCCATTTTCTATCCACCTGTCAGAGAAGCGGCTGTTGCCGTGAGGATCCTGATAGGATAGCCTTGGGATTTCTGTTACCTGTCCTTCTGTTGTCCATCTGCTGTTCATCGCCTTTGTCTGGTTGTAGAAGTATTTTCCACTCTCCAAGATGCTGCGCTCATAGTTATATATATCGTTACCTATTGAGTATGTAAATGCCATATCAAGAGCGAATCGTTTCCATTTCAGGTGACTGCTGAAGTTACCATAGATATCAGGATTAGGATCGCCTATTACGACACGGTCCTCTTCCCCTATCTTACCATCACCATTCGTATCCTGAAATTTCATATCACCAGCTTGGAAAGCAACCTTATTACCTGACTGGTCAAGGTAGTACTTACCGTCAGCCTGTGCCTCTGCCTCTGTAGAATATACACCGTTTGTCTTATATCCGTAGAAGAGTCCCACAGAATTTCCAACTTCTGAGATAATGGTAGCGCCATATGCTGTTGTAAGGAGTCTGTCAGCACCATTTCCAAGGTCTGTAAGCTTATTTTTGTAATGCCCCATTGTCATTCCTACTTCCCACTTCCAGTCCTTGTCATTGATTACCTTCACATCTGCGCGGAAGTCAAATCCAGAGTTACGCAGTTTTCCTGCATTTGTCCAGTTTTGTGCCAAGCCACTGGTCCATGCTACCTGCTGAAGTGTCAACAAGTCAGATGTCCAAGAAGCAAAGTAATTGAAACCTACATGCAAGCGATTCTTGAAAAGGTTTGTATCGAAACCAACATTAAACTTACGTGTTGTCTCCCACTTCAATGTGTTATTACCTACATTTCCTAACATCAATCCCGTCAATGTAGCTCCCATCATAGATTTTGAAACGAAGTACGTTTTTGATGCAGTATAATCAATGTTATCATTACCAGTAATTTCATAGCCAAGATTAAGGCGCAGGTAATCTATCATCTTTATGTCAGACATCCACTCTTCGTTACTCATCACCCATGAACCCTGAATGCTTGGGAAAAGGCCCCATCGTGTTCCGAACATCTTCAAGGCACTTGCATCATCACCGAAGCGTGAAGAAGCCTGTGCTGTGAGAGATACTGAAGCGTAGTATTTCTCAGCATAGTTATAGTCACCAGCTGCATACCATGTGAGGTCTGTATACTTGTCATCAGCACCTGTTGTTGTCTTGTAGGACAGTGATGTTGACATGTTAGGTGTCTTATCGTTACCTGTATTATAACCATTCTGCACATTCACTTTATAGCGATTATTCATATAACGGAATCCACCAAAAGCCTTAATATAATTTGCACCATAACGATTTGTCCATGTCAACCTTGTATCTGATTGTATAGAGTTACATCTCGTAGCAAGAGAAGATACCTTATTCTGTACATAAACTATATCTGTCAAATCAGGCACACGAAACTGTGGAATACCTGTAATAGGCAGATAGTAGTTCTCATTGGTATTCACCAATGTGAAATTGAAGTCTTCAGAAATAGTGAAATACTTATTTAACTTATAGCTTGGTGCTACCGTAAATGTTACAAGACGGTTACCGAATGTATTTTTGTTTCTGCCATCACCATTATCCAATATGCTGACAGGATTTCCTAAACTTCTGTCGCTGGTGATTATGCTACCCTGAAGGTAGTCATCTGCCTCTGCAAGATAACCACTCAGATTACCATTGACATCATACGCATAAGGAGAAAGGAATGGTGCTTTAATCATTGCAAGGAAGTTTGGTGAGGTAATCGTTGTACTCTCAACATTATTGCTGACACCAACATCTCTCAAATCACGCTTTACATCACTGAATGACGCATCAAAGCGCACCTTCAGGTTGCGAATTATCTCAATATCCGTATTCAAACGCATATCGAAACGTGAGAAGTCATTACCCTTGAGTGTACTGTTTGCAGCAGAGTATCCTACAGAGAGGTTGTAACTTGCCACATCGTCACCACCCTGTACATTGATTCCGTAGCTCTGAGCATAGGAATTGCGATAGACTTCCTTCTTCCAATCTGTTGAGGTAGGTGTCCTTGGTATAAACATAAACTTACCGCCTATTGTGAGGTCAATCTTTGTCGTCATGCTCTTGTTGCGCTTTGTCTTAATCAACAGTACACCATTTGCACCCTTGGCACCGTATAAGGCAGTACCATTCTTCATCACCTCAACACTTTCTATGTCATTGACATTAATGTTAGCTAACAGATTATTGAAATATCCGTCATGAAGCATCATTCCATCATATTTCATATCCATTATCACACCATCAACAACTACCAAAGGCTGTGCATTGGTGTTAAGGCTATTGATACCATTGATGAACATTACGTTACCAAGTCCATCGTTTCCTCCACGACTGACGGCACGGACATCTGCATTCAGTCTGTTCTGAACGAATGGATCGACAGACATCTCGACACTATTACCGAAGTCGGTTGTTCCAGAAACTCTGTTACCAGATGTATATGCCTTGTATGATGAAGAAAAAGCATCCCTGTACATCTGAGCATCCACATGCATAGCGTCTTTACCGACTGCTATCTGCAATGGTGAGCACCCCTCCAGTGTCAGATATATGCTATTCACGTATTCAGGTACATCCTTCATGAGGTATACACCTTCAGCATTGGTCATAGCTGTAAATCGCTCATCACCATAGGCTTTTACCTGTACACCCGCTATCGGATTACCAGTGGCAGCATCTGTAACCTTTCCTCCTATTTCTTTCGCCTGCAGGAATGGAACAGACGCCAACGCTAATGTTAATGTTATATATGTTCTCTTATTCATAGCAAATTATTCAATTACAGGTTCAAGGTATATATAGTCCAAATA
>CADCAX010000102.1 GCA_902799455.1 uncultured Prevotellaceae bacterium
GCAAGTCAAACGACAAGCGGAGGTCGTTGGAATTTCCAGGGATCTAAATGTAATAACTGGTCAAAGAATAATCCTGGTGCTATCGGTGATATCCTTGGTGACTGGCGTGAGGAGTTGATAATGCGCAGTGATGCAAATAATGCCATATTGGTATATACCACTCAAGAACCGACGAATTATGGTATTCCGACATTATGGTCTGATCATCAGTATCGTAATGCTATGGTTTGGCAGTCTATGGGATATAATCAGCCACCTCACAAGTCATACTTCTTGGGAGAATTGGAAGGCATCACTCAGGCTCCTCCTACAAATACCATGACAGGTCGCCAGGAAATTAAAAACGGTGGTACAATCACATCTGTCGATGAGCACCTATTGGTATGTGAGACAAATGACACGAAGGTGACGATACAGGACGGAGCAAGTCCATATATGGTTACTTTCAATGTCCCTTCATGGGTGCAGGGAACAGCTGGTAGTGAAACAACGTCACAGAATACACCAATTACCTATCAATACTTCACCTGTACTGTTGAAGGTGGCGCATTGACAGGTTCTACACGCGTCGTTAAACAAGGTGATGGTATATTGACACTTCCTACTGTTGATATGACATATACTGGCGAGACAAACATATGGAATGGTAAGGTAAATCTTAATGGCTCTCTTGCTGCCTCTCCTGTTTGGCTCAATAGATTTGCAGTTCTCAATACGCCAGCAAAATCTATTACATTGAAGTCTTTGAAAGCAGATTATGGTTCAGAGGTGATTATCGGTGGTACAGATGCTCTTGGTGAGATAATCTCTACAGAACCTGTAACTTTAGGTTTTGGATCACGTCTGACTTTTGATATTTATTCTGAAGGATTCCGCGCAGACAAGATAACGGCTTCCAATCTTGTTATTGAGAAAAAAGATTGGAAGTATGGACCAAAATATCTTATTCCTGTATTCGAGTTTGTAACTCATCCAGCAAGTGGAGAGGAAACGATTGCTCCGGGAACTTATAAACTTGGTAAGATAGATGCTGTAACTGGAGATCTCAATAATATCAAGATTGAAGGTATCTCAAAACTAAAGGCCTCTTTGAAAATTAATGCAGATAATGAACTCCTTCTTACTCTTTCAGGAGTTCGTGATGCGGGGGAAATAAAGTGGAAAGGAAATTTGTCTTCTGTGTGGGATTATGCTAATACAGAGAATTTTGTTTCAAATGACCAGACACAGACACCTGAAATCTTCGTTGAGGGAGATAGGGTCTACTTCACTGATGATGCAGAGAATTTCAATGTAAGTATCAAGGAAGGTCAGGAATTGTCTGTAGATACGATGTACTTCAATAATACTGTGACTTACAGGATTGAAGGCAATGGCGTCGTAAAATCCGGAGCTATGGTAAAGAAGGGCGAAGGTAGAGTTATCATAAGCAATGACCATACTTATCAGGGCGGTAATCATATTTGCGGTGGCTCTGTACAGGTGTCTAGCCTCTCTAATAGCACTCAGGAATATGGAAATCTTGGTGGCATGACGACAAATTCGTATCAATTTACTATCGAGGATGGAGGAGAATTGAGTAATATCGCTGCTGTAAAGAATGGCTCTCCAATTAGAATCATTTCCGAGGGCGTGATTAATGCATCTGCTTCGTTTACTCAGGAGAAGCCTATATATGGTGATACTTTGATAAAGAAAGGAACAGGTAATTTTGATATGCAAGGCACTCTGTCAACTGCAGCGTTGTATGTGCAGGGTGGTACTTTCAATATGTCTAGTGCATACAGCAAAAAAGTTACTATGAGTGGATCAACATCGGCTTTGAACGGAACAGCTTTCTTGTCAACTCCTATAGAAGTCCTAGACAAGGCAAAATCAACTTTGACAACCATTAATAGGCAGACACATACAAATAAGTTGACAGGTACAGGGCAAATAACAGTAGTATGTGCTTCAGAGAAAGGTACCAACTGGTATGCTACCCGTACTCCATTACGCCTAAACCTCTCAGGATTCAGGGGGACTCTTGTGGCAGGTGTAGTATACTCTGCTGATGGACGTTTCACTTTTGATACTTCAAATGGATCCGATGGCTATATACTGAATATCCCTGAAGGGATCATCGTTCAGAATAGTGGCCAGTCACTCCGTATAGGACAGGTAACAGGAACCGGATTGTTGGGAGGATACAGCTCTTTTGCTAATGATGGTTCATACAAAGTAAATACATGGCAAGTTGGTAACGATGGTGACTTTACGTTTGATGGAGGAATCAATGGAGGTGACTCTTTTGAGAAGATGGGTAGCGGTACTATGACTGTAAGCGCTGCTTCTGGTGGAAAATGGACCACAACAGGTAATGTAACTATTCGTGAAGGTGCCATTTATTTTGAAAACCCAACTTCTGGAGTTGGCGGAATATTAGGAACAGGCGTATTAACAATCGAGAATGGTGCTATGTTGTATGGCAGATGCGGAAATTCGGAAACAACAGCTTCCAATTATCCGTTGAAGAATTCTTCTGTTGTCGTGAATGGAAAAATACATCCTGGTCCGATGAATATTTATTATAACTCATATATCTGTTTTAATGGTGCAAATGTGACATTTAATTCTGGTAGTGAGATGGCTATAGAGGCTCGTACTGGCCAAGGAAAGCGTAATACTCAGTTGATGAATATAGGAAAGATGACTATTTGTGATGGCGCTACAATTTCCATGATTTTCTCACCTTTGTATAACCCTGCAAGCAGTGTTACTGGCGTGGAAAAAGCTGATTCTTTCATTATCTTCAAGGCAACAACGGTTGAGGTCGGAGATGTGAATTATCAGTTGCCAGATCTCTCACAGTACAGTGAGCATCTTTATTATGACTATAGTAATATCGGCAATGGTATCTTAAAGATTCGTTATCGCGAAGCTACAGGTCTCAAGCCTATTGGTGCCGACGAACAGGTGACTGTTGAGGTGGTTAGCGCCTCTGGTGTAAAGATGATGACCTATAAGAGCACATACTCCGCTCTAAAGTCTTATTTCCGCACTGTCGCTGTGCCACAGGGAATGTATATCTTGCGTGTAAGCAATGATAAGGGAAGCATACAAACTATGTCAATCCGTAAGTAAATGAAAAAAAGAATTCTCACTTTATTGGCCTTTGGGGCTATGATAATGTCAGTAGGGGCAGAAACTTTTAAAGTTCCTGCTACTGAGCAGTATCCATATTATTATTCTGTAGATGTACCTGATGGTAATTATCGTGTTACCGTTGTCTTGGGTAGTAAGAAAAAGGCTACAGAGACCTGTGTGCGTGCAGAGAATCGTAGGCTCTTTGAACAGAAAGTAGTGTTTAAGAAAGGTCAGATGCAGACATTCTCCTTTATCGTAAATAAGCGTTCTGTGGATATCCCGTCATATATGAAAGGGGGAAAAGAACGTCCTGCTTCCAAGGTGAAAATAAAACCTGGTGAGGTGGGTTCTTTCTCATGGGACGATAAGTTGACCCTCGAATTTAATGGAGCAGCACCTTGTGTACAGAGTATAACGATAGAGCCTGATACTACGGCACTTACGATATTCCTGTGCGGCAACAGTACTGTGGTTGATCAGGGTAAGGAGCCTTGGGCTTCTTGGGGGCAGATATTTCCGTTCTGGTTTAATGATAAAGTTGCAGTATGCAATGTTGCAGAGAGTGGGCTCACTGCTGGCACTTTCCTGGCACAGAATCGTCTGGAGAAGATTCTCTCAATGATGAAACCAGGTGATTATGTGTTTTGCGAGTTCGGTCATAACGATGAAAAAGAGAAAGGCCCGGGAACAGGAGCATGGTATCACTACACAGTCAACCTTAAGAAGTTTGTTGATGAGGTTAGAGGAAAAGGGGGCAACATCATCTTCTGTACTCCTACTCAACGTCGCTTCTTTGAAGGTACAACCATCCGCAATACACATGGCGATTTCCCTGCCGCCATGAAAGCTGTGGCAGAGAGGGAAAATGTTCCACTCATCGATTTGAATGCCAGCACCAAGGTGCTCTTTGAAACTATGGGAGTAGAGGGGTCAAAGAAACTTCTTGTACACTATAAGGTGGGTGACTTCCCATGGATGCAGAAAGATTTTGCAGATAACACACACTTCAATCCTTTCGGAGCCTATGAAGTATCAAAACTCGTGGTTATGGGCTTGAAACAGTTAAACTCTCCTTTGGTACAATATCTGCGTCCTGAGTGGCAGGACTTCAACCCTCAGACACCAGACAATCCGGAAGAGTTTTATTGGCCACAGTCAATATATTATGACTCTCGTAAGCCAGATGGAAACTGATGATATTATTATTAACTAAATACTATTCACAATGAAAAAAACAATGTATCTATTGACGTTTGCATTGCTGATGCTTTTTGGTCTTTCGGCTTCTGCACAACGCGTGACGGATCATCTCAATCGTGGTCTCATTGCCATTCCGCAAGGTGATAAGACTGGCCAAGATTCCAGATATGGTTATAATGGAACCGGTATCTTCGTATCCTGGCGTATTTTGCCAACAGAGTATTATGACACAAAGTACAATCTTTATCGTAATGGAACAAAGATTGCTTCAGATCTTACCGTTTCAAACTATCAGGATGATAGTGGCACTAAGACGAGCACTTACAAGGTTGTGCCCGTAGTAAAAGGTGTGGAAAAGACTGAGCTAGCTGCCGAGTGCACTCCTTGGGATCACCAGTTCTGGGAGATACCTGCTTCTGCAGTTCTGAATCGTAATGGTGTTGATATTACCAATGGTTATTCAGATACTGACGGTAGTTATTCTCTGAATGACTGTTCTGTAGCAGATGTCGATGGTGACGGTCAGATGGAATTTGTAGTAAAACGTCGTAATGACATTGGTAACCTTAACACATCAGGGAATACTACAGACTTCAACTTCCATGAGTGTTACAATATGCAGGGAGAACGTCTTTGGCGTATTGATATGGGACCGAATATGATGTCAGGTCCTGATGAGCAGTTCGACCTTATCCTTTATGACTGGGATCAGGATGGTAAGGCAGAAGCCGTGATGCGTGGTGCAGACAATATGATTATATATACTTCAACAGGTAAGACCATCAAGATTGGTGACATGAGTTACTATGCTCCACGTGATGAATATACCCATCAGGGTAAGGAGTATCTGCTCTATTTAAATGGCGAAACGGGTGAGCCTTATGGTTGGGACGGCAGTGAGAACTGGACTCCAATGGCTTTCCCTCTGCCACGTTTCGAAACTGGTGAGGCAAAGGATGTTAATAATGCTACATCAGCAGAATATGCTGCAGTATGGGGAACTTCCGATACAGGTCACCGCTCTTTGAAGATTTATATGGGTGCACCATATTTTGATGGACGTAATGCAAGCATCTTCCTTGGCCGTGGCTGTTATACCCGTCATAAGTTCTGTGCACTTAGCGTGAACAAGGAAACTCACGAGCTGACACAGGAATGGCGCTGGAACTGTTATGACTCGGGTTCTCCATGGTTCGGTAATGGATTCCATAACTATGCTATAGCAGATGTCGATATGGATGGACGTGACGAGGTTGTGTTCGGCTCCATGATAATTGATGATACGGGCTATGGCCTTTCTACTACAGGTTTTGGGCATGGCGATGCTCAGCATTGTGGCGACTTTGACCCTTATCGTTGGGGCTTGGAGCAGTTTGTGTGTCTTGAGAATGCAACATCTCCTGGTATAGCATACACAGAAGCTGCAACTTCAACTCTACGTTATACAACTGGCGGTGGTGCCGATAATGGACGTTGTATGGCAGGAAACTTCTATAGCAGCTATCCAGGTGCGGTAGGTATTGATAACTTAGGTATAAGTCTTGTATCTGATAAGGCTATTTCAGCTCTGTCAGGCTTTAGCGATGACCATAAGAATATGCGTGTTTATTGGGATGGCGACCTGTTGGATGAGTTTATGGATTCACCGGGTGTGGAACGTTCTCCTACTGTATATAAGGCTCCTGGCCAGACAGAGGTTGGCACAGGCCGCAGCTATCAGGACAGCCGTTGTTGGATGGGACAGGGCAATCTGAACAACTCTTCCAAGAATAATCCTTGCTTCCTTGGCGATATTCTTGGTGACTGGCGTGAGGAAATAGTATCGCGCACGAGTACCTCTTTGATTATACAGACAACGAGCTATCCTTCTCCTCATGGTATTACCACCTTGTGGGCTGACCATGAGTACCGTAACGCTACAACATGGCAGTGCGTTGGTTATAACCAGCCTCCTCACACCAGTTTCTTCCTTGGCGAGTTGGAGAATATCACTAATTGCCCACCTGCTATTACCCTTGAGGGACGTAAGGAGGTTAGTGGTACTAT
>CADCAX010000103.1 GCA_902799455.1 uncultured Prevotellaceae bacterium
TTCGGGAAATGTTTCATGTTTCCACAGAATTTCATATCTTTGCACTCGTAAAACCTACCCTTGGCAGCGTTTTGTAATGACAACAAAGTCTTCCCAAGACCCTCGGCGGCAGTTTGACGCGGCGACAAAGTCTTCCCGAGACCCTCGGCGGCAGTTTGACGCGGCGACAAAGTCTTCCCAAGACCCTCGGCAGCAGTTTGACGCGGCGACAAAGTCTTCCCAAGACCCTCGGCAGCAGTTTGACGCGACGACAAAGATTTTTTTTCGAAATATAACCTATAATTATTTAATTTAAAACTTTTAAGTCTATGAATTACAATCAAATTTATCCAATTTTCCGTTTGCTTTATCGTCAGAAGAACATCCGTCACCTTTCATGGATGAAGAGATTTCTTGAGCGTGTGCTCCAAATCGCCAACACTCCCGTAAGGCTGGCGAACGTAATCAACGTCTTGCAGAGCACTGTCGGCAACGAAGACCAGGCGTACCTCGTAATCACCAAGAGCGACCTTACCGCCCCAATAGAGGAGGCCGACAAGGCTCGCGACAACACGTTCTCGGGCATGAACTCTATGCTGGATTTCCAAAAGCGCCTTGGCACCCCAGAGCAGCAGCAGGCAGCAGAGCGCGTGATAGAGCGCGTGACCTACCACAAGGTGAGCATCAGCGACAAATATGAGGACGAGAACGAGAAGATTGCACAGCTGATTCAAGACCTCAAGGGCGGCAGCCTCGCAACAGACATCGCAACCCTCAACCTCACAGCCACTGTAACCCTCTTGGAGCAGCAAAACCAGCAGGTCATCAACCTGATGAAGCAACGTCAGACCGACCGCTCCACACAGGAGAGCAATGTCATGGCCAAGGCCCGCGCTGCTACAGACGCTGCATTTGAGGACGTGGTACTCGTGCTGAATGCCTTCGCCATCACGGAATTCAACGGACAGTCATCACCTTACGACGAAATCATCCGCATCATCAATTCCGACATCAACTACTATTCACAATACGTCTTCACCAACGCCACAGTAGCAGGCACAGGAACAGGAACCGGCACAGGAACAGGTTCCAACGAAAACGATAACGAAAACGAAAACCAAGGCGGTGGCACGGGAACGACAACGCCGACGAATCCTGACACTCCTTCTGACCCAGGCACGGGCGGTGGCGGCTCCGGCTCCGGTGGTAGCAGCGAGGTTGAGGAGGGATAGGGGCCTCCCCCCAGCCCCCTCCAAGGGGAGGGGGAGTCAATTAACAATTCATAATTCATAATTCATAATTAGCCTTCCGGAAAGTTCATAATTCATAATTAGCCTTCCGGCTTCGGTTTATAAATGACAATCCCTGGCAGGGTTTAACTCCTGTCAGGGATTGCTGTCTCTAAAAACTAAAAACTAACAACTAACAACTAACAACTAACAATTCATAATTCATAATTCATAATTCATAATTAATAATTCATAATTCATAATTCATAATTCACAATTCATAATTCACAACTAACAACTAAAAACTAACAACTAAAAACTAACAACTATTCTAATTGCCTAATGTCAAAAAAAAACGTTGTATTTTTGTTATTATACAGATAAGTGGTACTTTTGCATTCTCAAATCATAATTGTATCAATTCTCTAATTTTATGAAAAATATTATTGTACGTAGGTATCTGTTCATGTTTTCCTTGCTGCTGATGGTTGTAGGACGTGCTTTTGCTGATTATGAGCCGGGTGAGCGCTTTGGCTCAGTCACATGGATTGACAGCCATTGGGACGAGGAGTCGAAGCAGGTGGTAACCGAGACGAAGAATGACTGGATACCTATTCGTACCTGGTCAAGCGAAAGAACATATTTCGGAACTCCGGGAAAGGAGACATGGTATGCCATCGAAGGAAAATTTTCGCAAGAGGCCATGATGGTGAACAGAGAGTCTCCTCTCTCCTCAATGACAATATACGGTGAGGTGCACCTTATATTGCTTGACGAGTCGGAGGTGACGCCTCTCTACGGCATCCATCTGGAGGAGCCTAACAAGTTGCATATCCACGTTCAGAGCAATGGCGAGAAGCAAGGCAGGCTCATCGTCAGCAGACCCGGAATAAATCCTGCCATCGGTGCACATAACGGCAATTTCGGTGAGTTGCACATACATGGCGGCTACATTGATTTGACAGGTGGCACACGCGCTGCCGGCATAGGTACAGCAGGCATTGACGATGACGATTGGGACCCGCTGGACTTTAATCTGCACAAAATGGGCAAGGTGTTCGTATATGACGGCACGATAAAGGTGCATGGAGGCGACAGAGGTGCCGGCATTGGCGGTGGAGCAGGCTATAATTACAAGAACAGCCATTCCAATTATGGAGAATATACGCAGTATGGCGGTGACGTTACCGTATGGGGTGGAGAGACTGCTGCCGGCCTGGGCGGCGGAGGATGCTACGCGGTGCGTGTATTGAATATATGGTGTACCGGTGGCCGAGGAATGAAAGTAAATATGTACGGCGGCAAACTGACGGCTTATGGTGGCCGACGTGGTGCGGGCATCGGAAGTGGCAATGGAGTGGTAAAAGTAGGCTCAGTAGATGGAGGCACTCTCAATATGTATGGCGGCCAGGTGTATGCAAAAGGTGGCGACTATGGTGCCGGCATCGGTGGTGGCTGTAATGCATATGGTACCGACGTCTATATGTATGGCGGCACAGTGAATGCTATCGGCGGAACAGATGCTGCCGGCATTGGAGGCGGCGAAAGTGGTCCAGGTCAAACAGTTGTGATAGATGGCGGTACTCTGAGAGCAGAGGGCAACGGTAATGCTGCCGGCATCGGAGGTGGAGAAAAAAATATCGGAATGTCGTTTACGTATAAGAAAGGTTCCGTAATTGCTATCGCAGGCGAAAAATGTAGGGCAACAGAAAAGAAAGGCGGTTCGGCTATAGGCAGTGGTAAGAATCATGCATTTAAATGCAGAATGATAACCACCAATGCCATCCATCTGGCTACTGACTGCAAGGTGACGGCCGGCGATTCGGAGAACAACTTACAGTCCGCCACAAAAGAAGACCGCGAGCGGTTCTGCCGTTGGCGTAACTTTGTGAAACTGGAGACGTGTGAGCATAAGGAATACACCTACACCACCGCCTACCTCAGCGAATCGCAGCACAGAAGGATGTGTAAAAACTGCAACTTCAGAGTGACCGAGGACCATACCTATCCTGACGGTGAGCACTGCGCATGCGGAAAGACAGCCAACAAGGCTACCGACCTGTGGACAGTGGCAGTGAAACATACTACCGACGGCAAGACATACACTGACGGCACAACACAGTATGCCGTGAGGGGCAAGTCGTGCACATTGCCGCAGCCGGCAGATGTGGAGGGCCTGATATTCATGGGATACATGGCATCTGACACAGCTCCTGAAAGCATCGAGATGAAGGATGACGAAATGACGTCTCTGGTGGACGCAGGACAGACCGTAACGCCCAGTGCCAACACTACCTACTATGCACGCTATCGCTACGACTACAGCGAGGACTGGACATGGAGCGACGACTATGAATCGGCAATAGTGAAAATCAGCAACAGCCATACCGGCGAAAGCAAGACAATTACCGCCAACGTGCAGGAAGACGAGTCGGAACGCATAGAGGCTGTCGGCAATGAACTGGGTATGATGACCTTCCGTGCCAGTGCCGAATACAAGCACAACAACGAGGTGACTTATCAGTTTAGCGACAGGGTCAGGGTGGAATATTTCAACACAGCAATATTTGATTTGGATGCAGCGGCATCTGATAATGAGGAGATATTGGAATCACACACCGACCAGCTGGCTTCTGTCAGCATCATCAACATGACACTGAAGAAGGACGGCAAACTGCATCCTCTGTGTCTGCCTTTTTCAATGTCTGACGAAGAAATGGCAAAAAGCCCTCTGGCTGGCACAACACTGTATCATTTGTCATCATCAGAAATGGCGGGTAGTCAGTTGCAGCTGACTTTCAAGAAGGCCACTGACGGAGGCTTGAATGCAGGAGAGCCATACTTCGTGAAGTGGGAAAGCGGCACCGACATCGAAAACCCTGAGTTCTATGGCGTGCGCATCAAGGAAAGCAGTCCATGGATAGCGTCCGGCAACAACTTCTACCTCTATGGTACTTTCGATATGGAGGCTATTGCCGACGAGGAGATAAAGAATGGAACATTCCTGAAACTCGGTGACGGAGAGAAACTGGTGGACTTTTCAGAAGTTGTTGTTGATGCCTTCAGCAATTTCTTGTATATACCAAGCACAATAGCTGATGACGGCTCAACAGCGGTATGCAGTGTGCGCCTCAGTTTTGAGGATGACGCTACGGTGGAGAAACACATCACTTATGGATTTGACGGTGAAGGCACTGCAGAGAATCCATACGTCATCATCAATGCCCGTCAGCTGAACGACATGTCAATCTACTTCAATGCCGGTATCGAAGAAATGCAGGGCAAGTACTTCAAGCAGGGCGCCAACCTCACGTTTGACAAGACGGTGGAAAACAACTATACTCCTGTCAACGTATTTAACGGTCATTACGACGGCGACGGCTATGTCATCAGCGGGCTGAACATCAACAAGTCCGGAACGGAGAAGACGGACGAAGCTGCACTCTTTGTCAGTATGGCAGAGAACAGTACCTTGAAGAATACCATCATTGCCAACAGCACCATCACTGGTCGTTCGGCATCAGCACTGGTCAATACGCTGAGAGAAAAGGTACTTATAGACAACTGCCACGTGCTAAAGGATGTTACCATCCGCTCCAACTACTATTCCGCAGCCGGGTTGGTGGCATATATCTATTCAGGCTCTCCTACCCTGAAAAACTCTACCAGCCATGCTACGGTGATTTCTAGCCAAATGAATGCTACCGGCATCGTATCGAATTTAAATGGTGGTACAATGACGGGATGCTGCTATCTGGGCAAAGACCTGACGCATGGCGTAGGGGCATATCACTCCAATCCTATAGTGACAATCAACATTAATGGTACGATAAACGATTGCTACTATACAGATCCTTCACTAAGCGACAGTTATGGCAAGCTGATGCCTTATATAAAACAAGAGAATACAACATTCCTTGACCTGCTACATGCACGTGATGAGTTCCTGCTACAAAATAAAAACGGATTGACAGAAGAACAGATATCCTATGACCTGACTATCAATGGTCGTGAGTATAAGGCAGTTAAGAATACTGACGAAACATGGAGTAGAAGAGCTTTCACACTTAGTCTGCCTTTTGATATGGCTATACCCGAAGAACTTCATGAGAATGTCTTGGTGTATAGGTTAATGGAGATAGACTTAGAGAAGAAGGAATTTATCTTTACAAACGACTTCCCAATACTGAAAGCCGGATGGGCCTATATCCTCGTTGTCAACAAGGGCTCTATCACATTTAGCGCCAAGAATATTCTGGCGAAGGAAGTGCCTATGGAGCCAGAAATAGTACACAGTACTGACAACAACAGGGAACTGGGATACTGGTGTGGTACATTCAAGAATCTTGACAACGAACGTTTGGTGGAAGAGAGTGCTTATATCATGCAACGCAATGGTACATTCAGACACATTGACAAGATTTATTCTACCAAGCCAAATGTTGGGCCATTCTTAGCTTACTTCTCTGCTGAGGAGCCTATCGGCACTTCGTTTAAGATGAAGTTTGTAAAAACAGAGAATGGTGTTGAGGAAGGTAACGTGACAGACTTCCCTGCAGATGTGTTTGATAGCGAATGTGATGTAGAAGATATAACTGGTGTAGATGAGGTTAGCGTTGAGCAGTTAGCAGTTAGCGGCACTGATGCTATATTCAATCTGGGTGGACAGAAGGTGACAAAAGACTACAAGGGTATCATCATCAAGAATGGAAGGAAGATGGTAATAAAGAATTAAGAGATTAAAACAAATACGAATATGGGTAAGAGGATTTATAATAAGCCAGAACTGTTGGTAGTTAAAATACAAAGTCAATCCACTCTCCTTGCGGGCAGTGAACCAACAGGAGACCCTAGCGATGAAAAAGTAGGAGGAGCAGATACTGGTAATTCCGCCCGTCGTGCTTCGTTTAGCACTTTTGACGGAGAGGAGTGAGAAGGTGAAAGGTGAAAGGTGAAAGGTGAAAGGTGAAAGGCGCAAGGTGCACGTTGCATCTTGCGCTTTTTCATAATGGGGAATTAACTCCTAACTCTTAATTGACTTCGTCGATACCCTTCGCTTCTCCCAAAGTTCTATGAACTCCCCGCAGGGGCAACTTCGCTCAGAACTTTCAGGTCACATCGAA
>CADCAX010000104.1 GCA_902799455.1 uncultured Prevotellaceae bacterium
CATGCGCGTACCTCGTAAAGTAGTTGTAGGCTACTGGAAGAGCAAGGAGGCACAGGAGAAGATAGCTATCTGGGCACGTGTAGCAGCAGCTGTTGCTGATGCTCATGATGTTCGCTGTCTGATGTTCGGCATGAACATGAACAACGTTGCCGTTACTGATGGCGATCGTGTAGAGTTCGAGCAGCGTCTCGGCTACCATGTTGACTACTACCCTGTTTCTTCTCTCATGGACTATTTCAAGAGAGTTACTGATGCTGAGGTTGACGCTCTAGTAGAGGAATATAAGAAGTTATATACCATCAAGATTGACGAGTCTGGTGAAGAGGTATATTGGGAGAAGGTAAGAAATGCTGCAAAGGCAGAGATTGCTCTCCGTCGTGTACTGAAGGATGAGGGTGCAACAGCATTCACCACAAACTTCGACGACCTTGGCGATGCTGATATCGACGATCCAAACTTCTGCGGCTTTGACCAGATCCCAGGACTCGCTTCACAGCGTCTTATGGCTGAGGGTATCGGCTTTGGTGCAGAGGGTGACTGGAAGACATCATGTCTCTACCGCTCTCTGTGGGTAATGAATCAGGGTCTCGCCAAGGGATGCTCATTCCTTGAGGACTACACTCTGAACTTTGCCGCTGACTGCACCTCAAGCCTGCAAAGCCACATGTTGGAGGTTTGCCCTCTCATTGCTACTGACAAGCCAAAGCTGGAGGTACACTTCCTCGGCATCGGCATCCGCAAGCAGCAGACTGCACGTCTCGTGTTCACATCTAAGACTGGTCCTGGCATCAAGGCTACTATCGTTGACCTTGGCAACCGCTTCCGCCTCATCACCAGCGAGGTAGAGTGCATCGAGCCAAAGCCAATGCCAAAACTGCCTGTAGCATCAGCATTGTGGGTTCCACAGCCAACATTCGAAATTGGTGCTGGGGCATGGATTCTTGCAGGTGGCACACACCACAGCGCATTCTCTTACGACATCACAGCAGAATACTGGGAGGACTTCGCAGAGATGACAGGCATAGAGTTCATCAACATCGACAAGAACACCACTACATGCGGCTTCAAGCAGCAGCTTCGCAACAACGAAGTATATTATATGCTGAATAAAGCCCTGAAGTAATTAACAATGAACAGTGAACAATTAACAATTAACAATTAACAATTAATAATTAACAATTAATAATTGGCTAACGCGATATCCCTATTGAGATTTAAATAATCAACAAGCCGCATGGCTATTGTTAATTGTTAATTTTTAATTTGAAAAAATATGACAGCAAAAGAAACCATACAAGCAGGTAAAGCCATTCTCGGTATCGAGTTTGGCTCTACCCGTATCAAGGCTGTCCTCATCGATGAGGATAACAAGCCTATAGCACAGGGTAGCCATGAGTGGGAAAACCAGCTCGTTGACGGGCTGTGGACCTACTCTACTGAGGCTATCTGGTTTGGCTTGGAAGACTGTTATGCCGACCTGCGCAAGAATGTGAAGGCAGAGTATGATTGCGAGATTGAGATTCTTGCTTCTATCGGTATCTCTGCTATGATGCACGGATACATGGCATTCGGTCCTAACGGCATCGCTTCCAAGGGAGCACCAGTTGGCGAAGAAGAGAAGATTCTCGTTCCTTTCCGCACATGGCGTAACACCAATACAGGTGCTGCTGCAGCAAAGTTATCAGAGTTGTTCAACTACAACATCCCACTACGCTGGAGCATCTCTCACCTGTATCAGTGCATTCTCGACAACGAGGAGCATGTTAAGGACATCACATACCTCACCACGCTGGCAGGCTATATCCACTGGCGTCTGACAGGCAAGAAATGCCTCGGCATCGGAGATGCTTCAGGTATGATACCTGTTGACCCTGAGACAAAGAACTACAATGCCACAATGGTGAAGAAGTTCAACGACCTCGTTGCTGACAAGGGATACCCTTGGAAGTTGGAAGATATCCTCCCAGAGTGCATCGTTGCAGGTCATCCAGCAGGTTTCCTGACAGAGCATGGAGCAAAGCGTCTCGATATCTCTGGTCATTTGAAGCCTGGTTGCCCACTCTGTCCTCCAGAAGGTGATGCAGGCACAGGCATGGTAGCTACCAATGCCGTAAAGCAGCGCACAGGTAACGTTTCAGCAGGAACATCAAGTTTCTCTATGATAGTACTCGAAAAAGACCTCTCCAAGCCATCAGAGATGATTGATATGGTAACCACTCCATGCGGCTCACTCGTGGCTATGGTACACTGTAACAACTGCACCTCGGACATCAATGCATGGGTGAAGCTGTTCAAGGAGTATCAGGAGCTCCTTGGCGTACCAGTGGATATGAATGAGGTCTATGGCAAGCTCTATAACAATGCCCTTAAGGGTGATGCTGACTGTGGAGGCGTATTGGCTTACAACTACATCTCTGGCGAGCCTGTGACAGGTCTGCAGGAAGGCCGTCCACTCGTTGTCCGCTCCCCTAACGACAAGTTTAATCTTGCCAATTTTATACGTTCCAATCTCTATGCAACAGTTGCCGTACTGAAACTGGGCAATGACATCCTCTTCAAGGAGGAAAAGGTAAAGGTTGATCGCATCACAGGTCATGGAGGCCTCTTCAAGACCAAGGGCGTAGGACAGCGCATTCTCGCTGCAGCCCTCAACTCTCCTATCTCTGTCATGGAGACAGCAGGAGAAGGTGGTGCATGGGGCATAGCGCTCCTAGCAGGATATCTCATCAACAACAAGGAGAATCTGAGTCTTGCCGACTATCTCGAGAAAGTCGTATTCGGAGGCAACACAGGTGTTGAGATAGCACCTACTCCAGAAGATGTTGAAGGTTTTAACCGCTATATTGAAGTTTACAAATCTGGTCTTGCTATCGAACAGGCCGCAGTCAATAACAAAAAATAATTTATATATATTATGAACGATATCAAAGTATTAAATCACGCAGCTGACAACATCCGTATCCTTGCAGCTGCAGCAGTGGAGAAAGCCAAATCAGGTCACCCAGGCGGTGCTATGGGTGGTGCTGACTTCATCAATGTCCTTTATTCTGAGTATCTCACCTACGACCCAAAGAATCCAGAGTGGGTTGGACGTGACCGTTTCTTCCTCGATCCAGGTCATATGGCACCAATGCTGTATTCTCAGCTGTGCCTCGCAGGTAAGTTCACTCTCGACGAGCTGGCACAACTGCGTCAGTGGGGCTCTCCTACTACTGGTCACCCAGAGTTTGAGATAGCACGTGGTATCGAGAACACCTCTGGTCCTCTCGGACAGGGTCATGTATTTGCTATTGGTGCTGCCATTGCTGCAAAGTTCCTTGCTGCTCACACAGGCAACCCAACATTCGCTAAGGAGACAATCTATGCATACATCTCTGATGGTGGCATCGAGGAAGAGATTTCTCAGGGTGGTGCACGTGTGGCATCAGTTCTCGGACTTGACAACCTCGTAATGTTCTACGACTCTAATGACATCCAGCTCTCTACAGAGACAAAGAATGTCATGAACGAAGATACAGCAGCCAAGTATCGTGCCCTCGGATGGGAAGTAATCGAGATTAACGGTAATGATGCAGCTCAGATTCGCAAGGCTATCGAGCAGGCTAAGGCTGTAAAGGGCAAGCCAGCCCTCATCATCGGTAAGTGTATCATGGGTAAGGGTGCCCTGAAGGACGACGGTTCTTCTTATGAGGCAAACTGCAAGACTCATGGTGCTCCTCTTGGTGGCGAGGCATTCAAGAATACTGTTAAGAATCTTGGTGGCGACCCAGAGAATCCATTCCAGATTTTCGATGACGTCAAGGAACTTTATGCTAACCGTGCCAAGGAACTCGAAGGCATCTGCGCTGAGCGCTATGCAGAGGAGAAGGCTTGGGCTGCTGCTAATCCAGAGAAGGCTGCACAGCAGGCAGACTGGTTCGCTGGCAAGGCACCAAAGGTTGACTGGTCAAAGGTACAGCAGAAGGCTAATGATGCTACACGTTCTGCATCTGCAGCATGTCTGTCAGCCCTCGCAGAGCAGGTTCCAAATATGATTTGTGCTTCTGCCGACCTGTCTAACTCTGATAAGACAGACGGCTTCCTGAAAAAGACTCACGACCTCACAAAGGATGACTTCTCAGGTGCATTCTTCCAGGCAGGTGTTGCAGAGCTCACTATGGCATGCTGTTGCATCGGTATGGCTCTTCATGGTGGTGTCATCCCAGCTTGTGGTACATTCTTCGTATTCTCTGACTATATGAAGCCAGCTGTCCGTATGGCAGCCCTCATGCAGCTTCCAGTCAAGTTCATATGGACCCACGATGCATTCCGTGTTGGTGAGGATGGTCCTACTCACGAGCCTGTAGAGCAGGAGGCACAGATACGTCTCATGGAGAAGCTGCAGAACCATGCAGGCAAGAACTCTGTTCTCGTACTGCGTCCTGCAGATGCCAAGGAGACAACAGTAGCATGGGCTATGGCAATGGAGAACACAGATACTCCTACAGCCCTCATCTTCTCTCGTCAGAACATCAACGACCTTCCAGAAGGCAATGACTACGAGGGTGCTCGCAAGGGTGCTTACATCGTTGCTGGTTCAGACGAGAATCCAGACGTAGTATGTGTAGCATCAGGTTCTGAGGTTTCTACCCTCGTCAGTGGTGCTGAGCTGCTCCGTAAGGATGGTGTTAAGGTACGTGTCGTAAGTGTTCCTTCTGAGGGTCTCTTCCGCACACAGTCTGCAGAGTATCAGCAGAGCGTAGTACCAGCAGGTGCTAAGGTATTCGGCATGACAGCAGGTCTGCCAGTAAACCTTCAGGGCTTCCTCATTGGTGCTGATCCTAAGTCAAAGATCTGGGGTCTCAACAGCTTCGGATTCTCAGCTCCTTACAAGGTGCTCGACGAGAAGCTTGGCTACACAGCAGAGAATGTTTACAACCAGGTAAAGGCGATGCTTTAATGCATAATTTCAACTTTTGTAAGTAAATGATTTATAAACAAAAACCAAGATTACTGTCTTATGTCTTAAACATTTTGCTGTATGAAACCAAAAAAATGTTTTTTAGCGAAGCGATGTTTTTGCCTGGCAAAGGAATAAACCTGACGTAGGCAGGTGCAGGAGTTTAAAGGATATGTACGTATAAGCTCGCTTATAAAGGACATATAATTTAAAGTACTGCAATAGTCTGTAAGACTTATGCCATTGACAGGGGTTTTTAAGGTTTTTGTTAAAATTAAGAACAACCAGAAGTTGAATTCATTATTTAATTATTAATTTTAAAAAATATGGCAAGTAAAATCATAGGAGTAGCCAGCGACCACGCTGGTTTTCCACTGAAGCAGTTCGTTCTCCAGTATCTCGAGGAGAAAGGCTTAGAATACAAGGACTTCGGAACCTATAGTGACCGTTCATGCGACTATCCAGACTTCGCCCACCCTCTCGCAGAGGACATCGAGTCAGGTGTTGTAGGTTGTGGCATCGGCATCTGTGGTTCAGGTGAAGGTATGGCAATGACCCTCAACAAGCATCATGGTGTGCGTGCAGGTCTGTGCTGGAATGTAGAGATAGCCCATCTCATACGTCAGCATAACAATGCCAACTGTCTTGTTCTGCCAGGCCGTTTCATCACCAATAAAGAAGCAGCAGCCATCATTGACGAGTACCTCAAGACTCCATTCGAGGCAGGCCGTCACCAGTTACGTATCGACAAGATGTAAACACATCTGAAAATATTCCACTTCCCTCCCCTCTTCATTAATATGGAGAGGGGATTTTCTTTTAATTTAAACAAAAACCTACGAGATTTATATAGAAACAAAAACCAAGAAAACCCCATTTCAGTATTAAAGTGCTTTGCTGCACTATCGATATAATCTATCTATTTTTCCTTAAGAACAAGATTGACTACATCGAACCTGCTTTTGCTCGGCATAACGAAAACAAGTTTTCTTCTGCCCTCGCTTAATCGCAGCTTTCTTAGATAAAAATACCTATCTTATATCTCTATACTCTTACAGAGTCTTTTTAATACTGTCACGGAAAAACCCTGCTTCGCAGAAAAACCAGCCATCAATTCACTCTCTACTCTCCACCCTCAACTGACTCTAAACTCTAAACTCTAAACTTTAAACTTTATGTCGCAAGCAGAGGTTTTTCGCTCAAAGAGCGGGTTTTTCTTTTTGATTAGATAGAGTCCCTGAAAGGGATAATGATATTAGAACTTTCTACTATAAACTCTAAAACTGACTTTAAACTATAAACTCTAAACTTTAAACTTTATGTTTTAATAACAATTTGCGGGCAATGTTTTAATAACAATCTGCGGGCTCGCTATTTTTCCGTAAGGAGCGGAAACTTTTTCCGTCCCTTGCGGAAACCTTTTCCGCAGGCTTCGGAAAATTCACGGAAAATTTGGAAGTTTCATTTTTTATGCTTAATTTTGCAAAGGTTAATCACTCAACATACATCAACGAAGTATAAAAAATACAATCTATGACAAATATACAGCCCATGCAGTCGGACTTTGAGCAGATAAAGAAGTCGACAGAGAAAGGTAAGGAATACTGGAGCGCAAGAGAATTAGCTAAAGCCTTGGGATACAGCACTTGGCAGAAATTCAGCCGTGTGCTGAACAAAGCGCTGACAGTGGCTCAAAACAGAGGCATGGATATGGGTGAGCATTTTAACCAAGTGGTTGAGATGGTTAAATTGGGTTCAGGCACTTTTCGTGAGGTTGAAAATTTCCATCTTTCGCGCTTAGCTTGTCTTATCATTGCTGAAAATGCCGATGGCAAGAAACCACAGGTTCAGATGGCTCGTATATATTTCAAGGAACAGGCATCAACCTTGGAACTGGTTGAAAATCAGATATCTTCGCGTGTACTCATCTATAAAACCAACCAAGGTGAAACTCGTATAGATGTGCTGTTTAATGGCAATACCTTCTGGCTTACACAGAAACGAATGGCTGATTTGTACGATGTAGATGTGAGTACCATCAACTACCATCTCGGTAATATTTTCGAGACTGGAGAACTGAAAAAAGAGGCAGTTATTAGAAAAATTCCAATAACTGCTGCCGATGGTAAGGACTATGATACTATGATGTATAACCTTGATGCCATCATTGCTGTAGGTTATCGTGTAAACAGCTATAAGGCAACCCAGTTCCGCATTTGGGCTACAGAAGTGTTGAGAGAGTTTATCATCAAGGGTTTTGTTCTTGATGACGAACGTTTGAAGCAGGGTAAACAATTCGGCCAGGATTATTTCGATGACTTGCTGGAGCGTATCCGTGAGATTCGCACCTCTGAGCGTCGTTATTATCAGAAGATAACTGATGTATATGCCGAATGCAGCGCTGATTACGATTCTAAGAGCGAGACCACTCAATTGTTCTTCAAGATGGTACAGAACATGATGCATTGGGCTGTAACACATCATACAGCAGCCGAAATAATATATAACAGAGCCGATGCCGAGCAGCCACACATGGGGCTTACCACTTGGAAGAATGCACCCGATGGACGAGTGCAGAAGTCCGACACCATTGTGGCAAAGAACTACTTGAGTGATAAGGAGGTAACGGCATTGAATCGTATTTCAAACGCATTCCTTGATTTGGCAGAAGATAGAGCCGATCGTCAACTTCTTACTACTATGGCAGAATGGAAAGAGCAACTGGAGAGATTCCTCGGAACATATAATTATGAGGTACTTGAGGGAACTGGTGCCATATCAGCCGATGAAGCTAAGGAGAAAGCCTACAGCGAATACGACAAATTCCGCCTGATACAAGATAGAGAGTATCTGTCAGATTTTGATAAGGAGATAAAGAGCTGGAAACAACTTGGTCTATTTGACGAAGAATAACTTATATCAACCTTAACGATAACCTTAACTGTCAATTATCATCGCAAGCAAAGATTTCTTCTTAAGGTTTATAATAAAGAAGTCTTGTTTTTCAGATTGTGAGACGAAGTCAATCGAAGGTTTCTCGTATTTCCGCAAAACTGGATGCGCCTCAGCAATTCAAACAAGCTTGATTGCATTCAGCTTTCACTGTTTTTCTGCGGAGCAGGGTTTTTCTCTTGATTAGATAGAGTCCCTGAAAGGGATAATGATATTAGAACTTTCTACTATAAACTCTAAAACTGACTTTAAACTATAAACTC
>CADCAX010000105.1 GCA_902799455.1 uncultured Prevotellaceae bacterium
GACGCTGTTGCCTTGGGTGAAATCGGAAGAGCCGGAATAGTCGGTGACCGTTCCTCCTGCCTCCATCACAATCAGACTGCCGGCCATGTAGTCCCACTGTCCGATGTACTGCTCGGCATAGCCGTCGAGCCGTCCACAAGCCACATAACAGAGAGCCATCGCTGCCGAACCGCACATGCGGATGCTGCCCACGTTGCCGTAGAACGAATCTATCAGGCGTTGGATGGTCGGCTTATAGGCCTCGCTGTTGTAAGGCAGTTGCAGACAGAGCAGCGCATCCTGAATCTTCTGGCTACTGACGTGCAACCGCTCACACCTCACTCCGCGCTCCTCACTCCTCGAAACAAACGCTCCACCACCCTTCCAGGCATAGAAGCACTCATCAGCGCAGATCTCATAGACCACACCTATCAGCACCTCCCTACCCTGCAGCAGGGCGATGCTTACGGCATAGGGTGCATACTGATGAATGAAGTTCGTCGTGCCGTCCAGCGGATCCACCACCCAACACAATGGGGCCTGTCCCCGTTGTGCGGTTTTCTCCTCGGTAATGAACCCCGCCTCTGGCAACAGCTCGCGCAACGCATTGACAATCAGCCGTTCCGATCCTTTGTCGACATACGACACATAGTCGTGGGCATGCTTCCTTTCCACGCTCTCCAGAGAGAACTTCCTGCGTTCCTCCCTGATATACGCCCCTGCCTGCCGAGCTATCTCACACACGGCCAGCGTACACTTTTCCAAATCAATCTTCTGCTCCATAGAGTGCAAAGATACGAAGAATTATGCAAAACACGCGTCTTTTCCCCAGATTTTAACATTTTAACCACGACAATCGGCATAAGACCAGGACTTTACAGGCAGTAAAGTCCATCGCACCCAACTTTGGAATTTTGCCCTACCGAAATGCGTCTTTGCAATTCTCTAGAGAATTGAAGACTTTACTTAGCCTAAACTCAGACTTTACTGCCTGTAAACTCTCGAATTCTCTAGAGAATTCAAAACTCCGCTTTATTGTCTCACCCTTTCCGCATACCCCTTCAGAGGACTTTACTTAGCCCAAACTGCGACGCACATGTCGCAGAGAAACCACATTTTGCCTAAATTCATGTAGGCTTTATGTATATATTATGTAGGCTTAGTGTGTAGTGTCCGATTGTAGATACCAAGTGCGGACGGATTCGACTGACAGCACTTTTTGGACAAAAAGCTTGGACGATTGGAAATAATTGCGTAACTTTGCGGCAGAAATTTAAAAGCACTGAAGATGTGTACAATAACATTATCGTATAATGAGAATGAATCCATCGTCCTATGAGGATGCACCAATAGCTCTGCCTGACGAGAAGGAAAGCTATTCACCAGAGGAACTTAGGGCTATGCTGATAAGCGATCTCAACTCAATATACGGAGTGAAAGATGCAGTATAACTACGACATCAAGTACACGTAATTTGGTATTATGCATATTCAATTGACGGCAACGCCATTACCATACATGATGCTTGTCATGCACAGAACATGAGGTAAACATGGCAGTCAAAGCAGTCATGGGGCAGGCACCAAGGTATTACTGCTCAGTCTACAGGCTGACTACAACATGCAGGTTGTCAAACAAGACAAGTCGTTCATGAAAAAACTGGGGGAAATCCGCAAGATTGCTGCAATTTTCTAATTCTCTGGTCAAAGATTATAACACAAAGTGACGGTTCTTCCGTAATAGCAGAAGAACCGTCACTTTGTTATATACAGGCTTCAATCCGTCAGGGGACAGCGGTAGACGAAAACCTCAACATTCTACTGCTTTATCGGCACATCGATGAACTTAAAGGCGGTAGACGGTTCTTCCCAAGCTTCACAGTACATACCGACTTGCAACGTTAGGCTCTTAGCCGTCGTTGGAACATTTTTTATCAATATAATCATTGATTTCGTGTCCCCAGCCTGTAACAAGACTGTTACATCAGAATAATACTGATCTCCTAACCCGTCTGTGATATGAACATTGTTAATCGCGTCACCAGCATCTGTCAATCCTTCCATATTATGGTAGTCCGTATGACCAACTTTCACTTCACCAAAGTCTTGATTAGAGACATTCTTCAGAGTAAAAGTAAGAAATACATATGTATTAGGGAATGCCAGTTTTCCTCCTCCTCGGAGGCAATTCGTCAGGCGAGCCTTCAGAAAAGAGTTTGCCTGCTTTACCACTCCTGTTTCCGACTTTTCGTTCATATCCTTGATGATATTCACCTCCTCTACGATGTCTTTCACATCTACCATACCGTCGTGGTTGACATCCTTAGTGGCATCATACTCCTCAGACGGACTCATAATTTCTTTAGCCAGCTCATTGAGATCGTCTTCATCCACAAACTCATCGCCGTTCACGTCGCCCTTCTCTGCGGCCATCTCCACGATGTTCTGGAACATCTGCCAGCCACCTGCCGAAGCAGACTGGTAGAGTGACTTCGAGCCTGCAGGTACAAAAAGTATGGCAGATTGGTAGGTTTCGGTGCTGAACACGTTATTTGCTATCTCAAAGGGTGTTGCATCGTTTGATATCACCGTTGTCAGATTGGTGTAGTTGAAAGCTTCCGATCCTAATGTTTCCAAGTCTGAAGGCAATTCAACAGATATCAGACTGTTGCAGCTATTGAAAGCACTACTACCAATGCTGACAACACTAGCCGGGATATTGACTTTTTTCAGTTTGTTGCTGTAGCTGAAGGCATTAACGAGAATCGACGCTGTTCCATCCGGAATGGTATATTCCTCAAGTTCCTTGCCGTTAGGATAGGCCACCAGCGACGGGCCTGCCGAGAACACCACACCATCAATAGACTCAAGCTGCTGATTGCCTGTATCGACATTAATCTCCTTCAGATTGGAACATTGTGTAAATGGATTACCCATCATCCAGGTCAGGTTCTTGGGCAGCATGATGGTGGTCAGCGACAGACAACGCTGGAACGGATGTATACCCAACTGGAAACCGTCATTATCTGGGAACGTGACATGCTCCAGGTTCACGTTGCCGACAAAGGCATTCTGCCCGATATTCTTCACACCGTTAGGCAACGTAATTCTTGTCAGTTTCTTGCACTCAGAGAATGCGAATGACTTGATCTCAGACAAACCGGTAAAGTACCGCAGCTCATCCAACGAAGTGATTTCTGTATTACTGAAAACACCATTAATGTCCGTTACAGCCGCAGCCTCAGCCTTCGACAATTTCCCGTCACCGTTACCATCCCAGTTCTCAAGACAAATAGCCTCTGCCACATCGCAGACAAAGGTGATTGTCTCATCTTCTTCAGAGGCTGGTAGCTCTTCTATGTTGAAGAAGTTTTTCCAGCCGTCAGTATTCTTATAGGTGTTAGTAGTACCATAAGGAACATAGAGCGTGGCCGTCTGGTAGGTATTCTCATCGAAGGTATTGTCATCGATGGCAAATGGTGTCACAATTCTTGAAGTAACAGATTTCAAAGCTGCACATCCGCTGAAGGCAGATCCTCCAATACCAACGACATCCGCAGGTATCTCTATCCGCTGTAGTTTTGAATGCCCCTCGAATGCAAACTGAGCAATAGCCTTCACCGTTGCAGGAATAACGGTATGCTGACAACCGTAGAGCAGAGTGTTATCGGCTGTACGGATAATTGCATTACAATTTTCACGGGAGTCAAACACCTCATTCTTCGTGTCCACCTCTATCACTTTAACAGAGGAGCAATTGCTGAACGAGCGTTCACCTATCGACGTCACGGGCCAGGGGATGAAGATGCGCTCCAACTCGCTTATACTTTCTGTCGAGGGCGCTTTGACATCCACTTTGATGCTACTCCCGGGGGCTGATGGAAGCAGAGTCACCCTATCGACAGGTATGCTAATTGTTACATTCGAGCAACCTTCGAAAGCATCATCAGCGATACGGGTGACGCTATGCGGGATATCAAGAACCCTCAGTTTGGAACATCCATAGAAAGCCAGTTCGCCGATAGACTCAATGCCTTCGTGCAGCCAGATATGAGTAAGCTCGGCACAGTTATAGAAACCCTTGTCGCCGATGGCTATCACCTTATATCCGTTAGCTACCTGCGGAATGGTGACCTGTCCAGGGGTTGCCACGTCAACAGAGGCTTCCTCCCCACTACCTACTTGACAAGTCTTGTCCTCTGTACTAATAATCTTGAAAGTCATCTCCACACCCTCTTTGGTCTTGGCAGTAAATGTATCGCCATCCTTAACGGTTCCCAATGTAAAGTAGCCGCCATAGAACTTGTTGCCATCAAACTTAGCCTGATAATTGGCCTTGTACTGCTCTGGTACTTCAAGTGTAACAAGAGCCGATAACGTTCCAACACCTTCAAAGAATTTTGCATTGATACTTGTAGGGATGTCGCCATTGAATGTCACCTTGCTCAGTTTTGAGCAGCGACTCAATGCAAAATCAACCGCACTTGATTCTGTAGATACGAATTGATTGCCCATGATTAAGTTAGTCAAGTTATCACAATCGTAGAATAAAAATGTGAATTCTGTGACATTTGCAGTATTGAAGCAACTAACGTCAAGACTCTTTAGACTGCCACAATCAGCAAACATTTCTCTCATATTAGTTACATTGCTGGTGTCGAAATTGTTTAGGCATAGGTTGGTCAGACCGCTACAAAAGGAAAACATTCGCCCCATGTTCTTGACGTTCTTTGTTTCAAAGTTACTTACGTCAAGGTTTGTCAACAATGTACATGTAGTGAACATTCCTGACATATTTGTGACATTTCTTGTATCAAAATTACTTACGTCAAGACTAATCAGATTATTACAACCGCCAAACATGCTATACATATCAGTAACATTAGCTGTATTAAAATTGCCAACATCTAGGATAGTCAAACTGCTACATCCAGAAAACATGCTATTCATGCTAGTGACATTTTTTGTGTCGAACTTACTTACATCAAGAATAGTCAAACTGGTACAGCCAGAGAACATGCTATTCATGCGAGTGACATTCTTTGTGTCGAACTTACTTACATCAACACTTGTCAGATTATTACAATCTTTAAACATCCCCCACATGTCCTTAACATTACTTGTATCAAACTTACTTACGTCAAGAGAAGTAAGATTGCTACAACCATAGAACATATTACACATATTTGTAACTCTTCCTGTATTGAGACCACTCACATCAAGATTTGTCAAATTGCAACATCCTTGGAACATTCTTTCCATAATTTTTACATTCTTTGTATCGAATTTGCTCACGTCAAGGCTCAAAAGACTGCTACAGTTGTAGAACATTTCATACATACTTGTAACATTGATTGTATTGAAGTTGCTTACATCTAAACTGCCCAAACTTGTGCATCCAGCGAACATCCACCCCATATCTTCAACATTGCTGGTATTCAGATTGTTAATTCCTACGATCTCTGTCATAAAACTACATCCATGGAACCATTCCCTTGTATAAGTTGGCCTAGCATTCGCAAACGAGATATCAAAGATTGCTTTTGTAATTGTTCCTTTATTCTCCAGCCATTTAGGCTCAAGATTCTGATATGTAGTCAAATCATACGCCGTGCCCGTCCTGCTGCTCCGTAAGCCATCGTAATAGAATGTCAGCGTACCGTCATTATAAACCGCATAAGGCTCTGACTCAGCTGCCCATGCTGATAATCCAACCATCATCAGCAACATTATTAATAGTACAAATCTTTTCTTCATAATTTATTGACTTTTAGTTATTATCGAATATCCTTTCCCATGAAAATGCGCAAAGAAGCCAAAAGGTGCAATGGATAGAGACACCTCTTCGCCCTTCGCATTTCCGTTTTGAGGGTTACACCTTAAATATATATTGGGCAGGAGTTAGCCCATAGTTTATTTCTTAATCAGCGAGGCGATCCAGAGGATGACGACGGCTCCGATGATGGCTGTGCCAAGCTGACCGAGGAGGCCACCCCACGCAATGCCAAGCAGATCGAACAGCCAACCGCCAAGGACACCACCGAAGAGACCCAATACACAATTCATGATGAGGCCGTAACCGCCACCTTTCATCAACTTGCCAGCGCAGAAGCCAGCCAAACATCCAAGAAGGAGTGAAAGAATAATACCCATAATTTTACTGTTTAATTGGTTTATATGCCGCAAAGATACAACTTTTTTATCCACGAAGGACACGAAGGACACAAAAAAAATCTTAATTTCGTGTGCTTTGTGTCCTTCATGGATGAGTGCTGTGCCGAGAAGGAACCAAAGGGTGATGTGCTCATGAAGCAGCCACCAGGCAAAAAGGATGGTGACAACGGGATTGAAATAGACATAGTTGGTGGCGACAACGGCACCAAGCTTCTTCAACGCCCAGTTCCATGCCACAAAACAGAGCATGGAGGCGACACAACCAAGGAAGAGTAGGTTGAGGACTGTGGAAAGAGGAGTGAGGAAGGTGGAAGGAGATACAAAGATGCTGGCTTCGGAGGGTCGTAATATATAATAAGGCATCAAAGAGAGCAGGCCATAGAAGAATACCTTGCGAGTGATGAATACGACATCGTATTTCTTGTTGGCTGGAATCATCAGGAGGGAATAGAATCCCCAGCACAGTGCTGCTCCAAAGGCCAGCGAGTCACCCAACGGTGAGAGGTGAAGCACAAAACGTCCATTGAGCACAACAATGACTACACCAACGGCAGCCATCAGCGTGCCCATAGCCTGCACACGGTTGAGGCGCTGGGACTGATAGAATATCGAGATAAGGGCTGCTGCAACCAATGGCGAGAGACTGACGATGAGCGACGTGTTTGTCGTCGTGGTATAAATCATCGCTGAGTTCTCCGTCAGGAAATAGAGAGAACCACCCGCGATGCCGAGGGCCACCATCAGCAGTTCGTCGCGCCAGGATTCAGAGAACCAATGGAAACGGTTGTTCTTGCGTCCCTTCTTACCACGCAAAAGAGAATAGCCCAGCAGGAGGACATAGGCGATGATGAAGCGGAGGGTGAAGATCTGTGCTGGCGAGAGACCAGCCAAGAGCAGCATCTTCGTAAAGACAAAGGTGCTTCCCCAGATGGACACTATCAGGAACGCGACGAAATGATACTTCAGAGTAGTCATTTTTTCTTTTTGTTTATAGTTTAAAGTTTATAGTTTATAGATGATTACCCTGCAAGCCATTCTTTTCTGCCTATCCTTCAAGCTATTCTGCCTTTAGAACATTTCATCTATAAACTATAAACTTTAAACTATAAACATCATAACAATCCTATCGCTTAATCTCGATATCGCGCTTCACGTTATTGCGAATCTTCGTCAGATAGCCCTTCATACCATTGGCATCCTTGTTATCGATGATCTCGAGAAGTTCCTTCAGTTCCGTACGAATTTGAGAGACCTGATCGTGAGTGTAGGGATTGAAGAGGATTTCCTGCAACAGGTAGTCGTCCTCGTTGAGCACACCCTTGGCAATGCGCATGTGGCGCTTGAAAGTGGTACCAGGGGCATCCTGATGCTTCATGACAGCTGCAAAGACGAACGTTGAAACGAAGGGGATGGACAGAGAGTAAGCCACCGTCTTATCGTGTTCCTCGAAGGTGTACTCATAGATATTGAGCCCCAACTTCTGATAGAGGTCCTTGAAGAAGATGCGCCCCATGTAGTCACCCTCGCTGATGATGATGGCGTTCTCCTCGGAGAGCTGCTGAAGGTTGGCGAACGTAGGTCCGAACATCGGATGGGTAGAGACATAACGCATACCTGTCGACTCGTAGAACTCCTTCAGGTCTGTCTTTACCGAGGCAATGTCGCTGATGATGCATTCCTTGGGCAAGTAAGGGATGACCTCCTTAAACACAGGAATGGTATATTTCAGCGTGACGGCATTAATCAGCAGTTCAGGGTTGAACTCCTGAATCTCCTCGTAGGTCGTAAAACGCTGGCAGTTGTAGGTGAATCGCATCCGCTTAGGGTCTCTCTCGAAGACCGCCACCTCATGCTCAAAACTCAGCAGGTCGATGAAGAAGCTTCCCATCTTCCCTGCACCCATGACTAATATTTTCATTTGCATTCTTTTTTGTTTACAGTTTACAGTTTATAGTTTATAGTTTATAGATGATTACCCTGCAAGCCTTTCTTTTCTGCTACTCAGCAAGCCATCCTGCCTTTAGAACAATTCATCTATAAACTATAAACTTTAAACTATAAACATTAATAGTAAACTATTTGTTAATAATCTCCATTTGCTGACGGACACTCTCCTCGTGGATGCTCTCGAAGACATGAGCCACAAACTCGGCATCCATACCAGTAAGCGTACCCTGAGCACCACGCTTATTAAGAATCTCATTGTAGCGGTTGGTCTGCAGCACCGTCATATTGTGTTCCTTCTTATAATGCCCGATTTCACGACACACCTTCATACGCTTGGCGAGTACTTCCATGATCTCATTGTCGAGCTCGTCAATCTGCTTACGTAGCTGGGAGAGTCCCTCAGTCTGCGTATGCTCATCACGAATCACGAGCAGCGAGAGGATTTCACGACGACCTCCGATATGAGAAGGGTCGCTGATGATGGGTAGGTTGGGAATACGACGCCGCAGCTCGATGGGAATCTGCCACATCGGCATATTACGGTAGATTTTCTGCTCATAGCTGGAGAATCCGCGATGGATGGCTCCCAGGCGCTTGACGCCAGCTTGGTTGATACGCTCCAAGGCACCGATCCAAAGTTCGATGTCGGGATTCACAGGGTTTTTCACGAACACAGGGACATCGACCCCCTTCAAGGCATCGGCAATGGCCTGCATGGCAAAGGGGTTAGCCGATGTACGAGCGCCAATCCATAGGATATCGATACCGTATTTCAGTGCCAGTTCGACATGATTGGGTGTAGCCACCTCAGTGGAAACGAGCATCTTTGTCTCTTTCTTCACCTGGGCTAGCCATACGAGGGCTGGTTCGCCATGTCCCTCAAAGCCACCTGGCTTGGTACGGGGCTTCCACACTCCGGCACGGAAGTTGTGGCAGCCCTTCATGGCCAATTCGCGGGCTGTGGTCATCACTTGTTCCTCTGTCTCTGCAGAGCAAGGGCCTGCTATGACGAAAGGACGTTCATTGTCACTCGGTAAGTTCAGTGGTGCTAAATCTAATTCCATATTCATTATGTTCTTATGTTCTTTTGTCTAAAAAATACTCTTTATTCTGTCGAGAGCTTGTTGGATCTTCTCTTCCTTGGCACAAAGAGATATTCTTATGTACCTCTGTCCGTTGGAGCCAAAGATGAAGCCAGGGGTGATGAATACACGGGCTTCGTGCAACACCTTTTCCGTCAGGTCCTCGACATCGGCATACTTCTCAGGAATCTTACCCCAGAGGAACATCCCAACCTGATTCTTGTCGTAAGTACAGCCTAAGACATCCATAATCCGCTCAGCCCACTCACGACGACGGGCATAGGTATTGATATTATACTCACGGTGCCAAGCCTCGTCATTCTTATATGCCTCAGCTGCAGCTAGTTGGATACCACGGAAAGTACCGCTCTCTATGTTCGACTGTACTTTGAGAATCCATGAGATAAACTCCGCATTGGTAGCACAGAGGCCTACACGCCAGCCTGGCATATTATGGCTCTTCGACATCGAATTGAACTCGATGCAGCAGTCCTTGGCTCCAGACACTTGCAGGATTGACAGATGCTCCTCGCTGAGAATGAATGAGTAAGGGTTATCGTTCACCACGACGATGCCATGCTCCTTGGCAAAGCTCACCAACCGCTCATAGGTCTGACGCTGGGCTCGGCCTCCCGTAGGCATATTGGGATAATTCGTCCACATGAGCTTCACCTTCGAGAGATCCATCTTTTCGAGTTCATCGAAGTCTGGCTGCCAGCCATTGTCCTCACAAAGGTTGTAGTTCACAATCTTGGCACCTAAGAT
>CADCAX010000106.1 GCA_902799455.1 uncultured Prevotellaceae bacterium
ATAGACCTGCCCGATATGTACCGGCAGATAGACGAGGCTATCAGCCAGTCGCCACGCTATATTGCCGATTATGAAGAGAAAATAAGCAAAGCCAAACAGGCCTTAGAAACCGCCAACGAGGAACAGCGACTGATGCAACTGATGGAGATTAGCAGAATGTATGAGTCGTTCTGTGGCGATTCTGCACAGGTGTACACCGAACGGGCTCTGGAGCTGGCACGCCAAGACGGCTACAACGAGATTGAGGGCGAGTGCATGGCCCGACTGGCCTATCTCTGCACCTTCCTCGGCTCTCAGACAGAGTCGCTGACGCTGCTCGGCAGAATGAGTCCGCACGCACTGTCCAGCGAAGCTCTCGTCACCTATTACAGGGCTTACATGATGGTTTACAACAATCTCTCCAATAACACCCAACTCCAGCAGATGCGTCAGGAGTTCGGTGAGTTGTACGCCTGCTATATGGACAGTCTGCTGGCGACAGCCCCCGAAGGCTCCGAGATGTATTGCCGATATCGCGAGCCGCAACTGGTGGGCGAAGGGCGGCTGGAAGAGGCCCTGAAGATGAACACGCAGCGGCTGAACATGACGACAGACGGTTCCCACGAAAACGCCATCGTGTGCTACAGCCGCTATACCATCTACCGCGAGATGGGCGATATGGAGATGGCCAAGTACTGGCTCTGCCGTTCGGCTCTGGACGATGTGCGTAATGCCGTGCTCGACCAGATGTCGCTTATCGCTCTGGCCGAACTGCTCGAAGCAGAAGGCGCCACCGACCGCGCCAGCCGTTACATCAGATTCACCTGGGAGTGCAACCGGCGGTATTCTCCTCGTATGCGCTCGTGGCAGATTGCCCCGTTGTTAACGGCCATCGAGGATAGTTATGAGGCCAAAATCCTGCACAAAAGCCGTATTCTGACTATTTGGGGAGGCGTAGTGTCGCTACTGTCTATATTCTTTGTCATCGTTTTGTTCTGTCTCTTCAGGCAGCGAAAGCAACTGAAAGCAGCACGCCAACAATTGGAAGACACCAACAAACATCTGGTCGATACCAACAGCAAGCTGAAACGGATGAACGATTGGGTGAGCAAAAGCAATGCCGAATGGCAGGCAGAAAACAAGAAACTGAAGGAGAAAATACATGAGACTAACTAGGATCAAGGGGACAGGATCAAGGGGACAGGTCATTGATTTTTTTCTCCAAAAAGTTTGTGAATTACCATAATAAGTTGTATCTTTGCAGCGTTTTTGTATAATCTTTAAAGGATCTTTAGGCGATTGACGTGCCCTAGCCAGACGAAAAAAACGGAAGTCGCTTTGACTCCCGAATCCTTTCCCCTTTCAAAATAAAAGATCAATGACCTGTCCCCCTGATCTCTCCAAAACGAAAAATATTCCGCCAAAAGCGCTGATTTTCTCAGATTTTTGTTGTACCTTTGCCATGTCATTGAAGATTTTTTTGCTTGTCTTGAAACGCAGCACTAAGGTAAGTGAAAAATCTGACATGGCAAAATCCTGGGCCGCTCGGCTTTGCCGCTTCGCGCGTCGAAGAACTTTTTGTTGCTCAGGTACTTATAAAGAAAGTTAAATTAAAGTGCTGCGGAATTTAGGTGAAACAAATTAAGTGATGGACTACGGACAGATTATAGATAAGGTGTACACAGCCTGCCTGCCCTTCGCCAATGAAGGGAGGCAGGCTGACTATATTCCCGTGCTGGCAGAAGTAGATGCCAATCAGTTTGGCCTGTGCCTGCTGACGCTCGACGGGAATGTCTACGAGCAAGGCAACACGCGCACCCGCTTCTCGCTGCAGAGCATCAGCAAGGTGTTTGCCCTAGCCATGTGCCTCAGCCAGGAGGCTGACCGCCTGTGGCAGCGCATGGGTAAGGAGCCTTCCGGTAATGCGTTCAATTCGCTGGTACAGCTGGAATATGAACACGGCATTCCCCGCAATCCGTTCATCAACGCCGGTGCTATCGTCATGGCCGACGTGCTGCTCTCTACGCTGAGCCGCCCCGAGGAACAGTTTCTGACCTTTGTCAGGAGCCTCAGTGGCAGCAGCACCGTGGGGTTCAACCGCCGTGTGGCACAGAGTGAACAAAGTTGCGGCTACCTGAACGCAGCCATTGCCAACCTGCTGAAATACCACGGCAACATTCGGGGTGACATTACCCGTGTACTAGAATTCTACTTCCTGATGTGCTCCGTAGAGATGTCGTGCCACGAGTTGGCCCACGCCTTCCTGCCCTTTGCCAACCATCGGCAACCATTCAACTATGGCGGCGTGTCGCTCACCTCGTCGCAGGTGAAACGCATAAATGCCATCATGCAGACCTGCGGATTCTATGACGAAGCCGGAGAATTCTCTTATCGCGTAGGCTTGCCGGGCAAGAGCGGCGTGGGAGGCGGCATAGCGGCCATCCATCCGCTGCACTATGCCGTAGCCACCTGGAGCCCCCGGCTTAACATAAAGGGTAACTCCGTCATGGGCATGAAGGCACTGGAACTGCTGACCTCTGAGACCGAAGAGTCTATCTTTTAATTCAGCCGCCCGCAATCATAAGTAACATCTGCACGAGAATAACTCTGGCGAACATGCCCAAAGGATAGACCGTGGCATAACTGACGGAAGGACTGTCGCCCTCAATGGTGTCGTTGACATATGCCAAAGCCATCGGATTGGCCATACTTCCGCTAAGGATGCCGCAGATGGTGCCGTAGTCGAACTTGTGGCTCCGCAGGGCAGCCATGCCCACCAATAGCACAGGCACAACAGTGAGTGCAAAGCCTATGCAAATCCAGAGGATACCTTCTGGTCTTATGACCGTCTCGAAAAACTGTGCGCCACTATCCAGACCAAGAGAGGCCAGATAGAGCGAGAGCCCCAACTTACGGAGCATCAGCGAGGCACTGCGGGTAGTGTAGGTGATGAGGTGAAACCGCGGCCCAAAAGCTCCCACGATGATACCTACCACGATGGGGCCTCCTGCGATGCCCAGCCTGACCGGAATGCTCATGCCAGGCAACTGGAGCGGGAGACTGCCCAGGGCAAGTCCGAGGATGATGCCAATGAAAATAGCGGCCAGGTTGGGCTCGTTTAGGCTCTGAACGCTGTTGCCGAAGAAAGCCTCAACGGCATCGACGGACTTGGGGTCACCCACGATGTGAAGACGGTCACCATACTGCAACCGCAGGTCTGGCGTGGCCAGCAACTTGATGTCACCACGTGTGATACGGCTAATGTTGACACGGTAAGTGTGGCGTATCTTCAGACTGCCAAGTCGCCTGCCGTTGAGTATCGGTTTGGTGAGCACTACCACGCGGCTCTCCATCTTGTTATCGAGTGCATTCCAGTCCACCTTCTCGCTGTTCCAGTCTTCCGGCTCTTCCACATGCAGGCCTATTAGGATTTCGAGCATTGAGGCATCTTCCTTTTTGGTGACTACCATTAGGCGGTCGTCCAACTGTAGTTGGGTTGTCGACTTGGGCACGATGACTTCGTCACCGCGCCAGATACGCGAGATGATAAACCGCAAGTGAGTCATCGTCGCAATCTCTTCCAGACTCTTGCCAACGATGGCGGGATTAACCACGTTGAACCGGGCAATGTAGGTCTCGTTCTCTTCACTGATACTTCTGGGCATCAGGTCGGCAGGGCGTACGAAAAATTTGCGCATAAACAGGATGGCGAGGATGACACCTACCACACCCAACGGATAGGTGACGGCACAACCGAGGGCCGTCCCACTGTGGGGGATGCCCAGCTGTGACAGTGTCTGCTGGGCAGCACCCAGTGCAGGTGTATTGGTGGTAGCTCCACAGAGCAGTCCCGCCATGTCAGGCATACTGATGCCTGTAAGCGGACAGAGACAGACTGCCATCGCCGTGCCGATGAGAATGACGGCCAGCCCCCACAGGTTGAGTGTAACACCCTCGTGGGCCAGCGAACCGAAGAAACCGGGACCCACGCTCAGGCCGAGACAATAGACAAACAGAATCAAACCGAAACTTTGGGCATAGTCAAGCATCCTGGAATCTACTTCAAAACCGAAATGACCTGCTAGGATACCAACAAAAAATACGAATGCCACGCCAAGGCTTATACCCATGACCCGAATCTTGCCCAAGGCAAGCCCCAAGGCACAAATCAGCGACAGTACCACTACGGTCTGCATAGCCGATGGATTAAAAAGCAGATTGTTTATCCACTCCATGTCTCACACGATTTGGCTACAAAGGTAGTCATTTTATGTCGAATGACCGAGTGCTTTTTGTTTTTTAACCTCCTTTTACATCAGCTTGTGACTCTATAACTATTGACTCTGTAAACGGTAGAAAGACATTTTGCCGAAAAACATTTTGTAATAAGAAAAGAGGCGCGCAATCACTGCGAGCCTCTTGCTTAATTACTTAAACAAGAAATTTTCAACCATAAACCTTCTTGGTTAGCCAAGCGGCATAGCCGAGCGGAGGCGTGAAAGGAAACAATTTCCTCCCGCTGAAATGAGAGAGTAGCACCTAATCGGGGTTAGCAAATCAGTCCAGCGTTTTTTTTATTCAAACCCCCATATTTCATGCAAAAATGTGCTGAAGTGTGGGGGATTTTTATTACCTTTGTACCCACTTAGAAAATTAATAGATTGATAACCATATGACTGACGATATACAAACAGAATCGTATCCTCTCTATGAAGAGGAAGAAGCTGGCCTGGGTTTGATGGTGGCTGAACCGCCTTATAGGGAATTATCCTCATTGCATACTCTATCACCCATGTATAATAGATTGTTTCGAAGAAAATATGAAAAATAAAAGCCACCCGAAGGTGACTTTTAAATGGAGCAGTATCGATAAAGCCTTGCTCCCCGCACTCAGCGGCGTAGTCAAAAGCGAACCTTTGACGGTGCAAAGATATGAAATCTTTCAATAAGTTCCAAATATTTTGGGACTTTTTTTGTTTTGAGGCTTTTTTCTTGCCCCAATCCAAACTTTTCTCCCTTTCCGCTTGTAACTCCAAAAACTTTTTGTATCTTTGCACGAAGTTAGGTAAACCTTGCAAATATGACACAAGAGAATAGGAATATATTATTGCGATTACTGCAGCAGCACAAAGAGCTGGGCATATCGGAGCAGATAGACTACCAGAAGTTCTATCTGTATTCCATCATTTCTCACTCTACCGCTATCGAAGGTTCAACAGTGACAGAGGTGGAGGCTCAACTTCTGTTTGATGAAGGCATCACCAGCAGTAAACGTACCATGATGGAACAGATGATGAACCTTGACCTAAAAGCGGCCTACGACTATGGCATACAATGGATTAAGCTGCATCATGATATCACTGTCGACTGGCTTGTTCTTTTGGCCTCTAAAGTGATGGCACGCACAGGCTCTGAGTATCATGCTGCAGGAGGTGATTTCTCTGCTGCCAAGGGTGAACTTCGCAAACTGAATGTCACTGCAGGTCTTGGTGGTAAGTCATATATGTCGTACCTGAAAGTTCCTGCACGGCTCGCTGCTTTCTGTGAAGAGCTTAATCGCAGGCGAAAGGCCATCGATGCCAACGATATTGCCGCCATTTATGAACTTAGCTTCTGGGCTCACTTCGAATTAGTTACCATACATCCTTGGGCAGATGGTAATGGGCGCACCTGCCGACTTCTTATGAACTTGCTACAGATGGAGTTCGATGTACTTCCGACAAAGGTTCTAAAAGAAGACAAGGCCGAGTACATCCAAGCGCTGATTGATACCCGCGAGCAGGAAGATATCAACATATTCCTTGATTGCATGACCCGCCTTCATTGCCAGCACCTGAAGGTTGATATCGACCATTATATTGATTCTACATCAGAGAAAATGGTCGATAAACAGGATTTGAAGCAGAAAATGGTCGATAAATGGTCGATAAAACCGTCTTTGGCTGAGAAAATGGTCGATATTTTGGAATTTGTGGCCGATAAGGACGAATTCACCACAGAACAAATAGTCAGTCACTTTGGTTTTAACACCACCACTGCCAAACGGTATCTTCGCCAACTTACTGTTTACCGTTACAAAATATTCAGGAAGATGGAGATGATGCCTGTATTGATCAAATCAGCGAACATGGCGCCGATGATTGGGACGATGAGGAAAGGCTTGACGGTATAGCGGTATTTATAGCAGACGGCACTC
>CADCAX010000107.1 GCA_902799455.1 uncultured Prevotellaceae bacterium
TCGAGTTCTGTCATCACGATATCGATGTTGTCGCAGCCGATTCCTGTGGATACACAGCTGATGCGCTTACCCTTGTAAGAGCCTGTGATTGTATGAAATTCGCGACTCTGTACCTCGCATTCTATGGTGTCAAAATACTTTGCTACCATAGTGACCCTGTCCTGATCGCCAACAAGGATTATCTTGTCAGCAATCTGCTCAGGACGCAAATGCAGATGGAAAACACTTCCATCTGCATTTATCGGTAATTCTGATGCTTCAATCATTGAACATTGAGTTTCAAGTTTCAAGTTTCAGGTTTCTTTTAGTCGGCCTATGACCTTTGTAAAAGCGGCAGAGCCGATTACAGGTCTTTAACCGTTAACCTTTAACCTTTAAACGTTACTTGCCTTGAAGCATTTCGTCCATGTTCTTGGCAGCATTTCTGCCATCACCCATAGCGAGGATAACAGTAGCACCACCACGCACGATGTCACCACCGGCATAGATATTAGAGCGACTTGACTGCATGCCCTCATTTACTGCGATGGTATTCTTGCGACCCAGTTCCAGTCCCTGTATAGACTTTGGAACGAGTGGGTTAGGAGAAACACCGATGGCTACGACTACCTGATCTACATCGATGGTAATCTTTTCGCCTGTTGGTTCTGGTGAACGACGACCAGAAGCATCTGGCTCGCCCAGTTTCATAACCTCGAGGACAGCCTGCTGTACAGCACCCTTCTCATCGCCGAGATATTCTACAGGGTTATGCAGGGTGAGGAATGTTATACCCTCTTCCTTAGCATGCTTTACCTCTTCAAGACGTGCTGGCATCTCCTGCTCAGAACGACGATATACCAATGTCACATTTGCACCAAGACGCTTTGCTGTACGGCAAGAGTCCATAGCAGTATTACCACCACCGACGACGAGTACATTCTTACCAAGGTTGATAGGAGTATCAGTCTTTGGGTTGGCAGCATCCATGAGGTTCACACGAGTGAGGTACTCATTAGATGACATTATGTTGATGAGGTTTTCACCTGGTATGTTCATGAAGTTTGGCAGTCCTGCACCAGAAGCGACGAAGATACCCTTGAAGCCCTGTGCCTCGAGTTCGTCAGTAGTGATTGACTTACCTACGATAACATCTGTCTGGAAGTGAACACCCATCTTGCGGAGGTTCTCTATCTCAACGTCCACGATAGCGTTAGGCAGACGGAACTCTGGAATACCATATTTCAGCACACCGCCGATTTCATGAAGAGCTTCGAAGACATAAACGTCATAACCCTTCTTCACCATATCGCCAGCGAAAGAGAGTCCTGCAGGACCAGAACCTACAACAGCCACCTTTATGCCGTTAGAAGGTGCTACGTCAGGCAGAGAGATGTTTCCGCTCTGTCTCTCATAGTCAGCAGCAAAGCGCTCCAGATAACCTATTGCCACAGCAGGCTCGTTCATCTTCAGGTGGATACACTTGCTCTCACACTGCTTCTCCTGAGGACATACACGTCCGCATACAGCAGGCAGGGCAGAGGTGTTCTTCAGCACCTTTGCAGCAGCCAGGAACTGGCCACGCTCGATATTCTTGATGAATGAAGGAATATTAATGTTTACAGGACAGCCTTCTACGCAAGAAGGATTAGCGCAGTCGAGACAACGCTTAGCCTCAGTGAGAGCCATCTCCTTTGTCAGACCCTGGTTAACCTCTTCAGTACGTGTTGTAGCACGATATACTGGGTCCAGCTCAGGCATTACGACACGTGGAATAGCAGTACGCTCTTTTGGCTTCATGCTCTTGCGGAGCTCTTCACGCCAAGGAGCCTTACGGTCTGTGAGCACCTCGATAGAGTCGTCAACAGGAGCATTGTCCATCTTGACGTCGGTATGCTCGTTATATGCTGTCTCAACATCCTGATAAACGTGGTCAGCATAGTGCTCCATCTCTTCCTGCTCCTCACGCTTGAAGGTTCCCATGCGCTTGAACATCTCGTCCCAGTCAACGAGGGCACCGTCAAACTCTGGGCCGTCGATGCAGACAAACTTTGTCTTTCCACCGATTGTCAGACGGCAGGCACCACACATACCAGTTCCGTCAACCATGATAGTATTCAGGGAAACGTCTGTTGAGATGCCATACTTCTGTGTCATGAGACAAGAGAACTTCATCATTATTGGAGGTCCGATAGCGAAAGCCTTGTCAATATGCTCCTGCTGGCAGAACTTCTCGATACCGACAGTTACGACACCCTTTTCGCCCTTAGAACCATCATCAGTCATGATGATTACCTCATCAGAAGAAGCACGAATCTCGTCCTCCATGATTACAAGGTCAGCAGTACGTCCTGCAATGACAGAGAGCACTCTGTTGCCAGCTGCCTTCAGACCACGGATGATAGGGAGCATAGGAGCAGCACCCAGACCACCACAGGCACAGATGACGGTACCGAACTTCTCGATGTGTGTAGGGTTGCCGAGAGGTCCTACGATGTCTGCAACAGAATCACCTACATTCAGGCTGCAGAGTTTTGTTGATGACATACCAACCTCTTGTATCACCAGCATGATGCATCCTCTTTCGATGTCAGCATCAGCGATAGTAAGTGGCATACGTTCAGAGTGCTTGTCAACACGCACGATAACAAAGTTTCCCGGCTTGCGACTCTTCGCAATCAAGGGAGCCTCAATCTCCATACAGAATACCTTCTCGGAGAATTGCTTTTTAGATAAAATCTTAAACATTTTATTTTATTGAGAATTGAATAATCTGAATAATCGGAATCAATAACCGCCAATCATTTTTTATTTAATCAAATCGCAGCCCATGTAAGGGATAAGAGCGTTTGGCACTTTGATGCCGTCTTCTGTTTGGTTGTTCTCGAGGATAGCAGCGACGATGCGAGGGAGGGCAAGGGCAGAACCGTTCAAGGTGTGGCAGAGCTCTGTCTTCTTTGTCTCGCTGTTGCGATAGCGACACTTCAGGCGGTTTGCCTGGTAAGTATCGAAGTTTGATACAGATGATACCTCAAGCCAACGACCCTGTGCCTCAGAATAAACCTCGAAGTCATAGCAGATAGAAGATGTGAAACTCTGGTCGCCACCACACAGCAACAGAATTCTGTAAGGCAGCTCCAACTTCTTCAGCAGTCCCTCTACATGCTCCAGCATCTCCTTGTGAGACTCCTTTGAGTGCTCAGGCTTGTCGATGCGTACTATCTCTATCTTTGAGAATTCATGCAGACGGTTCAGACCACGCACATCCTTACCATAGCTGCCAGCTTCTCTGCGGAAACACTGTGTGTAGGCGCAGTTCTTGATAGGCAGGTCCTTTTCGTCGAGGATTACATCGCGATAGATGTTTGTCACAGGCACCTCAGCTGTTGGGATGAGATAAAGGTCATCCACCTCACAATGATACATCTGTCCCTCCTTGTCAGGCAGCTGTCCTGTGCCGTAGCCGGAAGCCTGGTTAACGACTGTGGGTGGCATAATCTCTGTATATCCTGCTGCACGAGCCTGGTCGAGGAAGAAGTTGATGAGAGCCCTTTGCAGACGTGCTCCCAAACCGATATAGACAGGGAATCCGGCACCAGTAATCTTTACGCCCAAGTCAAAGTCGATGAGGTTATATTTCTTTGCCAGTTCCCAGTGGGGCAGGGGATTAGCAATACCCAGTGAAGGATTAACATCCCAGTTGCCGACGGTATCTGTGCCGTCACACTCCTTCAGGTTGCTCTTTACCACATGGTTGTCCTCTGCAGCACTACCTTCTGGTACTTCGTCGTAAGGAATGTTAGGAATCTGACACAGCAATGTTACGAGTTGCTGCTCAGCCTTAGCCTTTTCCTCTTCAAATACCTTGCTCTTTTCCTTCAAGGCAGCAACGTCAGCCTTAGCCTTTTCTGCAGCCTCCTTGTCGCCCTGTTTCATGAGCATACCAATGCGGCTGGCTTCCTTCTTCTGTTCTGAGAGGCAATTGTCCAGTTCCTGTTGTGATTCACGACGTTTCTTGTCAACAGCAATAACCTCCTCTATAGCCTGCTCAGCATTAGGAAAGTGTTTCTTATTCAGTCCCGCAATAACGCGAGCCTTCTCTTCTGTAATAAGTTTTAATGTAAGCATTTTTAGTTTATAATGTTTTTAATTTTTTAATCTTAGATTAATTCCGCGCAAAGTTACTAATTTTTTTTCATACCAACAAATAAATGTTATTTTTTTCTTGTGTGTTCAGATACTTTTATATAATTTTGCAGCGGAAACCTCGATATTGTTATCGCTCGACAAAGTTCAAAAGATACTTGCTATGATAAAAAATATAGTACTTACCATTCTGCTCAGTCTTTGTGGAATTGCAATACCAGTTAATGCACAAGTGATGAGGGCTGCCGACCTTGAGAAGTATGCCAAAGAGAGATATGGTGACAAATGGCTTGATGCAGCTGCAAACCTCGCCAAAGACGTACGCTTCGATAAGAATCAGTCGATGACCTATCAAGAGGTTATTGAGGCTCCTGGCAAGACCAAACAACAGCTCTATGTGATGCTCAACTATTGGGCTACTGCTACCTTCAAGGATAAGCAGGCCATAACTCTCAACGACAAGGATGCTGGCTGCATCATCATCTCATCTACCATCGATGCTATTGCCGACCATACAGGCACCCTGTATCGTTATATTGTGAATATCACGCCAGTCATCAGGATAGACATCAAAGACGGCAAGGTGCGTGTGACATATACTGTGCAGAACTATGACGTGCTGAAGGTCGAGAGTGGCGGCTGGCTTGGTGGCCTGACAGAGACGGACAAAGACCGCAACAGACGCAAAGATGTCTATGGTGATGGAAAACGCATGAATGCCGACAAGACGGACAGACACCTCTATGACGAACAATGGCAGATAGACTTGCGCTATCCTTTCGTAGAGAAAGATTCCCAAAAGCGCACCTGCGCCAAAGCCCTCGTCATGACCCATGCCTATTCTAATGCCATCATGGATAAGATAGAAGAAGCAGTTAAGAACGGCCTGATAGGCAATGAAGACGATAATTGGTAAGGCCGTAAAAGTTTTATCAATAAGTAAAGAACGTTTTCGTTAAGCCAGATGAGCAATGCCAAGCTTGTTTGAGCATTGCCATGGCGAGAAAAGGTCGGAAAAATCCAGCGCTTTTTTTGTTTTATGCGCCTAAAAATTTTTTTTTATGCGCCTGTAGCAAATTTTTGCTACCATTAATGCTTGCAATTGTTACCCTTAAGGGTTGCAATTTTTTTCCTTAATGCTTGCAATTTTTTCTCTTTAGTTTTACGATGCAAAGGTACAAAAAAATCACCACTCTCGCAAGGCTTTTTCGATTTCATTTTCGATTTATTTTTCTGTTAACATTTGACATATTAGGCGCGTCACCGCGTCGCCGCGTCACCGCGTCATTTGCAAAAGTCAAAAATGTAATCAGCGCTGCAAATATGTCTATATAGAATTATTATATATATTATATTGTAATATAATATATATAATAATTTAAAATAAGATGTTTTGATGCTACTAACGCTTGCAACTCTCTCCCTACGACTAAGCGTTGTTAAACAAGAAATAGAAATGACGCGGTGACGCGGTGACGCGCCGACGCGGCTGTGAGAAAACATTTTTTGGAAATAAATTACGATTTTCTTTGTTAGTTTGAAAAATAGTTGTATCTTTGCAGATTGGAAGATATCTACTAACTATGGCAAAATTAACTACCGAAGAATTCATCAAGAAAGCCCGAGTGGTACAAGGGGATAAATATGACTATTCCAAAGCTAATTATATAAACAAAAAGACTCCAGTTTGCATAATTTGTCCTAAGCATGGGGAGTTTAGGCAATCCCCCGATAAACATCTAGCTGGTCAAGGATGTGAAAAATGCACGTCAGCAGGGGGGTATGGAGAACCTGTATGACGAAGTGCCGTATTTCCGTGTGCTAACACATAAGGGACAGTTGCATGCCATGATAGAATATGTGAAGGCTAATGCGGAACGTGCGTGGCAACGCAAGCAGAACCCTGATCTCTTTCGTATGCATAGGAAGACTGAGGTATGTGGGTTGCAATTTACCACACTGGGCAACCATTTCTTGTTAGACTGGCCCGACAGA
>CADCAX010000108.1 GCA_902799455.1 uncultured Prevotellaceae bacterium
TCAACGCTGAAGCACATCAAGGATATGGGTATCTCCCATGTCTGGTTTACTGGTGTGATACGTCATGCTACCCAGACGGATTATTCTGCCTATGGCATTCCAAAGCAGCATCCTGCTGTCGTAAAGGGAAAGGCTGGTTCACCATATGCCATCTGCGACTATTATGATGTTGACCCCGATCTTGCGACAAACGTCGATAAGCGCATGAAAGAGTTTGAGGCTCTTATACGCCGTACTCACAAAGCCGGTCTGAAAGTCATAATCGATTTCGTACCAAATCATGTCGCACGTCAGTATGAGTCGATAGCAAAGCCAAAGGGTGTCACAGACCTCGGTGCTGATGATAATACCAACGACGGCTTCAATCCACAGAACAACTTCTACTACTGTCCCGGCTGCAAGCTGGAGCCATACTTCGATATTCAGGATTATGTGGAAGAGCCCGCTAAATCTACTGGCAACGACCACTTCGACAATCATCCCGGAATAAACGACTGGTATGAGACGGTAAAGTTGAACTACGGAAAGGATTACTGGACAGGATATGTTCATTCTGACCCCGTTCCAGATACATGGAAGAAGATGACCGACATTCTGCTCTTCTGGGCAAAGAAAGGTGTTGACGCCTTCCGTTGCGATATGGCAGAGATGGTGCCGGCAGCCTTCTGGGCGTGGGCTACCGAAAAGGTAAAAGCCGCCTACCCCGACATCAAGTTCATCGGTGAGGTGTATAACCCTGCCGAATACCGCAACTACATCGGTGCCGGTTTCGATTACCTGTATGACAAGGTCGGCATGTATGACACCATGCGTGCTGTCATCTGCGGTCAGGCTCCTGCTACGACAATAACCGGTGCATGGCAGCAGACGGATGACATCAAGGACCACATGCTTTACTTCTTGGAGAACCATGATGAGCAGCGTGTTGCCTCTGACTTCTTTGCCGGCGATGCCAAGAAGGGTATTCCGGGACTCGTGGCGAGCGTACTGATGAGGAGCAATCCTTTCATGCTCTATGCTGCCGAAGAATATGGCGAGCGCGGCATGGACAAAGAAGGCTTTTCCGGATGCGACGGCCGCACGACAATCTTCGACTACTGGAGCATCGACACTTTGTGCAGAGCGGCAAACAGCAAACTGAGGAAGAGCGAGCAGCAGATATACGACATACACGAAAAGGTGATGCAGATAGCCCGCACGGAGAAGGCTGTGGATGGTGATACTTACGACCTGATGTATGTGAATCCTGCCAGCGAAAGCTTTAACCCTGAGAAGCATTTTGCCTTCCTTCGCAAGAAAGATGATGAGATGTTACTCATCGTATGCAACTTCAACGACAAGAAGGACAGCATCAGCGTAAACATCCCGAAACATGCCTTTGAGTGGTTCTCTGTTCCTGAGAAGAAATATGAGGCCAAAGACCTGCTGACAGACGAGAAGAAACAGCTCACGCTAAAGGCAGACACCGGCATCAAGATGACTGTCCCAACCTATGGTGCGAGAGTGTGGAAAGTTAAAATTCATAATTCATAATTGAAAATTGATGGAAAAAGTAATACTGACTGGTGATAGACCTACCGGCAAGTTACATATAGGTCATTATGTCGGTTCTTTGCGCCGTCGCGTAGAACTGCAGAACTCAGGTGAATATGACAAGATATTCGTCATGATAGCAGATGCACAGGCACTGACCGACAACTTCGACAATCCTGAGAAGGTGCGTCAGAACATCATTGAGGTGGCACTCGACTACCTCTCTGCAGGCCTCGACCCTGAGAAGACAAACATCTTCATTCAGAGTGCTGTGCCAGAGCTCACAGAGCTGTCATTCTACTTCATGAATCTCGTGACAGTACAGAGGCTGCAACGCAATCCTACTGTCAAGACAGAACTGGAGATGCGTAACTTCGAAGGTGGTACCCCAACAGGTTTCTTCTGCTACCCTATCTCACAGGCAGCAGACATAACTCTCTTCAAGGCTACGACAGTGCCTGTAGGCGAGGATCAGAAGCCCATGTTGGAGCTAACCAATGAAATCGTCAGACGCTTCAACCATACATATGGTGAGACACTCATAGAGCCAAAGATACTGCTGCCAGATAATGCAGCATGTCTCAGGTTGCCTGGTACCGACGGAAAGGCAAAGATGAGTAAGTCGCTGGGGAACTGTATATACCTGTCTGACTCTCCGAAGGAGCTGAAGAAGAAAGTCAACTCAATGTTTACAGACCCCCTGCACCTGAAGATTGAAGACCCCGGCCATCTGGAGGGCAATACTGTCTTCACATATCTCGATGCCTTCTGTGTCGATGCCGACTTTGCACAGTTCCTGCCAGAATATAAGAACCTTGATGAACTCAAGGCACACTATACCAAGGGCGGACTCGGAGACGGCACATGTAAGAAGTTCCTCTTCAATGTTCTCAATGCACGACTGGAGCCCATCAGGGAGCGTCGCCACTACTGGGAGCAGCACATCCCCGAGGTGTATGAGATACTCCGTAAGGGAACGGAAGTGGCCCGCGAGAGAGGTCAGCAGACACTCGCAGAGGTGAAAACGGCAATGAAGATAAACTATTTCGAAGATACCGCCCTGATAGCAGAACAGGCAGAGAAATACAAAAACGCATCCAACTAAAGAGGATGCGTTTTTGTATTACCTGCTATCACCTTACAGTGATATGGAAACACCCCTGCTTAACCTCGTGTTTCACGTAGCAACGCCCTGCAGCGCGCTTGTCGCGCAATACCTCGGCAAGTACCCATTTCAGGGTATCATTACGCACCTGCCTGCGAGGCTCTTCTGATGTTGACACTGTCCTGTATCTATTGTAGCCTATGTCAAACGTTGTACCATAGCGATGACAGGAGTTTTCTGTCGCATTATGATTGAATCTCTTTAGGCGTGCCACATCTTCGTCTGTACGCAACACACTCGTCACTATAATCTGATGAAGGGGAATACCTTTTACATATAGAGAATCATAGAATGACTTGCCTATATCCTGCAACAGCATGGAGGCCTTTGGCACGAGATACGGAATACTCTGTTTGAGATTGTCTATATAGAAATAAGGATTAGAGCCTACGAACACCAAATCTTCCATACGACGCTCTGCCTCCTCACGATTCTTTGGAGGACGAACGCCGTTCTCGTCAGCTGCTATCAATTGTACATCGTTTTCATCAGGGAATGTATTTGAGAAGTCTGGTACGGAATACACCCTGTGCGGCATGCCCTTGACTGACTTAAATGACATAGGAGTAGAGAACTGATAGGTCATCTGTGACACCGCTACCCTACCCTCGTAAGCTACTGCCAGCGTATCTTCCGGCAGTGTCACATCATTTTTATGTTTATAGTCATACCCACACCTTCCAAGGGCCAGGATAATGACTATTAAGGTAAACCCATTGAGATATGTATGCTTATTTAACTGCATTTTTTCAAATTTTGGGCACAAAAGTACAAAAAAATATTGATATATAGAAAAAAAATCGTAACTTTGACTTCATCGAAGTTACTTCATCATGGAAATACAAACAAAAAAATGATTTTTTTTGTATTTCTCATAATTTAATCGTAACTTTGTGGCGTTTTTATGACAGAGAAGCATATCATACTTGAAGATATTGACCCTGTTGCCTTCTATGGTGTAGGCAACAGTCACCTGCAGATGCTGCGTTCGCTGTTTCCGAAACTGCGCATCATGGCCCGTGACAACGTCATCAGAGTGTTGGGCGACGAGGAGGAGTTGTGCGCCTTTGAGGAGGCTATGGAAAAGATGCAGCAGCATCTGTTGAAATACAACGTCATTGCAGAAGAGGACATTCTCGACATAGTAAAAGGTCGCAAGATTCGTGAAAGCAGTGCAAAGGATGTTGTAGTATATAACCTGTCCGGCAAGCCCATCAAAAGCCGTTCCCACAACCAGCAGGAACTCATTGATGCCTATGAGGAGAACGACATGGTCTTTGCCATCGGACCAGCTGGCACTGGTAAGACATACCTTTCTATTGCCCTTGCCGTAAGGGCTCTGAAGGAGAAGACTGCGAAAAGGATTATCCTATCGCGCCCTGCTGTAGAGGCAGGAGAGAAACTGGGATTTCTGCCAGGAGACATGAAGGAGAAGATCGACCCATATCTTCAGCCTCTCTACGATGCATTGGAGGACATGATTCCACAGGCCAAGTTGCAGGATATGATTGACAAACACATCATACAGATAGCACCTCTTGCCTTTATGCGAGGCAGGACATTGTCGGATGCAGTGGTGATACTTGACGAGGCGCAGAATACCACTCCTGCCCAAATCAGGATGTTCCTGACCCGTATGGGATGGAACACAAAGATGATTATTACCGGTGACCTGACACAGGTGGATCTGCCACGCAGTCATACCAGCGGTCTGCAACAGGCAATGGAGATACTGGAAGGCACGAAAGGCATTGCCGTCATACACATGGACAGCAAGGACATTGTAAGACATAAGCTGGTAACACGCATAGTAAACAAATTCCAAGAATACGACGATATTAACAAATTAAATAAAAACAACGATGGCGAATAAAGCATTAACAAAGACAGAGTATCACTTCGAGGGACAGACAGCAGTGTATCACGGTAAGGTACGCGACGTTTACACCATTAACGACGACATCATGGTAATGGTGGCTACAGACAGAATATCAGCCTTCGACGTAGTACTTCCTAAGGGTATTCCTTTTAAGGGACAAGTACTTAACCAGATAGCAGCAAAATTCCTTGATGCTACGAAGGACATCTGTCCTAACTGGAAGCTGGCTACCCCAGACCCACAGGTTACGGTAGGCCTGAAGTGCGAGGGCTTCAGGGTGGAGATGATTATCCGTGGTATCCTGACAGGTTCTGCATGGCGCGACTACGAGAAGGGTTGTCGCGAGATATGCGGTGTGAAACTGCCTGACGGTATGAAGGAGAACCAGCGTTTCCCAGAGCCTATCATCACTCCTACCACGAAGGCTGACGAGGGACATGACATGAACATCTCGAAGGAAGAGATAATAGCACAGGGCATTGTGTCAAAAGAGGACTATGAGATAATGGAAGACTATACCCGCAAACTCTTTGCCCGTGGTCAGGAGATAGCAGCAAAGCAGGGTCTCATCCTCGTAGATACAAAGTATGAATTCGGCAAGAGAGACGGTAAGGTTTATCTTATTGACGAGATACACACTCCTGACTCTTCACGCTACTTCTATGCTGACGGCTATGAGGAGAAGTTTGCCAAGGGCGAGCCACAGAAGCAACTGTCAAAGGAATTCGTAAGACAGTGGCTCATAGAGCACAACTTCATGAACGAGCCAGGTCAGACAATGCCAGAGATTACAGACGAATATGCTGAGTCTGTAGCAGAACGTTACATAGAACTCTATGAACACATCGTCGGCGAGACCTTCGATCGCTCTACGGACCAGAGCAACATCGAAGCCCGCATAGAGAAGAACGTTACCGAGTGGTTAAAGGGTAACGGATAACGGTTAACGGTTAAAGGTTAACGGTTAAAGGTTATCGACTTTTGAGCTTTAAGCTCTTAAACTAACTGTCTTTAAACGTTAAACGTTAAACTTTAAACTTTATTCATGTATAAGCAGGAGGAGATAAAGCCTTACTCATCAGAAGGCGAGAAAGCGAGTCAGGTGGAGAAGATGTTCGATAACATCGCTCCCACCTACGACCTGCTGAATCACCGCCTGTCTTGGAACATTGACAAATATTGGCGTTGGAGAGCCATCCGCACCCTGTCTGACCACATAAAGAAAGACGGAAAGCCACACATACTGGACGTTGCTACCGGCACTGGTGACCTGGCGCTGCAGATGGCGAAGAAGATGCCTAATGCTGACATAACCGGCATCGACATCAGCGAGGGAATGCTGGAAGTGGCAAGACAGAAGGCAGAGAAGGAGAACAGGCCGCTGACATTTGCAAAAGAAGACTGCAATGCTCTCTCCTACCCTGACAATTACTTCGATGCCGTAACAGCTGCTTTCGGAATACGCAACTTCCAAAACCTTGAGCAGGGGTTGTCGGAAATGTTCAGGGTACTGAA
>CADCAX010000109.1 GCA_902799455.1 uncultured Prevotellaceae bacterium
AAAAATCATGTAGGAGAGAGTATCAATAGGTATCGTGCCGTTTGGTTTGTCGCTGAAGAACCAGAAATGCTTCATGTCAGAGCCGTTCTTGTCGGAATAGACTTTACTGTCAGCGTCGTTGCTGTCAGTACCTATACAGAGGCCGTTGCCTTTGCAGCGGATGCGGATATATGCACCCTGAGCCTGCTCAAACGAGAACAGAGCATTGTCAGTGGAGAAATCGGTGACAAACGATGTGTTCCATGTGTTCACCTTAGACAGATAGCGATTGCCCGCAGTCTTGATATAATAATAGCCGTTGCCGTCAGGCACAATGGTCATCTTCTGGGGGCTGGCAACATTCGCAGCCTCTAACATTCCACCATAGTCGCTTGCCATCTTCAGGTGATTGCCGCTACTGTGCATCACATACAATGTTGTGGGAGAAGTGAAACTCAACTGACACTGAGCGGTGATAGTCATTACCATACCCAAAAGTGTAAAAAATAGACGTTTTAGTTCAAAGCTTTTCATATTTATATCGATGTAAAACAGTGAGTCGGGAACCATCCGAAACTTTATTTTTTTTAATATTCGCTGCGAAAGTACAAAAAAAAATCGAAAACCAAAGCCAAAACAAAAACTTTTTTGTATTTTTGTTCCATAAGTTTCGTCATATATATAAGTTATAGCAGATAATAATTAACTTTGTGCGCGGAACTTTGTACCAAAACCAAAAACGCAAACAATAACGAAAACGAGAATATGCGAAAACTATTCCTTTCTTTCCTTATGCTGACAACAGTGTCGCTGAATGCACAAACCTATCTTGATCCTCAGGCACCTATTGAGGAACGTATAAAAGATGCCCTTGGTCGCATGACCCTTCATGAGAAGGTTAAGATTCTCCATGCGCAGAGTAAGTTTACATCTGATGGTGTTCGTGAAGAACTGGTGTGGGATGAATGGAAGGCTGCCGGATGGACCAATGACTTCTGCGTTGCCTTTCCTTCGCTGACGTGTCTTGCTGCTACATGGAACCGTGACCTCTCGCGCCTCTATGGTACCAGCATCAGCGAGGAGTTTGCCTATCGCGGAAAAGATGTCATGCTGGGCCCTGGTGTCAATATCGCCCGCACACCTCTAAACGGTCGTGCATTCGAATATATGGGAGAAGACCCCCTGTTGGCTGGCGAGATGGTAGTACCATATATCCAGGCGGTGCAGGAGAATGGTGTGGCATGTTGCCTGAAGCATTTCGTGCTCAACGATCAGGAGACAGACCGCTTTTCCGTTAATGTAAACATCTCCGAACGTGCCATGCGTGAGATATACCTGGCTCCCTTCCAGCGTGCTGTAGAGAAGGCACATGTATATTCTATCATGGGAAGCTATAACCTGTGGCATAATGTTCATTGCAGCCAAAGCGACGAACTGCTCAATGGCATCCTGAAGAAAGAGTGGGGATGGGACGGCTGTCTCGTCAGCGACTGGGATGCAGTGACCGACTCTTGGCAGGCTGCTACAGGAGGTCTTGACATCGAGATGGGAACAACCCGCAACGGTGATATTCGTGGCGAGAAGTTTACCTTCGATGACTATCATCTTGGCAACGATTTCGAGAAATTCGTACAAGAGGGAAAGGTACCAATGTCCGTCGTTGACGAGAAGGTCAGCCGCGTCCTGCGACTCATCTTCCGTACAGCGATGAATCCCAATAAGATTGTCGGCAACCAATGCTCTGAAGCCCATTATGACGCCTGCCGTCAGATAGGAGAGGAGGGTATCGTTCTGCTTCAAAACAACAAGCGTGGCAAAGCCCCTCTGCTGCCTATTGATTTCTCGAAATATAAGAATATCCTCGTCGTAGGTGAGAATGCTACCCGCTCCCTTACTATGGGCGGTGGCTCGTCAGAACTGAAAACCCTCCGCGACATATCGCCGTTGGAAGCGCTGCGCAGCCAATGTTCAATGGATTACGCTCAGGGTTACGCTTCCGGCAAGGCTCTTTATGACAAGAAGGATGCTGTTGATGCTGTTGAGAGTAAGCGCCTGAAAGAAGAAGCCCTTTCCAAGGCTGCTGATGCAGACCTTATCATCTTTATTGGCGGACTGAACAAGAACCATCGTCAGGATTGTGAGAATGGCGACCGCGAAGGTTATGACCTCTCTTACGGCCAGAACGAGCTCATCTCTCAACTCTCATCTCTCAACTCTAACCTGATTGTCGTTACCTTTGGCGGTAATCCATATGCTACCCCTTGGCTCTCAAAGGTGCCTGCCCTCATACATTGTTGGTATCTCGGCAGCGAAGCCGGTACAGCCCTCGTCAATGTCCTCAGCGGACAGGTATGCCCCAGCGGAAAACTCCCTGTCACCTTCGCAAAACAGTATGAGGACTATCCTTATGTAAAGTATGGTAAGGAAGCTTATCCGGGTGTTGACAAGCAGGTATATTATAAGGAAGACGTCTTTGTGGGTTATCGTGGTTTTGAAAAAGACAAGAAGACGCCTCTCTTCCCATTCGGTTTCGGACTCAGCTATACCACCTTCTCCTATGACGATGTGAAGGTAGCAAAAGATACCGACGGCAATATCTCCGTTGATGTTACGGTAACCAATACCGGCAGCTGTGCAGGTAAGGAAGTGGTGCAGGTGTATGTCTCTGCTCCGAATAACAAGGAAATCATCAAACCTCTCAAGGAACTCAAGGCTTTTGCCAAGACAAATCTCTTGCAACCAAATCAGCAGCAGACCCTCCACATGACTATCACCCCACAGGACCTCGCCTCATGGAACGAAGCCACCCACCAGTGGCAAACCGACAACGGAGAATATACCATCCACGTCGGCACCAGCAGCGCGAACATCGTGAAGAAGGTGAAGTGTAACGTTTAACGGTTAAAGGTTAACGGTTAAAGATAAGATAATAATAATGAAAAAGATATTTCTCTCCATAATATTGTGTTTGTGTTCGGTATTGGGATTTGCCGAGACAATAAATGTTGATACCCACAGAACCCAGCCACAGAAGTGGGAAGGGTGGGGCGTATCGTTGTGTTGGTGGGCACAGATGTGCGGAAAGTATGATGAGCAGCATCTTGATTCGCTCATCTCGTGGCTGACAGACCCACAGGGACTGAACTATAACATCTTCCGCTACAACATCGGAGGCGGTGATGACCCCGAATGGAAACATTGCGAACCACACCACATGGGAAAGCGTGGCGGAAAAGGCCTGCGTGCGGAAATGGAGGGTTTTCAGTTGCCTGACGGTACGTGGCAATGGGATAATGATGCTGCACAGCGCAGGGTGATGCTGATGATAGCAGAGAAACGTAAGGACGCTATCTTTGAGGCGTTCTCAAACAGCGCTCCGTGGTGGATGACAAAGAGTGGCTGTGTGGGTGGCAACGAACCGGCATCAGCAGACAACCTGAGAGAGGATATGTATGAGAAGTTTGCAGACTATCTCGTAGAGGTGTGCAAACACTACAAAGAGAAATATGGCATAACATTCCGCACTCTTGAACCCTTTAACGAGGCATTGACAGACTATTGGGGACGGAGCGCTTCGCAAGAAGGGTGTCACTTCTCCGTACCATCGCAGATACGGTTTGTAAAGACCTTGTATCCTGTATTGCAGAAATCGGGTCTGTCAACCGTCATATCAGCATCGGACGAGACGAGTGTGGCACACAGTCTGAAAGCATTCAAAGGGTATAAGGAGGCTGGTATTCTTCCCATGATAGGACAGTGGAATACGCACACCTATCAGGCATCTCCCTGGCTGCGAAAGGCTCTGCGAAAAGAGGTCTCAGAGGCTGAGGGTGGCAGGATGTTCCTGTGGCAGTCGGAAACTGGCGACGGCGGAAGAGGATTGCACGGAAACCTCATGATGGCAAAACGACTGATTGCAGACATCAGAGACCTGCAGCCGTCAGCATGGCTTGACTGGCAGTATGTGGAGGTGAACTTCGACCAGTGGAGTCTCGTAAAATGTGACAGGGAATGGAAGCAATATACAAGGCATAAGAACTACTATGTCAGGCAGCATTTCTCGCGTTTCGTACCAGCAGGATACAAGTGGCTGAATATTGACAGCGACAATGCCTTGGTTGCTATATCGCCTGACGGAAAGACAATGACGGTTGTGATGGTGAATACGGAACGCAGACCTGTAAAAAACACCCTGAACCTGCCAGAGGGGTGGACATATAGCGAGGGATATGTTACGGACTATCAGCGTAGCATGGAACCGATAGGGGAGCAGCAGCCGACAGAGGAGGGGGAGATAATTCTTGACAGAAACAGCATCGTGACGCTGATATACACTATGAAACCAAAGAAACTGACGATAGAAGATCTCACCAGCGGAAAATATTCCGTTAAGGGAGTGAAGATGAACGAGGTGTTGCCTGGCGAAAAAGATAAGGCAGAACTGACGGCAGAGAAGTTGGAACCGATTTACAGAAGGAGCAGCAGGGCGATATATAAATATGGCGACACACCGATTGCCGGTGGAGCAAAGGTGGAGCAGCCGCTGATAAGTCCTGACGGAAAGAATGTGGCATATGTAAAGGATAATAACCTATACATAGAACCTCTAACCTCTAACCGCTCAACGCTCACCTCTCCAGTTCAGGTAACCTTCGATGGAGAGCAGAACAAGATTATCAACGGAAAGCCCGATTGGGTGTATGAGGAGGAACTGGTGTATGCACGTGCCTTCTGCTTTAATGCTGATGGTACAATGTTGTGCTGGCAGCGTTTTGACGAGAGCAAGGTGCCGACATTCTCCTTTCCTGTATATAAGGGCCTGAAACCGGAGAAGAAAAAGAATGCCCTATATCCCTCATCCTATGAATATAAATACCCTATGGCGGGGGTGAACAACAGTAAGGTGAAGGTACTGACATACGACATTGCAACTAAGGCGCAGCAGGAGGTAGAAGTACCTGTGGATAGCGACGGATATATCCTGAGGGTTATGCAGACGAGCGATGCAGATAAGATTATTATCCCAACCCTCAACCGCCATCAGGACTGCCTGAAGATATATGTCTGCAATCCTCGCACAGGTGAGTGCCGGCTGATTGTTACCGACGAGGTGAAGCCATACATCAACGAGGCGACCTATGCCGGAATACAGATGACAAAGGGGGGCTTTGTGCTACAGAGCGAGAGGACGGGATTTGCACAGATATACCTCTATGACCTTGAGGGAAAACTGATAAGACAACTCACGGAGGGCGACCAGCCGGTAGTGGATTTCTACGGCTATGACGAGAAAACACAACGTTGCTATTATGCAGCAAAGGACGGCTCGCCTCTTCGTACTGCCGTCTTTGCCCGCGATGCAAAGGGACAGACAACAAAGCTGACACCAAAAGAAGGAACAAACAGTGCTACCTTCTCAAAGGACTATAAGTATTTCGTCAACGTATGGAGCGACATCAATACACCGCCTGTATATACTCTCTGTGATGCAAAGACGGGAAAGGTGGTGAAGGAATTGGAGAATAATGCGAAGCTGAAGAAGAAGGCAGATTGCGTTGCACCTTACAAACGCGAGTTCTTCACTATGACCACAAGCGACGGAACGCAACTGAACGGTTGGATGGTGCGTCCTGACGATGAGAATAAGCCACACCCTGTTGTGATGTATCAGTATTCGGGACCTGGTTCGCAGATGGTGGAGGATAAGTGGCAGAGTGGTGCTATGGGCGGCTGCCTCTTTGAAGAATATCTGGCACAGGAGGGTTTTATCTCGGTGTGTGTTGACGGCAGAGGGACTGGCGGCAGAGGTGCCGACTTCGAGAAGCAGACATACCTGCATCTTGGTGCCAAGGAAGCCCACGACCAGTGTGAAGTGGCACGTTGGCTCGGTGAGCAGCCTTATGTTGATAAGGACAGGATAGGTATCTGGGGATGGAGCTACGGTGGCTTTATGACGCTGATGAGTATGAGTGATACCACAGTAGTGCGCCCAGACGGAAGACCTCTCTTTGCTGCCGGCGTGGCAGTAGCGCCTGTTACGTGTTACCGTTACTATGACACTATATATACGGAACGTTTCATGCGTACCCCGAAGGAGAATCCTGAAGGATATGACGACAACCCTATAACACGGGCTGCTAATCTGAGGGGTAAACTGCTGATATGTCAGGGCACTGCCGACGATAATGTGCACTATCGTAATGTGGCGGAATATACAGAGGCATTGGTGCAGGCCGATAAGGACTTTATGCAGCTGTCGTTTACCAACAGAAATCATGGTATCTCTGGCGGCAATACGCGAAACTTCCTGTTTAGGAATATTGCACAATGGTTCAAAAGAAATCTTCAAAAATAAACTTTTTCGTTTTAGTTTTCGTTAAAAAACTATGTTTTCAAAAGAAATATACATAGCTCGTCGTGAGGAGCTGAAGAAGAGAGTCGGCAACGGAGTGATAATACTCTTTGGTAATAACGATGCCCCATGCAACTATCCTGCCAATGCATACCGCTATCGTCAGGACAGCTGTTTCCTGTATTTCTTCGGGCAGCAGCGTGAGGGACTGGTGGGAGTGATAGACGTTGACAATGATGAGGAATATCTGTTCGGCAACGACATAGATATTGACGACATAGTATGGTTTGGCTATGTGCCTTCCGTAAAAGAGTTGGCAGAAGAAGTGGGTGTCATGCATTCTGCTCCTATGAAAGAGCTGAGAGATTATATCGACAGGGCGCAGCAGTCGCACCAGCCCATACATTTCCTGCCACAGTATCGCAGCGACATACAGATACAGATGGCAGACATCTTCGGCTTCCATCCGCTTGAGACAAAGCAGCATGCTTC
>CADCAX010000110.1 GCA_902799455.1 uncultured Prevotellaceae bacterium
GGTCACATGCGAGTCGTAGCTGACACCCAGGCGACTCGCCAGCCTTTGGATGTCCTCCTCGATAGATAGTCCTGGTGTGCGCCAAGCCCAGATGTGGGTACCACCTCCGGCACTCTCGGCAAAGTACACGATGCGGAACTCCTGGATGAGGTTCTCCTCGCGTACCTTATTCCAAAGAGCCTCCGTCAGACCCTTCTCGTCGATATCGAGGAAGAAGAGTCCTGAGGGCACGGCATCTTCGGCCTTGCGCGTACCATTCTTAAAACTTGCCGCAAGGGGCAGCCATACGGGCAGTTCCTTCTTGCGATCCAGATTCTTGTTCTGCTTCACATCCTGGAGGATCTCCTCCACGTGATTCTCCGCCAGCAGTTGACGGTAAGCAGCCATGCTCGCCTGGCGAGGCTTGCCGCTAAATGAAAGAAATAAGGGAAAAAAGGGAAATCCAAACGGGATTTCCTAGGAAGTTATCCCCTATGCCCTTCGCTTCGCCATGATAGCCGTTAACTCGCTGATAGCCTGCGGATTAAGATCCGTGTCCTTCGTGCTGATATATTTCTTATAGGTGTCAGATTGCTTGCCGCCGTTCAAAGTTTTCCCCAGAGTGACCACCAGCCAATGGCAGCAAGTCTGAGCGGTCAGTTGCTCAGCCCGCTCGTCGTCAATGATTCTCTGATGTCATAGTTGATGTAATGGTACTAAAAATCGCAGAATAATCCCTTCGTTGCTTGTAATAATCTGTAGGCAGCGGTTACGGTTACAGCTGTAACCATGTAACCTCTGAGATTTGTGACAAAATGAAATATGTTTACAATATTATAGAATGATGCGACTCTCTCTCAGAAACCTGCCACCTTTCTGAGAGTTAATAGGCATGAAACTCAGACTTTCCTTACTGCTTTCTCCTACTTTTCTTAATCCTTTCTTAGGTGCTTGTAAGGTGCTGAAAATCAATCGTATACAAATGTGTCTGCGAGAGTGGTTGTTTTCTGAATATTGTTTACAAAATTCTTATGATTTTACTCTGGAGGTTACATGGTCACAGCTGTGACCGTGACCGTTTTCTGAGTGAAAACTGTTATTTTGTCATCCCGGCATGGCAAAATAGGGGGTGCGTTTATAACGATGTCTTCTAACATGTCAGAAGATGATGACCAATATGAGAAGATGGAAGAAGGAACAATCATCGCTCACTATGAATCGATGGAGGAGTTGGTGGCTGATGGGTGGATTTTGGACTGAGCCTCAATCTTAAATACCGTTAAACGATTGAATTATTGCGGAGAAATGACTATCTTTGCCGAAACTTAAAGCAATGCAATTATGAAAGGACTGTCAAAATCACGTTACACGGCCTTCTGCCAGTGTCCGAAGAACCTGTGGCTGAAGGTGTATAAGCCAGAAGAGGCCACTGTGGATGCTGGCCTGCAGGCACGTTTTGCACAGGGAAATGTGGTGGGCGACCTGGCCATGGGGCTCTTTGGCGACTTCAAGGAGGCGCATGCAGAGAAGGCTGATGGCAGCCTCAACCTCACCAAGATGGTGGAGCAGACGCGCCAGTGGATGGATGAGGGCGTGGAGAACATCTGCGAGGCTTCGTTTATCTGCGAGGGAGGTTATTGCGCCGTTGACATCCTGCGCAAGACGGCCGGAGGCTGGGCCATCTACGAAGTGAAGAGCACCAGTTTCCCTGAGTTCAACGGCCAAGAGACGAAGTTGGAAAAGTACGCCCCTGATATTGCCTATCAGAAATGGGTATTGACCCAATGTGGCATCAATGTCACTAATACCTATCTTGTTTGCCTTAATAGCGACTATGTGCGACAGGGAGAGCTTGACCTCCAGAAACTCTTCGTCGTCATCGATATGAAGGAACTGGTGGAGAACGAGTATCTGAAAGTGCCAGCACAAGCAAGCCAAACTTTGAAGGTATTGGCCAAAGAAGAAGAACCTGATATCGACCTCTCAGAACACTGCATGAAGCCCTACGGCTGTGCTTTCCTCGACTACTGCAAGCACCAACATGGTGTGCCTGACGACGAACCAACCGTTTTCGACCTATATCGCATGAATTTTGCCAAGAAGTTAGAGCACTATCATGCAGGCCGTATCTTATTTAAAGATGTACGCGACATAGAGTTGGGTGACAAGCAGCAGATGCAGGTGGAGTGTACGCTGAATCAGACAGAACATATCGATAGAGAGGGCATCCGCAGCTTTCTCGACGGACTTAGCTATCCACTATATTTTCTCGATTTCGAGACCATTCAGCAGACTATCCCTTTGTATGATGGTACAAAGCCTTATCAGCAGATAACCTTCCAGTATTCGCTGCACGTCAAGCGTAGTGCTGATGCGGCTTATGAACATCTGGAATTTTTGGCACCCAATGATGGCAGCGATCCTCGTCGCTCTCTGGCCGAACAACTTTGCAAGGACATCCCCATGAACGTCTGCACATTGGCCTATAACAAAGGTTTCGAATGTGGACGCATCAGGGAGCTGGCCGGGATGTATCCTGATTTAGCTGTCCATCTGCTGAACATACGAGACCATATTCAGGACTTGCTCGACCCTTTCCGCGATGGTTACTATTACGTACCTGCCATGCATGGTTCATTCTCCATCAAGAGTGTGCTGCCAGCATTGTTCCCTGATGAGCCAAGCCTGAACTACCACAACCTTGATGAGCGTTGCCAAAATGGAGGTAATGCCATGACCCTCTTCCCCCAGATTCATTTTATGGAACCAGAAGAGGCCAAAGCCAGTCGCGAAGCCCTCCTCCGCTACTGCGAACTCGACACCTGGGCAATGGTAAAGGTCTGGGAGAAGTTAAAAGAAGTAGTGGAATAAATTGAATCTTTCAAAAACAATTAAATTATTAAGTTAAAACCTCGCGATGTGTGGGTAATTGTAAAGGAATTATGGAGAATAAAACTAAAGATGTTATTTCAGCATATGAATATTTGAAAACATCTCCGATGTTTAAACTATCGCTTTCCTCAAAAGAACTTTTCCACTCTAATTTTTTGGAATGGTTGTCAAATGTTGACCAGAAAGCTTTTCAACGTTTAATCCTTGATATGGCAGGAATAGAAGAAAATGACTATAATTGGCCAACGGTCTGGAGGGTAAAGAGAGAATATAACAACTTTGATCTTTGTGTTGTGGCTTATGATCAATATGGTAAAGATAACGACAACGAGAAGATTGATGATGACGATGATTTCCGTATACTGTTCGTCATAGAGAATAAGGTTAAAAGTATCCCATATAAAGAACAGTTGGAAAGATATGCACGGGAGGCAGAAGAAAAAAAATTAGCGTATTGGAAGAATCGAGGAAATGATATATTTGAAAACGCTTTAAAAGAATATGGTAATAATGATGATAAGTACGATGGGAAATATTGGATTGGTATAGAGAATGGCTCTTGGGTATTAAAAAAAGGTATAAAATCTGAAAGTGGAAGGAAAACCATATGGTCAGAAGTAAAAGAGATGTCTGTAACCAGTGGTGAAAAAGGGAAAAAGAAAAAGAATAAGACCAACTTTTTAGAATGTTACGTAAAACAAGAAATAGCTAAAGAGCCACCAATCCATTTTATTCTCCTGTCTTTAGCAAAAAACTTCCCAGGATACGAAAACGATGGTAAAAATGTTTGGAAGGTGAAAATGAAAGATTCGAAGGACAATGAGAAAGAGATAGATTGGAAGGTTTGCAATTATTTAGATTACAAATCAAAAATCGAAAAAGCATTCGAAAATGTTTCCAACGGATTGTACTCTCAAATAATTAATGATTATTGCAAGTTCATTGAATGCCTTACGACATTATCAAGTAAATGGGAAAAAGACTACGGGGAAACGGAGAAATTCCTTTCTAAAAACGAAAACTATAAAGATGCTCATCAATTTAGAATTCATGATTTATATCAGAAGCTGAAGTTTTCATATCTGTGCACACAATTGTTCAATATTATTAATAACAAATATGGAACGGAATCGGAATATGAATATACGGTATATCCTAGTAACCAAGCCGGGCTATTTAAAGAGAAGAAAACGGAATTTAAATATAGTGATAAGTATATCTGTGTAAACTATACATATCTTCATGGAGACCCCCTTCTTGAAATTAATGTTCATCCGATATGCGAAAATGGGGTTGAACTGTATTATGCGATTCAAGTACAAGGTAATGCTTATGAACATGGCATACAAGTAAAGAAGAATGATGATACGATAAAAATACTGAAAAAACAACAAGGCGAGGTTTTTAGTGAAACGGTGTGGAAACGTTTGGAAGATAAAAAGATTAGTATTATTCCGAACTGGATGAATATTAAATCGTTCTCACATTGGATAAATGCTGGTTGGATGGTTGTTCCTGACAGAGAAAATAAGGGCTATAATAAATATGATATGAATGATGGAACGTATGTATATCAGAAATACATTATTAACGAAGATGTTACAATAGACCAAGTCTTGGGGCAAATGTTAGAAGATTTACATTATATATCTGATAAGATCAAGAAATAGCGGAAGCATTTGATTTTTTATCATACCTATCTATATTAATGACATAACAACAACTATTAAGAAAACTGGAAACAATAGGCAATTATATGTTATTCGAATCCGATGAGGATTTTGAGGATTTCGAAGAAAGCAAATAACGTAGCAAAAGAGACTCCTATTTGATATAATATAGTTGATTAGACGCTAACATATTTTGAAGTAAACTAAACAACGTTACCAATGCTATCAGAACCAGTCGTGGAAAGTTTCATTTGAAACCGGAGGCTGGCTGGCATCCTTCTAATCCTGTAGTATAAAGGTCTTGGGATGCCGTTTTATTGCAAAATACAGGAAAGATTCAAAAAGTTTGGTGCTTTTTTGAATTTTTTCTTTTATGTGTCTATTATTAAGTCATATCATTGAATAATAGAATAGTTATGGCAAAAGAACTTGAGTTTAATTTATGTGGTGCTACTTATGGGTCAACACCTATTAAGTTAGAGAGAAAAAAGCTTTATGGCTGGACCAGTCTTGTGGCTACCAGTCGCAATGGTGATGTATGCAACTCGGCTTATCTATCTCCAGACGATGCACTAATCATTCCGTCTGGAGGACTTAAGCAGGGAACAGTCAATGAAGCCGGATGCTGGATAGAGAAGAGTGATCTGACTGCCTATAGTGAGGATGGGGCACAGGTGTTGCCTTTGTATCCTTCGTCATTCGATGCCCCAATCGAACTGAATAAAAAAGCAACAGCTCAAGAGTTTCTCGACAATGAATGGGAATCGGTATATCAGCTAGTGAATGCTGATCTGAGTGCTGTTGTTGGTGACGACATCTACCGTTTCTGCTTTAGCTATCGTGGAGGAACCCATCTCAATGATGCCTATCTGCTAAACACTCCTAACGGATTATTCCTATTTGCTGGTATCCATCAGGATTTCCCCTTGGTATCGCTGGCAGAAGAAACTACTATTGATGACCTGGACGAGGGTATGGATGAAGAGATCGACGAGCTTGATTTCAGTATGTTCTAATTAATAATAAGGTATAAGACTATGCGTAAGATTAATATTTCAAATGACTCAAAGCGCGATGCAGAAGTGGCTTTCGGAAGCACTATCCATCGCCAGCAACCCGTTTACAAAACTTCTAATGGTAAGCGAAGTGTGAATGAACGTAGAGTGCGTTGCACGTTGAGTACCACTGATGAGGCCTTGCTCAATCAGTATGGCGAGAACTTGGCTTCGGTGCTTGTTGATAGCGATCCGGAGGTGGATATGGAACAGTTTGGACTAAAGGTAGAGGGACTGAAGAAGGTCTATCTTACTGCCCAGCAGAAAGTGGCGTATGGTGTAACACTAAACGAGCACGTTTATCTGCCCGACGGAACTGAAAAGGAAATACATCCCGAAACAACTACCACAGCCAATATTGCTATTGATGGATTTCCACTTCGTTGGACAGGTAAGTTGATTCCTGTGCAGAAAGCTATGCGCATGTTTATGTTCAAGAAGAGTTATCAGGTGCAGCATGTGAATGGTCTGACTTTCGACTTTCTTTATGATATGGCGAAGAAATTATCTGATTCTGATGCCATGATGCTGTTGGGTGGTGGTGCCAAAGGTAACGAACCCATAGTGATGGCTGGTGGTGGAACGCCCTATCGCGCTTTCCTCGAAGGTAGGGTAGATGGCGATAAGTATGCGCTCATTCTGCGACTCACAAATATGGAACTTAAGTCAGTAAACAATTAATTAATAAAAATATGG
>CADCAX010000111.1 GCA_902799455.1 uncultured Prevotellaceae bacterium
AGCCTCCAACAAAGCGTGCTGCCAATCTTGCATTGTTTCCACTACCATTATATACAACATATGCACGGAAAGGATCGATGGAAACACCTGAGCCAACCTTTACGAAAGTTCCTTCCTTACCAGAGTTAGCGCTCCAACCATATACCTTCTTACCTGCGTGGTCAGCAGCAACATCTGTGCTACCTGTCAGAACACCTGTCAGAGTGTAGCCTTCGACTGTTGTACCCGTGAATGTTGCAGGAGTTTCTGCAATTTCCTTGTTTGCATAGGCGCTGCTAAATGGAGCACCATCTGCATTTGCTTCAAAGATATAAGGCTTATAAGCAGTCGTACCACTTGCAGTTATGTCTGTGAAAGTAAGTTGTGTACCTTCATTTTCTGTACCTGACAACTCATAGAAAGTACCTGCTTCTGCTGCTTCTGCTGCTGTCAGAGCGAATGGCAGACAAACTGTAGAGCGTGTTCCTGCTTTGAATGTGCGATTAAAAGAAACACTTGTTGCAGTAAATGTCTCAGGAGCACTAAATGGATAGTTACCATCTTTCAATGCGAGGTTAGCGCATGTACTACCTACGATTACGTTGCTAGTGTTAGCAAGAGCACCTGAATTAGCCTTGAATAATGCATTGCTGTTAGCAACGCTTGTAAGGTCAACATCTGTACCTGTAACGCCAGTTGCATCATAGAATGTGGCATTAGCATCAGCAAGAGCACGGGTAGCAGGAACAGTGAGTTCACCTGCACCTGTCAATACATAGCTATAAGGTGCAGGGCCAGCAGTGACACTGATAGCATTGACAACACCGATATAGTTCACGAGTGCCTTTCCGTCAGCATCAGGTGTGGTAGCCCAGGTTTGTGATGCCTTTAAGCCATTGAGGTGTACATAGGTTGCTCCGCTCTGTGCAGCATAGACATTAGCCAAATTGAGCGTACCCACGCCATCCTCGCCAATGGTCACAAAGAACTGGTAGGTACCATACTCTGCACGGTTGATGAACAGACGCACTACATCACCCGCTGCTCCATAGAGTTTGATAGCACTATAGTTGGTGACATCGATATAAGAGAGATTGCCACTGCCATCAGGACCGGCATCGGTGCCATAGATGGTTGCATCAGTGCTTGTTCCAAGATTATTGACACAGCCCTGAGCTTCGTTGACGTAGGGAAGCGTAGTCAGGTCAGTGACACCCTCGGGGAACTCAAAGGGTTTCTCAACCAAGGTAATATGGTCCACCTGTGCCTTTGCTCCAGGGGTACTGGCTTTCACACCGTTGATATGAATATAGGTTGCTCCATCCTGTGCGGCATAGACGTCAGCCAGATCAAGCACACCTACGCCACCTGAAATGGTCACATAGAACTGGAAAGTACCGCCACCATACTCGGCACGGTTGATGAACAGACGGACAGTGCCGTCAGGGCCAAAGAGTTTCACTGCAGTATAGTCGGTGGCATCTACATAAGAAAGATTGCCATCAGAAGGACCTGCATCAGTGCCATAGATGGGCGCGTCGGTTTCAGTGCCGAGATTATTGGCGCAACCCTGTCCTTGATTAACCCAAGGTAAGGTATTGATTTCCACCTCGCCGTCAAGGAGTACGAACGGGTCGGGCTCAGGGAATTCAATGGCAGAGCCACTGACGGTAATACTACTCAGGTTGAGATTGGTGTTATAAGCAGAAGCCTTGACACCGTTGAGGTGTATATACTGCGCCTTAGGCTGCTTAGTAAGGACTGTGTTGCAGTCAAAAGTACCAACGCCCTTTGAATCCAAGTCAACGAAAAAAGTACCATTTTCATCGCCAGCCACTTCACGGTTGATGAACAGACGTGCAGTCTGACTAGCCGTACCATAGAGTTTGATGATGCCGTAAGCAGACACATCAACGTATGAGATGCTAGAACCACCAGCATCAGTACCGTAAACGGTACCACCTTTTTCATTGTTGAAATCTTGAGTGCAGGGTTGCCCTTTATTAACCCAAGTAAGAGTTGTGATGTCTGTTTCTGCTTGTGCCTTAACAGAATTTACCCCCCCCATAAAGGTGAGAAGCGTAATTAGAAATAAAATTTTTTTCATTAGTTTTTGTAATTTAAAGGTTTACTATTTTTTAATGTATTTGATTTGTATTTTCAGACTTAGGTTTTGCGACATTTTTATCACTCTACCGAAATTTGCAACATTTTTTTTTTCAAATATGCGGATGCAAAGGTAATAATTTCGATGAAATCGTACTTTATTATTTATTACATTTTTTTTCGCTACAATACCATGCTAAAAATTTTCGCTTTTTGTTCGCGCACACAGTGATTTTTCCCAAATTTTGGGGAGGAAAATGACTGTTTTTAATTCTGTTTTGTATGTTTTTAATTCCTCACTTTCACTCTCAATTTTCTTTTGTTTTTTTCCCTTAGGAGAAAATATTTTTTCCTCGGGGAGGAACAAAATTTTGCTCGTTTTGTGACAATTGTGACAATTGTGACAGCTTTTTTTTACACGCAGGTTTGTGGTGGAGGGATACTAACAACAATATATATATATTACTAATAATGATTATAAGTATATAATAAAGTAAATAACAGATAATAATAATAGAAAATAGTATAGAATATTATATAAAATAGTATATATATACCTTATATATTATATATCATTTTATATATATATTATTTATTAAATTATTGTATATTAATTACTTACACTCATGCTGCCGTTCTCTCTTACTCTGCCCGCCTCTTGGGATGGAGCAAAAAAATGGGGTGTCATTTGTCACAATTGTCACAAGGTCGGGAAATTATCTTTTAAAAGAATGCGCTAATTTCAAATTTTCTTTGTACCTTTGCCTACAAAATAAATAGACAGATGATATGAAAACACAGATTTTGAAACTGGACTCACCCTACGACGTAATCTATGCGGGGGGATATGTGGGTCGCCATATTGCCACGCTGGTGACTTGGAAAGAGAATGAAGAGGGTGACCTCATAGACAGCCAATCATACCCTGTGCTTGACCTGGGTGAGGAATATCCAGCCGGCAAGCTAGTACCTGTTGACGTAGAGGACTGCCGTTCGCTGTGCACTCCCAAGGGTACTAACCTGTATTGGGTGGCAAAAATAATAGAGTACGACTTCCAACAGGAAATCCCTGCTGGTGCTGACTACATCCTGGAGCGCATGAAATTGCTGAATTGCTTTATCAAGATGCCTGTAGAGAAAGACAAGGACGGCAATGAGGTGCAGATTTATGATTACACGGCCACACTGGATGTGATGTGCCTCAAGGGCTTTGGCGATGAGCCTGGAAGCATATACCGCGTCCGTAGCAATCGTTATGAGGGATTCTATTTTGAGTCAGAAGGTACAGCCGATGAGGTCTATAACGACCTCAGCATGCAGTTACATACCTATCTGCACCACTTCCATAATGAAGTCTTCACTATACGTTTTCAGACAACAGACGGACAACTGCTGGATGTTACAAACCGTTTGAATGCCGAACAGAGAATTGAGGGATTTACACATGAAGACGACACATTCTAACCTCCCCCCTATTCCTGTTGACTACATCGTGGATCATGCCCTGACGCTTACCAGTGACAGCAAGCGCAGGCCTTACGTAGACCTTATCAATATGTGGGCTGAGCATGAGGGCATGGGAGGCGACGTGGACGATGTGATATCCAGCATCACAGGAAAGCCAGCTATTAATGCCAAACACATGCCAAAAGAATTCTATGCAAGGTATCGTGAGAGCGAAAAAGCCGCACGACTCATTGAGATTGTGCGCGGAATCAACAAGGAAATAGCCTATGGGGACACTATGTGGACGTGGCCACACGTAATGCGCGTTATGGTTGACGAGAACATAATAATGAGCGACATAAGTCCTAACCGTTTTGATGCTATTATATGCAGCATGATTCCAGGCAAGGGGCATGACACTGTGCGCAAGAATGGCAACTACAATATAATGTTTGACCGCACAGACTCTTACCGCTTATGGTCACCAACATCCCCTAATCCCGTACAAGCCACAAACCGCGAGATTTGTGACCAGATTGCAGAGAGATTCAAACCCATTTTAAGCCGTTATGATACAAAATTGACGTCTTAAACACCAATACTCTTCCAACTTCTTTCCGAAGTTTTCCAACTCCCTTCCGAGATTTCCGACTTTCTTCCGAAATCCTTCCGAAGGGAGTTTTTCGTTTCTACTCCTTTTTTTATATAGTACCTTTGTACTTGGAAATGCGCATTCCGAAATGTCAAACTTTTAAAAATTTAAACACTATGATTAGAAAAATTTCTTTCTCATTTTCCAAGTCAATCAAGACTCCAGCTCAGATGCAACCTTGCACTCCTGAGCTCCTTAACGCTGCTCTGGACGACCAGCTTGTTCGTAACACTTGTCAGGAGATTGCCGCCAAGCTCAAGGCTGTTAATGAAGGTACGCTCACGCGTAAGGCCTTCAATCAGCAGAAGACCAAGCTGAAGGAGGACAACCTGCCTGTGGTGTGCTTCCATGCTAACTTCTCTGACGGCTATCGTCACAACCAGTCGGCAGTACCCAGCGGACTGTCTATCTACGATGTAGACCACCTCACCATCGACCCTCGCGCCTATTATAAGAATAAGGTGGCAGGCCGTGAAGTGGAGCTGGGTATCTCCTTTGCTCACGTATCACCCAGCAATGAGGGCATACGCCTGGTATTCGAGATTCCTCAGGGTATGTGCCTGGCAGAAGCCCAGCAATGGATGGCAACCCAACTGGAGGATGATACCTATGACGGAAGCGTCAAGGACTTGGCTCGCTGCTCATTCGTAGTATGCCGAGACTACGTGCTCTACTATGACGAAGAGGAACTCTTTGCAGAGCGTGAAGTCAGCGAGGCTGTGACAAATGTGACAAATGACACCCCATTTTCTGCACCCCTGCCCCCTCTTTCTGAGGGAGAGAGCTACGAAGACAACTTCAATGGTGTCAGCTATCCCCAGATAATCAAGGCTATGGAGGAACAGCTGGGTGGTGTGCCTGCTCAGGGTGCACGCAACAACTTCATCTTCACGATGTCTTGCCATCTGCGCTATGTCTGCAATGATGACCCACGCTGGATAGCACAGATTATGCCCCGATATGGCGAGGATGAGCAGAAGTTCATGTCAACAGTCCGCTCTGCCTGCAACCGTCCACAAACAAAGTCGATGCCCGATCTGATGAAGCGTGCCATAGAACAGGCTCGCAGACAGCAGCAGATAGACAAGATGGTCGAAGCCAACGGCATTCATGCCCAGAAGCCTCCTGTGATGCCCAAGAAGCTCACCAAGTTCATGCGTAACATCACCAAGAATGTACCAGAACATCTGAAGCCGGCAGTAGCAATGGGTGTGTTCCCACCGTTGGGAGCACATTGCAAGGGAGTGAAGTTCCGCTATAACGACAATGCCCTCGTGGAGCCCACATTCATCAATGTGCTGGCGGCAGAGATGTCGAGCGGCAAGTCGTGCGTCAATGAACCCATCAACGCCATTATGGCCGACATAAAGGAGAAGGACGCCAAGAACCGCAAGATGCTCCAGGAGTACAAGGAGCAGTATGATGCTTGCCCAGCCAACGAGCAGAAGCCGATGCGCCCCAAGGCACCTGTGCAATGGGTGAAGTCGGACATGACTCCTGCGGCCTTCGTGCAGATGATGGCCGATGCTGAGGGACGTTTCCTCTATAGCCGTCTCGATGAAATCGGACTTTTGAATCAGCTCAAGACCAACGGCAAGGGCAATAATGTCACAGAAATCCTGCGTCTGGCCTATGACTGCGGAGAGTACGGTCAGGAGCGTGTGGGCACCAAGTCGGTCAGTGAGTGCGTAGAGGTGCGCTATAACGTGAATGCCTCGACCACTCCTGGCAAATGCCGTCGCTTCTTCAAGGATTCTTTGCTCGACGGCACTCTCTCACGCATATCGTTCTGCACCATCTATACTGATGATGACCGTATGCCTCTCTATGGCGTCTATGATGACAAGTTCCAGAAACAGATTCAGACGTTTGTAGCTCATCTGAACGAAGCCAAGGGGCTCATAGTATGCAAGAAAGCCAATAAGCTGGCAACAGAGATGATAGAGGAGAACAGGCAGTACTCTGCCCTCACTGACGACGATACCTACCGCGAGCTCTCCTATCGTGCCACTCTCTCGGCTTTCAAGAGGGGTATGGTGCTCTATATCCTGAATGGGCAGAAGTGGTGCAATGAGATTGAAGACTTCGTGCGCTGGTCATACCACTATGATATGTGGTGTAAGATGTGGATTTTCGGAGAGAATATGCGTCGCGCAATGGACCTCGACAAGGCCGTCATGCTGCCTGGACGCCCAAATCTTATGGAGCTTCTTCCAGACACCTTCACCCTTGAAGACCTCAACGCCGTACGACGTGCGCAGGGCATGAAGGGGGACGGCTCAGCACTGCTCCGCAAATGGGTTTCACGCGGCTACTGCACCTATGACCCAGTAACCAAGAAGTACACCAAGAGTGCGCAGTTCCTCGCCAAGCACCAGAAGAGAGCAGCGTAAACAAGAACAAAGGGGGTCGCAAATCGCGACTCCCTTTTTCTATCTTGTGACAATTGTGACAAATGACAATTAATTTTTTCGCACTCTCCCCCCCAACCGATGACGATGACACCGATGACAGCATACCCCAATTTATTTTTTTCTTCTCTTTTCTTTGGGAAATTCAGAATAAATTCGTATCTTCGCAGCTGGATTTCCTAACTATTAACAGAATGAAGAAGAAGAAACTGCTTTTATTACTTACATGTTGCCTGACCCTTGCAGCTTCTGCGCAGGGGCCGCGTAGGGGCTTCCCACGAGAGGCTTTCACTACTGAGACACCGATGGTGCACGACCCTGTTATGGCGAAGGAGGGCGACACCTATTATGTATATTCTACTGGTGTGGGCATACAGCAGATGACATCACAGGACCGCAAGACGTGGAAGGTGCTGCCACAGCCTGTGATGACTGTCATACCTGGCTGGACTACCGACTCGGTGCCAGGCTTCGGCAATCATGTGTGGGCCCCTGATGTCATACAGTGGCACGGACGCTGGTGGATGGCATACAGCTGCTCCACCTTTGGCAAGAACGGCTCCGCAATAGGTCTGCTGAGCAGCCGCTCGCTGCGTTTCAATATGTGGAAAGACGAGGGCTGTATCATCACCTCCCACGAGAGGAAGCGCAATGCTGACGGCCAGATGACAGGCGACAACTGGAACGCCATAGACCCTAACTTCGTCATCGACGATGCTACTGACACTCCCTGGCTCGTATGGGGATCGTTCTGGGACGGCATACAACTGGCACGCCTCGACACCACCATGCACATCGCCAAGGGCGAGAAGCCTCGCACTATAGCACGCCGCTATGACCCCAACTACAAGAATTGTGCACCCAATCCTACCTCAAAATATGCTGGCACCAACGCCATCGAGGCACCCTTCATCTTCAAGCATGGGGGCTACTACTACCTCTTCGTAGCGTGGGACTACTGCTGTCGTGGAGCGAAGAGCAACTATCGCGTAGCGGTAGGACGCAGCAAGGATGTTGCAGGCCCTTATCTGGACAAGGACGGCAAGGATATGGTGAATGGCGGCGGAACCATCGTCTTGGAGGGCGACAAGAAGGAATGGGAGGCAGCAGGCCATTGTGCAGCCTACACCTTCGATGGCGAGGACATCTTCATCTGTCACGGATACAGCGCCACACGCAATGGTACAGCATTCCTTATACAACGGCCCATCACATGGACTGCCGACAACTGGCCGGAAGTGAGGTTGTAGTTAAGAGTTAAGAGTTAAGAGTTAAGAATTAAGAGTTAAGAATGCACTTCGATGTGACCTGAAAGTTCTGAGCGAAGTTGCCCCTGCGGGGAGTTCATAGAACTTTGGGAGAAGCGAAGGGTATCGATTAAAAACAACATGAATAACTTTCCTGATATAGAGACCCTGCTGGACATAAAAGAGGCGGCTGTGAGGATGGCGATGCATTGCGGCAGGATACAGATGACGTCGTTCCGCACACAGAATATCGGCATCGACACCAAGAGCAATGTCTATGACGTAGTGACAAAGGTTGACAAAGCCTGCGAAGACTATCTCCTGAAAGAAATAGCACGCCTCTACCCTACCCATTCCGTCTTGGGCGAAGAGACAGGACAGCATGTGCATACCGACAGCGACTGGGCATGGGTGGTGGACCCGCTTGACGGCACAAACAGCTATTCTCAGGGACTGCCTGTATTCTGCGTCAGCATAGGCGTCACCTATAAGAATGACTGCGTAGTAGGCGTTGTCTATGCTCCATATCTCAATGAGCTTTATACAGCCATTAAGGGCGAGGGAGCATGGTTGGAGAAAGAACCCCTTCATGTTTCGCAAAAGACTTCCCTCAAGGAGTGTGTTGTGGCTTCCGGCTTCCCTTACGACAAAGCTACCAACCCTATCAACAACATACGTGAGGTAAGCATCATCGTTCCTCAGGTGCGTGGCTTCCGCAGGATGGGAAGTGCCGCCTATGACCTCTGTTGTACCGCTATGGGAACCATCGATGCCTATTGGGAGTATAACCTCAATCCGTGGGATGTCTGCGCAGGACAGCTCATAGTGCGCGAGGCAGGCGGCATCGTGATACCCCTCTGCGACAATCGCAAGATAAGCATCATAGCAGGACCTGAAGCTTTAGTAAAAGAACTGGAGAGAGTGATTAACAATTAACAATTAACAGTTAACAATTAACAACTAACAACTAACAATTGCCTTTGACTTGCAAAAAGGTTGCAGTAATTTTGCACCCAGAAATCTTAAATACAAGTCATTATGCAAGAAGTTTTTGCTTTAATCAATGAGATGTCACCATTCCTGCTGCTGGGTTTTCTGCTGGCAGGACTGATGCATGCGTTTATCCCTGGTATGGTATATAGCCGCTATCTCAGCGGTCACGGCTTCCGCTCTGTTCTATACGGAGCGCTGTTCGGCATTCCCCTGCCTCTGTGTTCATGTGGTGTAATACCCACCGCTATGTCACTCCGCAAGAAAGGAGCATCAAAGGGGGCTACAGTATCGTTCCTCATTGCTACCCCAGAGACAGGTGTCGACAGCATCATTGCGACATATTCGCTGCTGGGACTGCCTTTTGCGTTGATAAGGCCAATAGCAGCCTGCTGCAACGCTCTGATGGGAGGACTCATGGTAAATACTTTTGCTGACGAGAAAGAAGGTCAGGAAGTGACGGAAGAAGATACAAAGTCATGCTGCAGCCATTCTCATGAAAAGCCTACCACCTTTGCAGGCAAGATACGGGAGGCTCTGCGTTTCGGCTTTATCGAGATGATGGAAGACATCGGCAAATGGCTCGTCATAGGCCTCATCATTGCTGGTCTGATAACGGTATTCGTGCCAGACGACTTCTTCACCATCTTCAGGGGCAACACGCTCATGAGTATGCTGCTCGTGCTGTGCATCGCCATACCTATGTATATCTGCGCCACAGGCAGCATTCCTATTGCTGTTGCACTGATGCTGAAAGGTCTTACACCTGGTGCCGCCCTAGTGCTGCTTATGGCGGGTCCGGCATGCAATATGGCGTCAATACTGGTGATAAATAAGGTATTGGGAAAGAAAACGATGATTGTCTATCTCCTCTCCATCATCATCATGGCGATAGGCTGGGGATGCTTCATAGACTTCTGCCTGCCTGGGGAATGGTTCCAGACGGCCCTTACATCAGGAGCCTGCTGCGAAGCAGAGGAGACTTCATGGTTCAATCTCGGCAGCACCATACTCCTAGCCCTGTTGCTCCTCAATGCCCTCAGGAGACATCTGTTCCATAAGCACGAGCATTGTTGCTGCCACGAGCACAAGCATCATGAAGAGAAGCAACCTAAAGGAAGTTGCTGCTGCCATCATTAAAGGCAATTGTTAATTGTTAATTGTTAACTGTTAACTGTTAATTGTTAATTATTAATTGTTAATTGTTAATTGTTAACTGTTATTTCTTACTTCACAATCTTCCTTAATTCTACTCCTGAAGCACTTTCACGCTTGATGACATAGATACCCTTTGGTAACAGCGCCTCATCGGTAATTGGCAACAGGCGACCTGATACGTCATAGATAGTAGTTTTATACGAAACCTGCGGAGTCGTAGCAACAATACCAGTAGGAGCCGCAACATGCAGATATACTGTATCTGTGACAGCTTCGCCACCAAGACCAGTCAGCTTAACAGCAAACTTATAAACACCCACCTGTGTCGGAGTACCTGTGATAGTGATAACATGTGTCTCCGCATCACTCTTCTGACTAAAGCCCGTAGGACAATTTCTTTTGGAAGTACCATCGGGTGAGACTCCCCTTACTACCGACATACTTTGTACAAAGTCTCCTGCTATCAGGAATTTCATTTCTTCATCAAGCGTTCCATCTACATCCTTATCAACAATCAGATGAGTCTGTGTAGCCTCAACAAGGTTATAACCGATATGTGGTGGTTGGTTATATGCCGTATTCTGCCAGCAGATGCCCATACGATAAGTGTGGTCGTGCATCAGGGTTGGTATTCTGTAGGCGGTAGCTACATTAGTGGAGTAAACTCCCAGACAAGTCTCCTCGTCAGAGACACTATACAGAATAACTTCCTCACGCCAGTCGCCTAAGATATCGGCAGACAGATTTGGAGTGTTTTTCGTGCTATTACAAGTAGAACTTGGACCAATATCAGAGAATGTCGTCAAGCGGCTGAAGCTATTCGATGAAGAATTATACTTGTCAACCACATTACCATCAAGCAGAGCATCCTGCACAGTCTCGTCCCAGTACATACGGAAGTTCAGGGAGGCACTCTTATCTGATGCTGTCTCGCCAGTTGCAGCACTGCGCTGCTCACGAGCCTTTGCTGAAGAGAACCACCACTCTGCAGACTTATTTGTCAGCTGTGCCGCCATACCGCGACCATTATCAACTCCCTCAGGACCTCCCTTGAATATAATCTCTCCTGTTGCCGCATCATGCAGGTCCCAGGCGTAGGTGCCCCCCTCTTCATGAATATCAAACACCTGCATTCCCTCGCGACCTGGTATCATCTGTCCCATATGGATAGCATCACCGTGTCCGAAACCTGTGGCATACAGCAACTTACCATCATTATCGAGGGCAGCAGCACCCCATATTATCTCGTCACAACCATCGCCATCAACATCTCCGACAGACATATTATGGTTACCGTTGCCATACATCGTATTGCTGCCACTACCGCTTGTAGCCTTAGAAGGGGTATATTCCTTGCTCGTTCCTGTACCTTGAGCGTTATAGGTTACAACGCTGTACTTGGTCTTCGAATCAGAACGGTGCAGCCAACGGGGTGTCAGCTTCTCACCATCAAAATCTACAGCCCATACATAAGCATAGGTATAGTATCCACGACAGAATATTCCGCTGGCCTTTCCCTCTGGTCCGTCGAGATATGCTACTGCTGCCAGATAGCGCTCGCCACGATTGCCATAGCTGCCCTTATCGCTCTTACCACTGCGGTCATCCCAGTTAAAGGAACCTGTCGCCTCGCTCAACTCTGCCTTAGTATTACGGTTAGGATAATATGCTATGGTATTGATAGCCTTTCCCGTTAAGCCCTCAAACACAGTAAGGTACTCCTGACCACCATCTATGCGTCCACCAGAATTGCGCCAGTCCTTGGTATTGCTGGCATTCTTGATAGCAGTATTATCTGTAGCCTGATTGAATGTTACATCCCAAGTCTATACGCCACAGATGAGTGCCATCTAACTTGTAGCAATCGATGAAGACATTACCTGTATAGCCACCTTTTGAGTTATCCTGAGAGTCTGAAGGATCCCACTTTACGAACAGCTCATACTCACCGTCACCATCGACATCACCTACAGAGCAGTCATTGGGAGAATAGGTATATGATCCGCTACTGTTGCTACCACCTGCAGGACGATTCAGGGGTAGTTTCAGCCAAGCATTCTCCCACGCCTTAACAGGAGTCGAAATATCAACAACCTCTCCATCTACCAGCGTCGCAATCTGATACTCTGAAGAATTGGTACCCCCAGTGTCCTTATAGTTTGTTACAGCCAGTCCTTCCTTTATAACAACACCATTTCGTATCACATTAAAGGTAGTACGAACAGGGTCATCAGTACCCAAATATCGCCAACTGACGAACTTTCCAGAACCTGAGCTAGCTAATGCCACAACACCACGACCCAGTTTCTCCATCTGACTCACAGGAGTCACTTGTGCCTGCATAGCCACAGAGACCAGCAGGCCCATAATTACTGAACAGATTTTCTTTTTCATCTTATTATTTATTTTACTTTCTTCTATTTCCTTTCCACAAATTTCTACTTACTTGATAACTGGCAATATTGCCTTACCCCAGTATTCTGCAAGTTTCCTGGCACCCTGCTCATTGGGATGCAGCCAATATGACTTGCCTCGGGCATCCTTTTCCTCATTGATGTCGGTCTTCCAGTTTTTCTTGAAATAGTCGTATGCATCCTTGTCTCCAAGATGTACATGACCAGCCTTACAACGACTTATAACATCTCTAAAGCGGTCTGCATAGATGCCAATCAGCTTCTGACTCTGCTTAGAGCCGATGGAACCGCCTTTCGTAACATAATCTGGGGTGTACCAGATGGGTTTGTTGAGCACCACATGGGCATCAGGCCAAAGTGTCAGCAGCGAATCAATGATAGCAACGAGATTCCTGACATAGTCATCAGGCGTAGTGTGGCTGTTATGTTTGCGCTCCACAGAGTCGTTGGTTCCCAGCATTATACTGAAAATGAGAGGAACACCAGGATGCTGCTTCACCAACTCACTCGTCTTTGCCACCACATCGCCAAAATAGGTCTTGTCACCAGCTGGTATAACGTCAGCAGCATTGGGCAGAAAGTGGTATGTGGTACGTCCTGAACGTCCGCAGTTGCGGAAATACACACTGTCAACACCTTCCTGTTCCGAAAGCCACTTGGCACACTGAGCTGGCGGAGCCGTCACATCACGTTGCTGATGCAGAGCGCCATAGGTTATGCTGTTGCCTATAAACACTATGTTCACACTACGCTGTGCATAGCTTATTGGCAGCAGAAATGCTATAAACAATATGGTAAAAAACAAACGTCTCATAAACTCAAATCTTTGAGGTTTCAAGTTTCAAGTTTGACTTCGTCGATAATCCCAAGTTCTCTCAGTTCTGTCTAAGCTTTTCCGCAGGAGCAACCTTGGATTGACATCACTGGTCGCTTTTGGGCTCATTCAAGTTTCAGGTTTCAAGTTTCAGGTCTTTAACCGTTAACCGTTAACCGTTAACCGTTAAACTTTAACCGTTACTTAATAGGAATCACATAAAACTCTCGCTCTTTATTGAAATCCACCATCCATTGGTCAACGATGATGTGGTCATCAAGGGCTTTGATGTATAACTTGTGCGAACCCTTTGTCAGACGGATTGGTGTCTGCTTCAGGGCCTGGCATCGCAGCACATTCTTCTTCCATTGCTCTGAGCGATAAGGTTCTTTCAGGGAGATGACGACAGGAGTCTGGTCATCTATTCTCACCTCATAGCGCAGGTCGCCCTTGTCGCTGGGTTGCGTAGGAATCATAGCCGTTCGCAATACTGCATCACCCTCTATAGGACTATCGAATTCATAAACCAGTTCCCCACCCTTCGGAAGGCTGACAGCTTGCATAGAGTGTCCCAGCATCTGGATGGGCTGAGGTTTCAAGTTTGAAGTTTCAAGTTTCAGGTTGTCGCAAGCGTTGCGAGCTATACATGGTCCTCCTGACGGATGTTGTGGCAATTCTGTATGCACATTTGGTGCAAAGACAGGCAAGTCACGGGGTGCTGCTGACATCAGACCTTTCCACTTGCCATTATTCATGGTATTATAGTGCTCTGTCAGCATCTGTATGAGGTTATAGTCCTTACCATTTTTCGAAAGCATCTTTCGAGTCATAGCTGCTGAGGCATGCACAGGATAAAGCACATGAGCGAAATAGGCATCCTGCAAATATTCTGGTATCATCTGCGAATAAACATCTACTGTTGCCTCAATTTTGGCGAAGTCGTTCATTCGCTCAAAAGCCTGCTTTCGGGTAAACTCTGTTTTTGATGGAACAGACTTGCCGCCAGGATATTTCTTCTTGTCGAGCTCTACCTGCGTCCATCCCATGAATTCAGGGCGACGGATGCCATTCAGACGATAGAACTCTCGCATAGCAGGCGCTATAGCATGCCCCACCTCTGCCCCAAACTGGGTGCAAAGCCAGTTCTCAAGGTGCTGATTGAGAGTAAACACTCCCCTCTCTTTTGGAGAGGGGCTGGGGGTGAGGCTCTCAATATCCCAAGCCATATCGAGGAACAGTTCCAAGTCATAAGCTGCCACCTTTGGGTCGTGAACATTTGCTATCCATAGCTTGCGGCAGTTGTGGTCATAGGCAGCCTTCATCTCAGTATATATGAGTCCTGGCTGCGTTGTGGTGAGCCACAGATAGTCATGCGGCCTGCCCCAGTAGCTGAGGTGATAATATACTCCACCACCACCCTTGCGCTTCTGCTGCTCGCTCAGCATCAGGAAGACGGGTCAGGTAGCCATAGTTGTCATCACACCACATCAGGGTGACATCATCAGGCACTCTCAACCCACTCTCATAAATCTCCAATACCTCTTTGTAAGGAATGAACACCTGTGGCACCTTCTCCACATCCTTGCTGTAGTACTTCTTTATGAGTTCCCGCTGGTCGTCAATTACCTGCTGCAGACCTTCCAGTTTCTCCTTCTTCGTCTTCACTCCCTCCATAGCACCGTCGTGGATGCCACGCATGCCGATAGTGAAGAATTCTTCCGAACCCTTCACTTGTTTCAGGCGGTCTGCCCAGTATTTCTTTACTGCCTCGCGATTGGTGATATAGTTATATGCCCCTCGCTCCTTTACGTTCCATTCTGCCACATTATTGCGCAAGAGAGGTTCACAATGACTCGTGCCTATCAAAATGCCGAAGGAATCGGCCATTTCTTTGTTTCCCTTTACTGTAAAGAAGCCAGGACTGACATCATGCATAGCAGGCCAGATAATGTTGGCACGCAGTCTCAGCATCAGTTCGAAGAGTCGCTTATAGGTCTGTGGTCCCATATTGTCCTGCGACCACTTGCGGATGCTCCAGTCTTCGTCA
>CADCAX010000112.1 GCA_902799455.1 uncultured Prevotellaceae bacterium
GTTAACAGGATAACGTTCTTTTCCTTCACCAGCTCAGCGACCATTTCATGCGTGTCCACCTCGCTTTTCAAGGACCAGAAAAGCACTATCGTATTAGCGCTCTCCACAGCCTCGTGTGCCATAATCTTGTTGCATATCTTGCGTGACAATGTGGCCTTCTCATCAACAGAATGCAGTTTGTTCTGTTCGAATATGTATTTGCGTAAATCTGTTTTATCCATACTGTTTTGTTTTGGCAGCAAAGGTACGATTAAGTGAGCAAAATACCAAACATAGATGAAAAAAAATTCTTTCTTCCCTTTATATTTTCTTTTCTGACTAGTTGGATTTTATTTTTCTCCTCGATAGGTTTTCTGTTTCAGGGGTGTGAACATATGTTCGCGGACTTGGAACATATGTTCGCGAGCCTTGAACATATGTTTGCGGACCGAGAATATAAAAATCATAGGGAGGAAAATAATTTTCTAACTGGGTTGAGAAAAATTTCTGTAGTAAAAAAATGCAAAAATAAAACTTTTTTGGTGCCAAAAAGTTTTTTATTTGAAAAAAAAAATGTACCTTTGTGGCCAAATTTTATAAAGAATTTATAAATGAAATTAAAAATGACGAAATATCTTGTTGCGATACTTGGGGCATTTTTCTTGTCATCCAGAGGAATGTCTTGATTATTGCCTGACGAACAATATTTCCTTGCAGAAACTGGGTCTGACGCGTCAGACAGCGTTGGAAACCCTGAAGTCTTCTCAGGCAGCTCTGTTTCCATCCCTTAATTTTACTACAAACCAGAATGTGGCATACCAGCCTTGGAAGCAGGGTATGACTGTCCAGAACAATGAGATTCAGACAGTTACGAAGAAGACCAGCTATAATGGTGCCTATACTCTTGGTGGTAGTTGGACAGTATGGAACGGTAACAGGAACCACAATCAGGTGAAGCTCAATGACCTCTCTGAACAGGCAGCTGCAGAGGATAGTGTTGTTAAGGCCCGTAACCTTGAGGAACAGCTGGCTCTGCTCTTTGTCAAAATCCTTTATTCCGAAGAGGCTGTGAAGGTTAGCCAACAGACGTTGGAGGCTTCAAAGGTTAATGAAGAGAGGGGTAAGGAAATGGTTAGGGTAGGCTCTATGAGTAAGGCAGACCTGTCGCAACTTACCTCACAACGTGCTCAGGATGAGTATGGCCTGGTGCAGAGCGAGAGTAATGTGCGCAACTTCAAGCGTCAGCTGAAGGCCCTGATGCAGATTACTGACGAAGAAGAATTTGAGGTCGTAGGAGGTGAGGCTACTGAGGCGATGGCCTTGCAGGCAATACCTTCTGTGCAGAGCGTGTATGAGTTGGCTATTGTTAACCGTCCTGAGATTAAGCGTGCCAGACTGGCTATCGAGAGTGCTGACATACAGAAGAGGATAGCCTCTGCCCAGTATCTGCCTACTGTTTCCCTGAATGCATCAGCAACTACGAACAGTTCTTCACAGAACAACAATGCATGGGGTACACAGCTGAAGAACGGCTTCAACCTCGGTGGCGGATTCAGTATCAATGTTCCGATAATAGACCAGCGTGCCGCAAAGACAGCTGTCAACAAGGCGAACATTCAGAAGCAGCAAGCCATTCTGGACATACGTGATAAGGAGACAACACTCTATAGCACAATCAGCGACTACTGGATACAGGCATATAACAACCAGCAGCAGTATAAATCGGCAAAGGCAAGTTCTGAGAGTGCACAGGAATCGTATAACCTGCTGTCAGAACAGTTTAATCTGGGACTTAAGAATGTCGTAGAACTGCAGGAGGGCAAGATGCGTCTGTTGAATGCTCTTCAGTCAGAACTGCAGGCAAAATATACTGCAATAATTTGCATAAAAATGTTAGAACTATATAGGAGATGAATAAGAAGATAGTTATAGGCATAGTAGTGGTGGCGATAGCTGCCATTGCAGTTTTCTTTTTTGCAGGAGACAGCAAGGATGCTTCAGTAACCTATGTTACAGTTCCTGCAGAAGTGTCGGACATCAGGACCAGCGTTACTGCTACTGGTACTATTGAGGCTGTCACCAGCGTCACAGTAGGTACACAGGTCAGTGGTATTGTGTCCCACCTGTATGTGGATTACAACAGTGTAGTAAAGCGTGGTCAGGTAATTGCTGAGCTGGATAAGACAAACCTTACGTCGGAGCTGGCATCGGCCAGAGCCAACCTTTCTTCACAGCAGAGCAATCTCGCTTACCAGAAAGCCAATTTCAACCGTCAGCAACAGCTCTACTCAAAAGGACTCATCAGTGCCAACGATTTTGAGCAGGCACGTCTGAGCTATCAGCAAGCAGAGCAGCAGGTACAGACCTCTATGCAGAGTGTCAGGAAGGCTGAGACAAACCTCGGATATGCTACCATTACAGCCCCTATTGATGGTATTGTGATATCAAAGTCAGTAGAAGAGGGCCAGACAGTTGCTGCATCATTCAATACTCCTGAGCTGTTCACCATTGCCCAGGACCTTACCAATATGCGAGTTATTGCAAATATTGATGAGGCAGACATAGGTGAGGTGAAAGAAGGAGAGCGTGTAATGTTTACAGTGGATGCATTCCCAGATGACACCTTCAACGGTACTGTTACACAGGTGCGTCTTGAGGCTACGACAGAGTCAAATGTCGTAACCTACGAGGTTGTCATCTCTGCTCCTAATGCAGACCTCAAGCTCAAACCAGGTCTTACAGCAAATGTCACTATCTACACCAATGAGAAGACGAATGTGATTTCTATACCTACGAAGGCCCTGAAGTTTACTCCAAATGAGAAGATGCTTACAGACGATCAGGTCATCAAGGATTGTCAGGGCGAGCACAAGGTTTGGACACTTGACGGCAACACTTTCCAGGCTCATCCTGTACAAATTGGAATTACCAATGGCATCATGACAGAGATAACATCAGGTCTGAAGAGTGGTCAGAAGGTTATCACAGAGTTTAGGTTGAATGGTGAAGAAGAGGGTGAGGGCACTCAGGCTGATAACAACCCGTTCATGCCAAAACCACGAAACAGACAACAACAGAAGAAATAGAACGCAACTCTGCTCCCAATGGAAAAGAAAGCAGTTATAGAACTAGACAATGTGCGCCGTGAGTTCAAGGTGGGCTCTGAGGTGGTGAAGGCATTGCGTGGCGTCTCGTTCAAGATTTATGAGGGCGAATTCGTTACCATCATGGGAACCTCCGGCTCAGGAAAATCAACGCTCCTCAATCAGCTAGGCTGTCTTGATACTCCTACCTCTGGTGAGTATTACCTTGATGGTGTGAGTGTCAGGAAGATGTCCAAGAGTCAGCGTGCCCGACTGCGCAACAGGAAGATAGGTTTTGTATTCCAGAACTATAACCTTCTTGCCAAGACTACATCTGTTGAAAATGTAGAGCTCCCCCTCATGTATAACAGCGAGTACAGCGCTTCGCAGCGTCGTGAGGCTGCCATAAAGGCACTAAATGAAGTAGGACTCGGAGATCGCCTTTATCATAAGAGCAATCAGATGTCAGGCGGTCAGATGCAACGTGTGGCAATAGCTCGTGCACTCGTCAACAATCCTGCAGTAATCCTTGCCGATGAGGCGACGGGAAATCTCGATACCAGAACATCCTTCGAGATGCTCGTACTCTTCCAGAAGCTTCATGCTATGGGACGTACTATCATCTTCGTAACCCATAATCCTGACATAGCACGTTACTCTTCAAGAAATATCATGCTCAGGGATGGTAAGATACGTGAAGATGTTCTGAATGACAATATATTATCTGCTGAGGAAGCGTTAGCACAACTCCCAGCGCCACAAGACGATTAGAATATTATAAATGAATTTCATAAACTTGATGAAGGTGGCCATCAAGGCCATCGCAAATAATAAGTTCCGCTCTTTCCTCTCAATGCTGGGTATCATCATCGGCGTTGCTGCTGTGATAGTGATGATGGCTATAGGACAGGGATCAAAGGAGTCTATCCGCCAGAATATCTCGCAGATGGGCTCAAACATCATTATGATACGTCCTGGTGCTGACAGAGGACCTGGTGGTGTGCGTCAAGACCCGTCTGCCATGCAGACACTCAAGCCAGATGACTATGAGAAGATAAAGCAAGATGCGAAGTACTGCACCTATGTTTCTCCTGAGGTAACCGCTTCAGGACAGATTATCAACGGCAACAACAATAGCAGTACCACCATGTATGGTGAGAGTACGGAATATTTCGATATCAAGCAATGGGAGATATCAAACGGTTCTGCCTTTACAGATGAGGATATCAAGAAGGCAGCAAAGGTGTGTGTTATTGGTAAGACTGTTGCTGATGAACTTTTTCCAACTGGTCAGGACCCTGTTGGCAAGATGGTACGTTTCAAGAGCATTCCGTTTAGGGTTATAGGTGTGCTGAAGAGCAAGGGCTACAACTCCTTCGGTATGGACCAGGATAACCTTTGCATCACTCCATATACCACAGTAATGAAGCGTCTCACGGCCCAGACGTGGTTCTCAAGCATTAACTGCTCAGCTATTACGGAAGAGATGACAGATGATGCCATAAAAGAATTGACAACCATTCTGCAAGAGCAGCATAAGATAAAGGAAGGTGGCGAAGACGATTTCACCATTCGTTCCCAGCAGGAGATAATGGAGACGATGTCTTCTACGATGGATACCGTAACCCTCATCCTTGTTGTGGCAGCAGCTTTCTCACTCCTCGTAGCAGGTATTGGTATTATGAATATCATGCTTGTGTCAGTAACAGAACGTACCAAGGAAATCGGTTTGCGTATGTCAGTAGGAGCACGAGGCATCGATATCTCAAATCAGTTCTTAATTGAATCAATAATAATATCAGTTACTGGAGGAATCCTCGGCATTGGGCTTGGGACACTACTCTCCACTGGTGCCAACCTCCTGTTCGGCCTGCCAACAAGCATTCCGATGTGGTCTATTGTAGTGTCGTTTATAGTCTGCACAATCATTGGTATTGGCTTTGGCTATTTCCCAGCACAGAAGGCAGCACGTTTGGATCCTATTGAAGCAATACGATATGAATAGTATATATAAGGTAGATAGATTGTATTTTCTTAAGGGGGTATTTGTCAGCCTCTTTATTATGATGGTATCTGTACCAGCGTTGGCGCAGACTGTAAAGGGCGTAGTTATAGATGCTGATACTGGCGACAGCTTGTCTTATGTCAGTGTGAAATATAAAGGTAGTCATGTCTCAACTGTTACAGACGGATGGGGACGTTTCTCGATAGAACGCCATAGAGGTATGTATATCAATTTCACCTCTGTCGGATATAAGGCAAAAAGTGTATATATCGGTGACAAGAATAACAATATTGTCGTAAAGTTGAAGCCTGCTACGAATGACCTTAGCGAGGTAGTGGTGAAGTCGAAGAGTTCGCGCTATTCCCGAAAGGAGAATCCGGCTGTAGAACTAATGCGTCGTGTTATTGCAAAGAAACAGCAGACAAAGCTTGAAAACAAAGACTTCTATCAGTATCGCACTTACGAACGTCTCACCATAGCCCTTAATGATATCTCTCAGGCGACTCTCGACTCTGGTACATATTCCCGAAAGCCTTGGCTGAAGGAGCAAGTAGAGAAGAGCCCATATACTGGAAAGAATGTACTTCCTGTCATCACAACAGAGAAGATCTTCCATAAATACTATCGTAAAGACCCAAAGAAGGAACGTATATATGTCGATGCGGAACATAGCACAGGTGTGAATGACCTCATCGAGACAGGTGATATCTTTACCAAGATGGCTTCAGATGTATTTTCGGAAGTTGATATATATGACGATCAGGTTCGTCTGCTGCAATATCCCTTCACCTCACCAATAGGTAGAGATGCCATCAGTTTCTATCGCTTCTACATCGTCGATACCCTCGATGTTAAAGGTGACTCTTGCATACAGGTCAGTTTCCTTCCTAATAACCAGCAGGACTTCGGTTTCCGAGGAGACCTGTGGATTATTAAGGACTCTACGCTTCATGTCAAGAAGGTACACCTGAGCATTCCGAAACGCTCGGATGTCAACTTTGTCCATAATATGGCTATCGACCAAGAGTACCTTAAACTCCCTTCCGGCGATTGGGTTCTCAATGTCAACGATATGCTCGTGGAACTGGCTTTGATAGGAGAGAGGACAGGTGACTTCCAGATTACTCGAACATCACGACGCAACGACTACTCCTTTGAACCTATCGAAGAAAAAATCTTTAGGGGAAAGGCATTGGAAAAGCGAGATCCTTATAGCGAGATGCGAGATAAGGAATATTGGGAAGACAATCGCGAGGTGGCTCTGACCAGTGGTGAGGAAGGTATGGACAA
>CADCAX010000113.1 GCA_902799455.1 uncultured Prevotellaceae bacterium
AGTAATTTCACTATTTCTGTGCCTTTTCCAGGCTTGGGCATCGCCGGAGCGGTGCGCTTAAAAATATCGTATGTCATTGATTTTCTGCTTTTTAGATGAATACTTATCAGCCTACGGTTACAGTTACAGAAGTTACAGTTGTTTTTTAAGGTACCCCCCTCTTTCTCTTTATTATATATATATTATATATATATTATTAATAATCAATAAGTTATAATATAAAAAAGAGGTGAATCCAAGATGATGGGTACTCTTTTTTTTAACTGTAACTACTGTAACCGTAACCAGCTGCTATTTACTTACTCTTCATTGTTAATTGTTCATTGTTAATTGTTAATTGACTTCCACTTCTACTAGGCCTTTTAGTGCCTGGCGCAGTTCGTTACATACTCCGATGGCATAGCCGTCAACCGTAAATCCTTCATCCACCCGCATGGGCTTGAGGTTTGGATGATAGCTGCCGTCATTCCAACGGGTTACTGTTACGTACTTACCGCTGTACACGTGCGGATTACGCCTTTTGGCAGTTGCAGGAATCGTCTCAACAAACGTGTAATGAGGATCGCGACAGAGAAATTCATCTACTATTGGCTCCGAGTCGAGCTTCAAAACACCCTGATAATCCTTACCTACTTTCATGCACACGTCACTACGCAGTACTGATTTTAAGTCACAGCCTAAGTCTGTGTTGCTGTTCCAACCTTGCTCCTTATTATATTTTTCCGTAGGAGGGGTTGCGGTGGTTATTTTCTTAGACATAACCTAAGTCCTTTCCGGGAAAACCTCCGTCTCACACGAGGGTCCCTCCGCACAACCGGGAAAGTGAGACAGCCTACGGACCTACGCTTGGCATTTTTCCCGTTGTTTGGTGATGCAAAGGTCGGAATAAATAATGATATAATTTGAAGAAATTTTGGCTTTGTGTAAACAAGTAAAAAGCCATCTTTTCCTGATGTTTTGACCCATAAAACATAGTTTTGACCCATAGGGTTTACATCACCCATGAGTTTTGACCCTTTACGAGCAATCAGGGGTCAAAACTCCAACAAAAGTTTTACCCCTTTTACATGAAAACAGGGGGTAAAACAAAAGACTGACACCCATAGGCGCCAGTCCGTAGAATAATTATAAAGTCAAAACTTCAGTCAGATTCTGTAGTGTTTCTCTCTAAGTTATCAATAAAGATATCGATTTTCAGGTTAAAAGTTTGTTGCAACTCATTATCTTTCCCAGGTGGAAGATAGACAAGTTTTCTCTTCTCAGTCATGACGGCCCCCATCTTGACCACCTCTATCTTGCCTTTACATCGTTTTGTGATGTAATTCAGTATAGCCTCGTTCTTGCTTCCGTTCCACCCGCACCAATATAGCAGCCGCATGACGAAATAGCCTTTCAGCATACCTTTCCATCCGATGACGTCATCCATTACGTTTTGCACTTCCAGAATATGGTCCAGCAGCAGGCGGAGTCTCTTCACCTTCACCTCATTATCACGTCCCCATATCAGCGACTCCTCTCTGGTAAGTTCTGCCTTTTTCCCTTCATGGATGGCCATACAGGCGCTGTTATAGGCAAAGCGCTCACGATTGAAGGTGTGGAACAGGCTTGCGATAAGTTTTCTTGCATCTTCCGCTTCTTCATAAGCCTTGACAAACTCATTATCCAAGTCAGGACGCTGGTTCTCAATCATATTGATAAGCAGTCTGCTATCACTCACCGTGCGCCGGTAGTCTTTCTGGTATATCGGATATGCTGTATCGGGATCATTACTGATGGCGACCTCATCATCAATCATCTTCATGGCGATGTCAATACATTTCGTGGCATCTTCCAAAAACGAATTCAACTCTGTCAGCAGGTCTTTGGCACTTTGGTCCTGATAAGTGTCCCATCCAAACATGTTTCTCATGTATGGTCCGGAATACAGGGACGTGTCGTCCATTATCGTCACGTCTTTTTTGTTCTTGCCCTTGTTACGGAATTCTGCCACAATCTTTTTGAATCCGCTCAATGTGCTGGTCATTTTGCTCACCACCTCCTGCGCTGTGGTAATATAACGTCTGTGGTTTGTGGAGTATTCCTTATTATATGTCGGCTCCAGTTCTCTCAGGCGGTCCAGTTCCTTCAACGCATACATATGGCTCGTACGCAGTTGTGCAATAAAATGATTAACCTTCTCAATATCCCACTTCTGCTGGTCCTGAATACAATACAGAAAGCGGTCATTCTCAATCTCGCGGAACTTCTCGTCCAGCTGTCTGATTGAGTCTTCGCTATAGTCGTATGGCGTAGTATATAACATAATTTTTACAAACAAGAAAAAACAACTTGTGCAAAATTAGCAAAAAAACTTCAAACTAACAAATATTTCCAGAAAAATATTACTACATCTTGGGTATGCAGAAAAGAAAATAAATTTGGTTTTTCTTGCATATCTCAAAACTTAATCGTAATTTTGCACACAGAAAACATAACACTAAACAAGAATATCATGAACGCTGTCATAGAAAGAACTCCAAGAAGCGTCACAGTACGCATGAGTACCAGACGCTGGAATAAGATGCTCGAACTAGAGCAGACCTACAAGTTGGCACGCATCATCAGCCGCAGCATGAATGAGGTTGAATCTGAGCCAAGCATGACACCTCAAGAAGCTATCGACTCACTCAAGGCGCTATGAGGGTAAAGATATCTGAAGATTTCAGAGCATCGTATAAGCAACTGAAGAAAAGGCATAGGTCGTTGGATGATGACTTTGAGCGTCTTCTGAATTCGTTGCTTCAAAACCCGATGCAGGGCGTAGAATTATTTGGCGGAGCCCGCAAAATTCGCCTTGCCATTACATCGAAAGGACGTGGCAAGAGTGGTGGCGCAAGAGTAATCATTCGTGTCCGCATAGTACAGGATGAGTTACAACTACTATATATCTATGACAAAGCCGATATGGGTAATATCAGCGATATTTACTTGCGTGAATTACTGAAGCGCATGGAATAATAAAACAATTCAAGAAGCTAACGCTTATGACATAGACGAGGTATTTTGTCCACGTTATTTTTGCACCTAATAAAGAACTAAATCTCAAAGATATGACTAAAAAACTATCATTACTTTTTGTTTTGATGCTGTCAACATTGACGGCAAGTGCGTATGATGCTCAGATTGACGGTATTTATTACAATCTAGTCACTAAGGCCAAACAGGCTGAGGTAACGTATGGCGATAGCGAATACACGGGCAGTGTGACGATTCCTGCAACCGTAACGTATAATGATGTGACCTACAGTGTAACATCAATAGGAGGCGGTGCTTTCCAGGTCCCTTGGTACTCCGGCCTGACATCTGTGACAATTCCTAATAGCGTGACATCAATAGGAGAATATGCTTTCGAGGGTTGCTCCGGCCTGACATCGATGACAATTCCTAACAGCGTGACGTCAATAGGGAATGGTGCATTTTCCGGCTGCTTCGGCCTGACAGAGTTGACAATTCCCAACAGCGTGACGTCAATTGGAGAAGGGACCTTCTCTGGTTGTACCAGCCTGACATCGTTGACTATCCCCAACAGCGTGACGAGCATAGGAAAGGGTGCTTTCGAAAACTGCTCTGGCCTGACATCGGTAAAAATTCCCAATAGCGTGACATCAATAGGAGAATATGCTTTCGAGGGTTGCTCCGGCCTGACAGAGGTGACATCAGAAATAACAGAACCATTTACTTTTGGCACGTATGCATTTGACTACATATCGTCAAATTGTGTTCTCAAGGTACCATACGGAACACAAAGTGCATATATCGCTAAAGGTTGGACAACGAGTGTTTTCAAAGGCGGTTTAAAGGAAGTGTTACCAGAAGAATTTTGTGGTATCAATTATGATTTTGACAGCAATACCAAACAAGCAACAGTAATAGCAAGCGACATAAAATACACGGGCAGTGTGACGATTCCTTCTACCGTAACGTATAAAGGAGTAACCTACGACGTGATAGCAGTTGGAAACAATGCTTTCTCTGACTGTTCCGACCTGACATCGGTAACCATCCCTAACAGCGTGACATCTATTGGACTACTTGCTTTCTCTAACTGCACCGGCCTGACGGACGTATTTTGCTATGCAGAGAATGTGCCAAGTACGGTTAGCTCAGCATTCAGTTATACTCCCATATCCTCTGTCACACTGCATGTGCCGCGTGGTTCTGTGGAGGAATACAAGGCTGCTGACCCCTGGAGTGGATTCGGGAATATCGTAAAAATTCAAAATTGTGTAAACGGCATATATTACAATTTCGATACTAATACCAAACAGGCAGAGGTTACATATCTTAATGAAATACTCAGTAACCCTGATGCTTACAAAGGCAGTGTGACGATTCCCGAAACCGTAACGTATAATGATGTTACCTACAGCGTGACATCAATAGGAGAATGGGCTTTCGGCGGCAGTTCCGGCTTGACAGAAGTTGTTATCCCCAACAGCGTGACATCAATAGGAGATTGGGCGTTCTTTAACTGCTCCGGTCTGAAAGAGGTCACAATTCCAAGTAGCGTGACATCAATAGGACATGGCGCTTTCTCTATTTGGTCTAGTCTGACGGACGTATATTGCTATGCAGGGAATGTTCCAACAACCGATAGTGATGCGTTCAGCAACAATTACATTCCTTCTGTCACGTTACATGTTCCGGCTGGTTCTGTAGAGGCATACAAGACTACCTCACCTTGGAGCGGATTTGGAACTATCAAGACCCTGTCGGGAGAAATTCCTGTAACTCCTAAGTGTGCTACGCCTACTATCAGCTATGTTGATGGCAAACTGACGTTTAGCTGTGCTACAGAAGGTGCTACCTGCCAATACTCAATAACCGATACTGACATCAAGGCTGGCAGCGGTAATGAGGTGCAGCTCACAACAACCTACAAGGTTACAGTCTATGCCACAAAGGCCGGCTATGAGAATTCTGATGTTGCTACCAAGGATATTAACATCAGCGGTGGTGCAAGTGGTCTCCGTGGTGATGTCAACAACGACGGCACAGTAAGCATGCCTGACGCGATGTTTATCGTCAACAAGATTCTCAACGGCAAGTTCCCGGACGAGGAATAACTAATGCATAATGCATAGTTCATAATGCATAATTAGATACTATAATTTATCATATACCTGCTCACGTAGAACTTACCCTCTGCGTGAGCTGTTTTTTTGTGGTAAAATCCAAGAAAATTTTAGTTTCCATACTTTAGCCTGCTTTCAGGCTGCAATCACTCTGCTTCTAGGCTGCTTAAGGCCCCCCTTAATCCCCCCGGTTAGGGGGAGAATGTAAAGTTTAATTCCTTTTTTCTGGCCCTTGCTACGACCTACGAACGACCTTGGAACGACCTTGGGATGTAAGATGGCTGATGTAAGAAGGAATGTGAAGGGCGAAAGAGGAAAAGAATAAAAATGGCGCAGGATGTTTTGCATCTCGCGCCATTCTTATAACCTCTAATCACCAACCATACTTCTTTACCATGTGTGCTACATGTTCTTCTGAACTTTTGCCAAACACTACCTCGGTAGGGGCGTAGTAGATGAAATCTTTCATTTTTTTTTAAGTTTAAAGTTTAACGGTTAAATAAGAACTTTGTTTGCAAAAATATAAAATAATATTGGTAAAAAGGTGTATTTCATAAAAATTTATTAACTTTG
>CADCAX010000114.1 GCA_902799455.1 uncultured Prevotellaceae bacterium
GATTGCTATAAGAAACTCTCTGACTACGCTAAGGCAGGTGAATACTTGGACAAATACGTAAAAGCTCAGTCACAGCAGTCTTTCTCTCTGCAAGAAGCTGTTGCATCTCTGTATGCAGACCAGTTGGCTGACGAAAAGACATCAGCAGAGGATAAGAAGATTGCATACGAGAAGGCAGACAAAATATATGCAGAGTTGGCAGAGAAGTATCCAACAAATGCTGCATACGTAGCTAACAAGCGTGCCACACTGCCATTCTCACTGCCCATCGATCAGAAAGAGCAGGTTAAACTGGCTGGTCCTCACTATGCTACCTTCACAGACATCTTAGGTGCTAAGGCTGACCGTTCTGCTGGTGAGAACAAGATGCTTGCTGCTGCATACGCAACTCTCCTGTATTACTATGTAAACTGCATCGATAATATGGAGATGGGTAAAGAGGTTGCAGCAAAACTGCTCGAACTTGACCCAGAAAACGAAGGTGCTAAAGCCGTTATGGGAATGAAGTAAAAAGGAAACAAGAAGTATAGAGATAAAGAAAAATGAGTTACGTGAATCGCGTAACTCATTTTCTTTTCCTTTAATGTAGCGGGAGGGGGCCACGATCCCCCGACCTCCGGATTATGAATCCGACGCTCTAACCAACTGAGCTATCCCGCCATTAAGAGGTCGTTTTTCAAATTTACGGCTGCAAAGGTAATAAGAAAAAATGAGATGTGCAAATTTTTGGCAACAAAAATATGATTTTTATAAAACCTTTTACTCAAAAAGGCTTCCAAATACCTATTATTAGTACCTTTGAAATCAGCAGAATACGCAGCAATCGGATATGGCATGGAAAAATGACTTAGGCAGATGGGGTGAAGAACGTGCCGCAGAATATATGGAGCAGCACGGATGGTACATACGTCATCGTAATTGGCAAAAGAAACATCATGAGATAGACCTCGTATGTATTGATGAAGACTCCACCATCCTTCTTTTCATTGAGGTAAAGACAAGGACGTCCGATATATGGGGCGAGCCTGATAAAGCCATAGACTTGGAGAAAAAGGACAATCTCATCAAAGCTGCAAGAGCATACATCTCTGATTTCCATCTGCAGCATCTGGAAGTGCGCTATGATACCATCAGCGTAATAGGGACTCCCGAAACAGGATGCGAGATAAAGTATAAAGAAAATGCTTTTGATGTGGAGTCGCAGTATGAATACTACAAGACTGGGAACAAAAAGAAGATAGCGCGGAAAAGAAATTGGCATATAGGACTATGGCTAAAACAATAACTTGGGAAGAACTTTTAGCATCCTTGGAGACAGCAAAAACACATCCGAGGGATACGGCGTGGGCCATATATTGGTATCTGAAAGACCATTTTCAGGAATGTGGCTCACAACAGACACGTATGTTGTTGGCAACATATATCAAGATACCAGTGGAGCGCCCTTCCCTACTCCACTCCTGTATGCTGCAACTGGCACTGAAGATATCCGAGCAGTACGACGATTTCAACCTGCTTAATTTTATCCGCATCTGGGGATTTCACCTGTTTCTGCGTCCTGAGGATAAGGAAATCCAGACAACTGCTGACGGGAGAATGTTTATGTCTCTTCAAGACAGGACAGAACGCGTTGTCGTAGATTACCTGAACCGCCATCCAGAACATTGTCCATTGAAGAGGGAACCAGAATTGCCGATGATTATCCCTCCTGTTATCGGATATGTAAACAGCTATGACGCCAAGAACGATTTCTTCCACATCTTTGACAGCGGCTCACGCCATTTCGTCGCCAAGAGTCCCAAAGTAATTCCTCTCATAGGCGACTATGTATGGTTCACCCCCATCATCCCTGCAAACAGCCGCTTTAAGTCGGCAGTAATAATAAAGCAGGAAGACCATATCGCAGGTCGCGAGGTATTTGGTACCCTCGATGCAGAAATAATATCCATCGACAATAAGAAACACACCTTCCAATACAGAATAACAGATTCCCTTCCCCATGCTGACGGAGGAGTAATGAGTCAGGAAGGATATGCACCTATAAAACTACTGCACAGCGACCAGAAAAGGACGCCACAGGAAGGTGATAAGGTCAGTATGGTAGTATTCCTCGTAAGGGGCAGCGACGGCATAAAGTACAATCATGTGGCAGAAGCCTTCTTTAATTCATAATTCACAATTCATAATGTTTAATGATATAAGATGAATCAGATATACGAAGATATCTTAAACAATGCAGAGATTAGGATTACCGCCAATCGTCTGCTTATTCTGAAAACCATCCACGAAGACATTCATGGTGCCTTCTCACTCCTTGACGTGGAGAGCAAGATGCCTACGATGGATTCTTCTTCCATTTTCAGAACGCTTACGCTATTTGCCGAAAAGCAACTGCTGCATCTCATTGATGATGGCTCTGGAATGCAGAAATACTGTATCTGCAACTGCATCCACGACAATGAGCATGGATGTCATTACCAGCATCAGGGTCACGTTCACCTGACCTGTATAAAATGTCACGAGACAATATGTCTTGAAGATGTTCCCATACCAAGTGTTCCCATACCAGAAGGGTATGAGATACACGAATCAGAATACGTCATCAAGGGCATCTGCCCCAAGTGTCAGAGTCCTTATCGTCCGAAGTAGCTATAGCAGTTGTTGCCGCCTTGCCATCTTTGGCAATACAGAACTGTTTGGTTTGAGCCATAACCGTCATCAAGCCACAAACCATCACTACTACTATAAACAAACGTTTCATATCAATCCTAGCATTTATATAATGTAACTCTTAACTCTTAGTCTTTAGTTCTTAGTCTTTAGTCTTTAGTTCTTAACTCTCAACTCTACACTCTAAACTCTAAACTTTAAACTTTAAACTATAAACTTTACAAAAGCCCTCCTGCCCCACACTAGCAGCAGGGCGAACAGCATTCGCGTGGAGAGAATCCAGAGGGCAGACACTCCTGCTGTTGCAAAGACCATTGTATCTTCCAGCATCGAGTGGTTCATTATGAGGTGATAGTTCACCTCGTTTGCCTCCTCCCTTGTTATCTGTCCTGACTCCTCAAGGCTTATCATCATTGCCGAGCCGTAGCTGATGCCCAGCACATTTCCCACCAGCCACAGGTATGCAGCATTGCGAGGCAGGCCGAAGAATGTCATCAGCGGCTCTATCGGACGCACCAGATGATACATGATGCCCAGGTCGTCCATCATACGCTGCACCACAGAGAGCGAATAGATGATACCCATTATCATTATCACCAGTTTGCCAGACAGGAAGAGCCATTCCTGCAACACATCCTGCAGGGTGACACCCACATCCGATGGCGCCACATGTCCGAAGGGAGCGCTCATCTCAGGCAATACCATATTCAGGTACAATGCCGCAAGGAAAGCCGCTGCTATACGTATCAGTCCCATGCGGAAAGGCTTTGAGCCCACCTTCTTCACTACTGCACACTCCAGAGGCAGGGCGTGACATATCAGCACCATTATGGCTATTATCGTCGCCTGCCGCATGGTAAGGGTCATTGACAGCATCACAGCCAGGCTGGCATAGGTAGTGACAGAAGCGCCTGTCAGGAAGGCTATTGCCGATGCTCCTGGCAGACCGAGATACTGGAAGACAGGGTTCAGCCACTGGGCGCACCATTCTATCACGCCGTAGTACTGCAACAGGCGCACCGCCAGCGATATCGGTATCATTATCTTCAGCAGCCACCACGACGTCTTCAGCGACGGCCTCACAGCAGTCGTAAAACAACGCTTTATGATTTCTATCTTCTCCAAAGAATCAAAATTTAACAAAAACAATAAAAACCTCGGTTCCACTTTGTTGAACCTGAAAAACAGCCTGCGGAATATTATTGTTATGTGACATAAGAATATAAAAAAACTTTTCAGATAGGGTTAATGATAATCATTGTTTTTTAGTTTTGGTAACAAAACGGTGTTTTTTCCATAACAGTATTAAACAGACTCTGTAAGAGGATTAAGATATAAGATAGATATTTTTAACCAAGTGCTTGCATTTGAGGAAAAATATTTAGATTATATCGTTAGTGCCGCAAAGCACTTTAATACTGGTATGGGGTTTTTCCGGTTTTTGTCTAAATCATTACTTATGAACCCATCTTTTTATTCACTATCGTTGATGTACGACTTTGTTATCATGTCATAGTACAACGCCTCCAACTCCGCCAATGTCATATTCTCGACAGAATGTTCTATCATGCGTATCAGCTCGTCGCGCCTATAGTCCTCCGACTGCGTAAACCTGTTCATATATGCCATATTGATTATACCTTAACGGCTACAAAAGTACTTATATTTCTTGAAAACTCACCCCTGCGGAATGAAATCCACAGGGGCGATGATGTTATCTCCAGGACTGACCTATGTCCCAGTGAATCGCATACTTTGCCTTTGTTCGCTCTGGGGGGAGGTCAAACTCTTGAAGAATCATGTCATATACATGCGGATAATCTTGAAGCCATTTCCCACATGCTACTTCAAAAGTGTCTTCGTTAATATTGTAAAACACACGACCACGTGGCTTATCCTGATATTGTCCCACATAAAGGCCTGTACCATCACCTTTGTAACGTTGCCTGTAGAACTCTTTTTTCCACACATCTTCATGCAGTTCCGAGCAAGTGATTCGCCCGTCGGAGGCATTAGCACGAGAGTAATCATCAACGGGATGAGAGACCACTCCGAACAGTTCGTCACGTCCCTCACTATACCAGAATATCCCAACCTTCGGAGTTTCTCCCTTGCCGCGATTAGCTTCCATCTGGGCCAAAACACTACGATACTCATCCTCCGTATATTGAGTCTGTTCGTAATTACCTACAGAAGTCTTAATATCACGCAATTTTTTGCCTATCGCATAAATCTTAACCTCGCTCTCAGAACATGAGTAGATAATCTCGCGGAATACACCATAGCTACAACTTAGTAATCCTGACAAAGCACCTGTCAGCGACTCCGACTTTTCAATTATCTCTTCCGGATGTTTTAAAATACTTTTAATCACATCCAACGCCTGCTCCGCCTCGCGAGGTTTTTTGGCTTTAATGTCGTTATAAGAAGCCAATGCTTCTGGCGTAAAGAGTAGCTTCATAGGTTATCAATATCCACTTCTATGAATTCCTGCTCATGTACGGCCTTCATCTCTTTCAGTCGGCTGTCCACGAGTTCCTGTACCCAATCACGGATTGCTGCATTACTTGACAACGCAGGATTATAATTCCGAAGCAGACTTTCGTCCACATTAACATTTATTGTGCACATAATTCAATCCAAAATGTTTTCGTTTGCAAAGGTACGATTAAGTTATGAGAAATGCAAGAAAAAACAAAAAAAACGATGGAAACCTTAAAAATTTAAGGTATAGATATTCATGAAATGATGACCGGGATGCTTGCATACAAAGGCATCAGGACATGAAGATATATAAAAGGTCGCAGACCTAACCATCGGTTTTATTGTTTGGAATTGCATTTCCATGACGTAGTACCTTCGACGAAGTCAGAGGTAAGATTAAGTTATTTCCATGACGTAGTACCATTCTTACACCTAAAGGTATAAGCGGCAGAGCCGATTACTTTCAGTCGCTTCGCTTTGTGAAAGCGTGCTAAAGATACGGTTACGACGATACACCTAAAGGTATAAGCGTGCTAAAGATACGGTTACGACGAACTCAGAGGTAAGATTACGACGAAGTCAGAGTTAAGCATAAAAAATGAATCCACCAAATTTTTGAAAAAACTCACCCCTGCGGAATGAAATCCACAGGGGCGATGATTATATAAAAGTCTTTGGTTTTAAGATCTCTATAATCTTTAACCTTTAACCATTAACCTTTAACCGTTATATTACTCCTCTTCTTCAAAGTCCCAGTCAGAGAAGCGAGCACGGCGAGCATTAAGTGTACCACCTGTCTGCTCTGGAGCATCAAGACTGCCTGCAAGAATATTCTGTATTTTGATATTAACTACCTTCATGGTAGGAATCATATATGTCTTTTTCATATCTTATTTCTCCTTATTATTTTATTCGTTCTTGGCTAGGTCATGGGCCAAGGTCTATAACCTATAACCTTTTTTCTTACTTCAATCTAGCACCGTTAGCGTTAAACTTCATGCCCTTCTTGTAGATGACAATCTTGCCATTCTCGAAGACCTTACCTTCAAAGTTATTGAAGCCTTGAGCCTCAGAAACCTCATTAATTCCCGTTACAGAGCCTCCAACAAAGCGTGCTGCCAATCTTGCATTGTTTCCACTACCATTATATACAACATATGCACGGAAAGGATCGATGGAAACACCTGAGCCAACCT
>CADCAX010000115.1 GCA_902799455.1 uncultured Prevotellaceae bacterium
TATGTTCTGCTGCTGGTATGGCGCAGTATCAGTCAAAGGTGTGGTGTCCTGATAATGGGGACGGCACATACACTAATCCTGTGATAAATGCGGACTATTCTGACCCTGACGTCTGTGTGGGTCCCTCTGGTGAGGACTACTACATGACGGCATCATCGTTCCAGTGTGTGCCTGGTCTGCCAATACTGCATTCCAGGGACCTCGTGAACTGGGAGCTGATAAATCATGCCATCGGAAACCTGTATGAGGGCGACTGCAAGATGCTGGAACACTTCAGCAAGCCACAGCACGGCAATGGCGTGTGGGCTCCGTCAATACGCTTTCATGACGGCCAGTACTACATCTACTGGGGCGACCCTGACTTTGGAGTGTATATGGTGAAGACTGTTAATGGCGACCCTGCTGGGGAGTGGACAAAGCCTTACTGCGTTATCAAGGGTACAGGATATATCGACACTACGCCACTGTGGGACGATGACGGACGCTGCTATATGGTGAACGGATGGGCTAACAGCCGTGCGAAGTATGCCTCTGTGCTGACGGTAAGAGAGATGAGCGCTGACGGCATGCGCCCCATAGGACAACCAGTGATAGTCTTCGACGGCAATGGTACGGAGAACCGCACCTGCGAGGGTCCGAAGTTCTATAAGCGTGACGGCTGGTACTGGATTATGTGTCCTGCAGGCGGTGTGCCAGGAGGCTTTCAGCTGGCTATGCGCTCGAAGTCGCCTTACGGACCTTATGAGCACAAGATAGTGCTGGCACAGGGAAAGACGAATATCAACGGCCCTCACCAAGGAGGATGGGTGCATACGAAATATGGCGAGGACTGGTTCCTGCATTTTCGGGATAAAGAGGCATACGGTAGGGTAGTGCACCTGAACCCTGTTGACTGGAGCACAGAATGGCCCATAATGGGAAAGAAAGGGGAGCCTGTGACGGCTTTCCGAAAGCCAAAGGCTTCGGAAGAGGTTCAAGAGTTCAAGGTTCAAGGTTCAAGATTGAAAGGTCAAAAGTCAACTCTAAACTCTAAACTCTCAACTCTAAACTTTAACCTCAACCCTGTTGAGTCTGACGAATTCAATTCGTCGAAGTTAGGCCTGCAGTGGCAGTGGCACGCTAACTACGACGAGAAGTTTGGTACTGCTACGGCTTTCGGCACATATCGCATATATACCTACAAACTCTCTGAGGGCTGGAAGAACTTCTGGGAGGTTCCAAACATGCTGCTCCAGAAGACTCCTGCAGATGAGTTTACCGTTACCACCAAGGTGCGCTTCACATCAAAGGCAGAGGGACAGTTCGGAGGTCTGATAATGATGGGTCTGGATTACTCGGCATTGGTAGTAAAGCGTGTTGGAAAAGAGTTCCAGCTGGTTCAGATGACCTGTCATCAGGCTGACAAAGGCAAGCCCCAGACAGAGACGGTTTTGGCAACGCTGAAACCTACTGCAGAGGATAGGATAGACTATAAGCCAGGCATCCACGAGGATATATACCTGCGCCTGCAGGTGACACTGCCTGATGCTGCCAAGCTGAAGAACAAGGGTGGCTTTGAGGGTAAACCTGTGGTACGCTTCTCGTATAGCCTGAATGGCAAGAAGTTTACTGACTGCGGTGAGGAATTCCTGATGAAGCAGGGCAAGTGGATAGGAGCGAAGTTCGGCTACATATCTGCGGAGACAGACCAAAAGGCTGACAGGGGATGCCTTGATGCCGACTGGATACGCATCACGAAGTGATGGCTTTTAACGAAAACGATAACGAAAACTAAAACGAAATAATTATGAAGAAAATTATCTGCATGGCGCTGATGGCGATGGCTATGACTGTCCAGGCGCAGGAGAAGGGCGAGAACCCTTACAAGAAGTTTACCCAGAATCTGCCGTTCAAGATGGCAGAGGTGAAGGCACCAGTGATTCCTGACCGTCAGGTGAACCTGAAGGATTTTGGCGCTGTGGGAGATGGTGAGACACTCTGTACCGATGCTTTTGCGAAGGCAATCGATAAGCTGGCACAGCAGGGTGGCGGACAGCTGGTAGTGCCCAGCGGCGTGTGGTTTACAGGTCCTATAGTGCTTAAGTCAAACATCGACCTGCATCTGGAGATGGGTGCTGTGATACAGTTCTCGCCTGACGAGAATCTGTACTCTGTTATCAAGACCTCGTTCGAGGGTCTGGATACACGTCGTTGCCAGTCGCCTCTTTCGGCCTATGGTGCAGAGAATATCGCCATTACAGGTCAGGGCGTGATTGATGGCAATGGACAGTTCTGGCGTCCTGTAAAGCGCTCGAAGGTGACTGACAGCAAGTGGAAAGAGATTATGGCCCGCCCAGGTGGCGTAGAGGCAAAGAAAGGCTATTGGGTGCCTAATCAGGCGTATGCGCAGAGAAGACTGCCGATATGAATGTGCCAAAGGCGCAGACTGATGAGGAATGGAACGCCATCAAGCGCTTCTTGCGTCCTGTGATGGTAAGTCTCGTAAACTGTAAGAACGTGCTGCTGAAGGACGTTATCTTCCAGAACTCTCCAGCATGGAATCTGCACCCATTGATGTGCGAAAACATCATTCTCGACGGTGTGTTGGCACGTAATCCGGCATATGCCCAGAATGGCGATGCACTCGATCTGGAATCATGTAAGAATGCGCTGATTGTGAACTCAAAGTTTGATGCCGGCGATGACGGCATCTGTGTCAAGAGCGGTAAGGACAAGGACGGACGCCGTCGTGGTATCCCATGCGAGAACGTAGTGGTTGACGGCTGTACGGTATTTGCTGGTCATGGCGGCTTCGAATATTCTGGTGAAGCATTGTCAGTTCCTGGGAACGGATGTGGGCTTGCGCTTCAAGTCAACACGTGGTCGTGGCGGTATTGTGGAGAATATCTTTATCGATGACGTCACAATGACAGATATTGCGACAGATGCCATTACCTTTAATATGTATTATGGTGGAAAGTCGGTTGCAGAGATGCTGGCTGACGGTGACAATCCCGATAACAGCACTAAGATGCCTGTAACAGAGGAAACGCCAATCTTCCGTCATATCGACATCCGCAATGTCGTATGCAACGGTGCCGGCAGGGCGATGGAGTTCAACGGACTGCCTGAAATGCCTATCGAGGACATCACACTGGAGAATGTCCAGATTATTGCCAAGAAGGACGCTGTGTTCACGAATTATAAGGATGTGAAAAAGAAAAACGTGAACATCGTGGTGAAGTAAGAGGTAAGACTGTTTGTAATTTAACAAAAACCAAGAAAACCCTTTTTGAAGTTTGTAGTTCCTTTGGAACTTTGTGATAAGCGCTATTACTTTGTCTTTAAGAACAAGTTCTTAAGCCCAAGTCACATCTCTTACCACATAACTTCGTTATTACAAACCTCAAAAAGAAAAACCCGCTCTTTGAGCGAAAAACCTCTGCTTGCGATAACTCCCTCGGCTGTTTTGAGTAAATACGAGAAACCTTCGCTTGCTTTTATCTCACCTTTAATTATTATCAAACCATTGCCGAATGCAATAAGCTTTATTAGTGGGCGTTATCATAAAAAGAGATGAAATATGATAAACATAGATAATAAAAGTGCTAGTCCAGAAGTGGCGACAGCATGGAAAAATCACATCTACAATATACTTGGATGCTGTCAAGCAGTTCATAAAGAATTGGGGCCGTGGCTGAATGAATACATATACCAAGAGGCACTAAAGATAACTTTAGAAGAGAACTCTATACCATTTCAGAAGGAGTATTATTTCAAAGTGATGTTTCATGGCAAGCCCTTGGAACATAAACACTACATAGACTTCTTGTGCATGAATGACGTGGCGGTAGAATGTAAGGCCGTCACCTCTCTCGGATCTGAGCAGCGTCAGCAGTTGTGGAATTATATGCGACTTTCAAAGACACCTTTTGGCATACTATATAACTTTGCACCAATAAAGGACCAGTGTGAGAAGTATCACCTTGATACTGTCACCAATATTATAACAGCTTTTTAATACCCTTGTAAGAGAAATTACGCCAGCAGAGGTTTTTTTCGGACAAAGTCCGAGGTTTTTCCATGACAGTATTAAAAAGACTCTGTAAGAGTATTGAGATATAAGATAGGTATTTTTATCTAAGAGCTTGTTCTTAAGGAAAAATAGATAGATTATATCGATAGTGCTGTAAGGCACTTTAATACTGGAATGGGGTTTTCTTGGTTTTTGTTTAAATTTCTGCGCTATCTGCGATTTCTGCGAGAGTTCGCTAATTGCTAACCGCTACTCCGTCATTCCTTTCTGGTCGCGGTATTCCGTAGGTGTCATACCTGTTTCCTTCTTGAAGCACTTGGTGAAGTACTTCGGATCGGTGAAGCCTACAGCGTACGCTACCTCGGAGATGTTCATGTGACTGCGGCTGATGAGGTCTTCGGCACGCTGCATGCGGATGTGGCGCAGGAAGTCAAACGGCGCCATACCCACGATACTCTTTATCTTGCCATAGAAGACAGTACGTCCGAGGTTTACGGCATCTGCCATATCCTCAATCTTCAGGTCTTGCTCGCTGATGTTCGCTTCAAGGAACTTCATGAGTTTCTCCATCATCTCCTGGTCAGTATCCACTATCTCAGGAGCCTCCAGACGATATTCACGACGAGGCGCTTCTGCCTGCTCTGTGTCTGAGAGAGAAGCGGTTTCTGGTATGATATTTTCTGAACCACCCAGCTGTCCGAGCCATGTACGTTGCAGCAGATGCCTCTGAGCGATGATGTTCTCTATGCGCTGGCGGAGGTATGTGGCGCTGAATGGCTTGGTAATATAATCGTCGATACCTTCCTTAAGACCCTGCAGACGGTCTTCCAGAGAAGCCTTTGCTGAGAGCACCACGATAGGGATGTGACAGATGTCTGGGTTCTGCTTAATCTGCTGAACCATCGTCAGACCGTCCATCTCTGGCATTGTGACATCGGTAATGATGAAGTCAGGCTGCTCTGATGTCGCTTTCTCCAGTCCTATCTTACCATTCTCGGCCAGTATTACGTTGTATTTGTTTGAAAGGATGGAGTAGAGGAATGCACGCAGGTCGTTGTCATCCTCTACAATAAGGAGTTTTGGTGCCCCTTCTTCCACAGCCTGCTTTGTGCTATCCTGTGGCACGATGTCTGTGGCTGGCGTAGAGATGTCATCTGTTTCGGCCTCTGTGATATAGACACCACGCTGCTTGCTGTATTTCAGCATCTTGTTGACAAGTACGAGCATGCGCTGGGCATTACGTTTCACCATCTCCAGATGCTGGCGCACATCCTGTGAGAGAGAACCCTCACTAAGTACCTCGCTGACAGGCCCCTCGATGAGGGTGAGAGGTGTGCGCAGTTTGTGGCTCACATCGGTGAAGAACTGTATCTTCATCTTGTTTATCTCTCGCAGCATCCTGGCACGATGACGGAGCAGTATGACATGAATGATGAAGGAGATGGCAATAATTACCAACAATGCTATGAGCAGCTTGCCCCAGATGGTCTCCCAGAAGGTGGGGTGAACATAAATATAAAGAGTTGTCTCATTATCCACCCAAATACCGTCGCTGTTGGTACTCTTTACGATAAAGCGATGTCGTCCTGCGGGGATGTGGGAGAACTGTGCCTGATGTTCTGAACCGACATAGTTCCACTCATCGTCAACGTCAGCGAGTTTATAGGCATAGCGTACAAGGTCGTTGTCCTGATAGTCGAGGGCTGCGAATGTAAGGGTGAAGTCGCGGTTGTCACTTGGCACTTCGAGTTCAGGAATGTTAAGCAGAGGCTGTGGTGCCTCGCCCTGGAAGCGTACTGATGTGAAGGCTATTTCGGGCTTGTAATCGTCTTTCCTCAACTCTTCGGGCTGCAGCATTATAACACCTCCCATAGTCGGCATTATCAGGCGTCCGCTCTGTGGGTCGATGACAGGTTGTGCCTCTGTGAAACCGATATGGTCGCCAAGTTTGTTGGGGCCGTATTCGGTTATGATATCCTTCTTGGGGTTGAACATATACAGGGATGCCTCATGAACTCCCCAGACATTGCCTTTACGGTCTTCTATGAGAGAGAGGATATTTCCTCTGGTCTTTTGTTTTAATGTCCTGAAGTGCAGGTCGTTCAGGAGCAGATTGCTGGAGGTGAGCTGCTGGACACAGCCACCCATAGTGGTGACATAGATATCACCCTTGCTGGTGATGAGCGTCTGCAGCACGTCAGAGGTGCGGATGGAGGTGGTGTCACCCTGATGGTAGCTTGTAGTAAAGAAGCGAATTGCCGAGGGCTGTGTGAAACGGTTGCTGAAGGTGACGATTCCAGAGGTGCTGGAAAGGATGACAGCTCCCTTGCCGTCGTGTGTGATGCGACGTATCTGGTTGAAGGTGCTGAGAGGATATTGCTTCATCTCATTGCCTGCATGGATAAAGCGTATCGCACCATTCTCCTGTCGTTTTATGAGGTTGGGACCTCCACCATAGGTGGCAATCCACAGATTGCCCTGCTCATCTTCATCGAAGGCATATATCTCATCGGAACTGAGGGAATAGGCATCATTGTCGTGGATATATCGTGTCTTCTTACCATTATCGATGATAAACAGACCGTCATTACGCGTACCTATATATATACGTCCCTTGGAGTCTCTGTACAGGGCGCTTATCTTTCTTGCAATCTTGGTGGGAGAGGATGCTATGCGACCATTGCCGTCAACATATCCTGTCAGCTGTCCCTTGGCATCATAAACACCGATGATACCGTCGTCAGTGCCTGCCCATGTGGTACCATCAGGCAAGGACATCAGAGAACGTGTCTCCTGACCAGCCTGCAGAGGGCGTATCTTTATGTCGTGATACTTCAGGTTTATCAGCGTCAGGAATTGTGTGGATGTCAGCCAGATGTTGTGCTGCCTGTCAATAAAGCTCTTCCTGATATATGGTATGGTATAGTCGTAACCACGAGAGCGAAGAGCGTACGGATGAGGTTGTGCGTCTGCTTCGTCGTAATAGCAGAGGGCATGGTCCTTTGGGGCCATCCAGATGGTGCCTTGACGGTCTTCCACCCATATCGACTGCGCTGTAGTGGTTAGATGGGAGGTAATGGGGAGCATGGCAGATGAGAACAGACGGTACTGCCACGCATTATGGGGTAGGGTATTGTTATCCTTGTATATGAGTATGATGCTGCCATTATCAGTATATGCCCAGATGCGATTCTGGTGGTCAACATTCACATTGGTGACATTGCCTGCTGAGGAAACCAGATATTGGGTTGCACCTGTCTTGACATCATATGCCAATACTCCATTCTCTGTGCCGATAAGCAGTTGGTTATTGGGGCCTTCCTTGATGCAATTTATCTGCTTTGGAGACTGGACAATAGAAATACGCTTCAGATTGCCAGCACCCTTGCTGTGTTGCCATAACAGACCGCTGGATTGTGCGATATATGTCTTTCCTGCTATCTTTGTGATGTGCTCAAAATCGCCTTCCATCGACAATTTTGTACCATACAGGGCAATGCCTCTGTCTGTAAAGACCCATTCGTTGCCGATTTCATCAGACCATACCTTCCTGACTTTCTGTTGGATGAGGGGCGAGTCTTTTGACGTAATAACCTCTAAACTGTCAAGACTTGGGGCTGGTTTTGTGTTGATGCGAAGGCATGTGGTAGTCTTGTGGCCCAGAATCCAAGTGTGGGAATATCCCTCATTCGTATAGATGTTCCTGGCAAGAAACACCTGACCTGTCTTTTTCTGGACTTCGCTGCTGATATCTATATAGGTACAGGTCGCAGTATCAAAGAAATAGAGCCTGCGGTCGTAGGTTATCACCCAGATACCTGCTTTTCCTTCTGTCTTTATTTTAAAAATGCGGTTGGATGTGAGTTGGTCAACTCCCTCTGTTCCACGAAAAGTTATGAAACGATAGCCATCATAACAGCAGAGACCATTATAGGTGGAAAACCACATCAGCCCGTTGGCATCCTGCCCCATGTCGGAGATGACATTTGCAGAAAGACCGTCTCGCATGCTGAAGGTCCTGACATCACAATAGGGTTGTGCGAAGGAGGTAGATATTGATAGAATATATATTGAGGCAGAAAATAGAAGTGATATTATTCGTTTCATCGTTTCTGGATAGTAGTCTTTTAGTTTTGCGTTGCAAAAATAAGAAAAAAGAATCAAATAAGCAGCAAACAGGTGGAAAAATTATCGCATTTTGCGTATTTTGGCGTGTTTATCGACAAAAACACCAAATAAATATTTGGTTTTTATTGAACTTTTCATACCTTTGCACAAATGTTCAAAAC
>CADCAX010000116.1:0-5612 GCA_902799455.1 uncultured Prevotellaceae bacterium
CTCCAAGATCTGAAGAAGTAATCTGATGAGTGGCTACGGCTCACTACATCTGATAGAAGTTTGATCCGGCATTCCTGTTGCTTATGCAATTATCCAGACACAAAAGGAACGTGTCTGGAAGGGGATTCCTTGACAGAATATTAGTAAATTAAAGTGAAAACGATAATAAAACAATTAAACAATGCTAAAATATGAACCAATTATTTGGTTTGCAACATAGAAGGGACAGATATTGTTGTTAAGGTTTCTCCAAAGATTTCACATTACGGGCCAGATCTTCGATTAGAGCTTAGGGTATCATCTATAGATTGTGCTTCAAAAAAAGCACTTCAAGCTTTTGGGCCTGTTACGAAAACAACGGCAGGCTCTGTTAGTATGCTGATAAAAGCTGCCGTAACAGATAATATTGAGACATTTGCTTTAGGGTTGACCAAATATTATGAAGATTTGCAAGTTAAAGGTCGCGAGGGGACAATTATCATAAAGGTGACAGATACATGTCCGCTAAATTTGGAATCAATGGTTAATTATAATGGTGAGGAAGGAGAACTGTCTGATCTCATAGAATTATGGCTGTCAGAGAATGCTGTTAACGGAGCTTATACGGGATCCAAGACTTCAAGGGTTGGTATGAAACTCGACCAAGTACGTATTCCTCTTATGGGAAAAGCAGCCTTTGGAAGGACTAAAGCACTGTCAATGGAAGATTTTGTAAAAACAGGGTTGGTTCAGCTATTAAGTAAATATGGAATATCTGTCTCAACTCATGCTGTCGGAATAGGAAAAGTCTATTTAACTTTAGGAGGAATGTAATATGAAGAGAATTTGTTTTATCTGCGGATTTCTTATAGCTTCTATCATTTCATGGGGGCAGGAAATGTCATTTGGCAAAATAACGATAACCCCCTATGTTACAGGGTTAGATCCAACTACAACAAAATTGTTAGAAACAAAATTGAGAAGAATCGTTACTGAAAATGAAGTTGCAGGGGGATTTGACAAAAGATTCATCATAGTTCCCTCAATAAATGTGTTATCAGAATCCGAAACAGCAACTATACCCCAAAAGACATCTATGAAAGTTCAGGTCACATTCTTTGTTGGCGATGGTGTTGCAGGTACTTTATTTAATTCGTGCAGTATGGAAGTTACTGGTATTGGGGACAATCATAATGAGGCACTCTTTTCTTCCATAAGGAAGGTAAATACTAAAAATCCAAAACTTCAGAATCTAATCACAGAAGCCAAAAAACGAATAGTCGAGTATTATAATTCAAACGCTCCCACATTGATTAGCGAAGCAGAAGGATATATCGCAGCTCAAGATTATGAGAATGCGTTATCACGTTTAGCTGTTATCCCTAATATATGCCAACATTACAATAAAGCTCAAACGCTTATTTCCAAATGTGGAAACAAAATTGTTGAAAGGGATAATAATTCACTGCTAACTAAGGCCAAAGCCGCATGGAGTGCAAATCCAAATGAGTATGGAGCAAATGAGGCGAGTGCCTATCTGTCACAGATTGTCGTTTCTTCATCGTACTATAAAAAAGAAATAGATAATCTGACAAAAAAGATAAGTCAACGGTTAATTCAAATAGAGAACAAGCGAATAGAGTTGGCAGAAGCAAAGATACTTAGTGAAGAAAGATTAGAGGCAGAACGTATTAATGCCTCTTCAAGAGTAACATCTTCATTTATTAGCACGTTGCCAAGTTTGGTTTTTAATGTATTGAGTTGGTTCTAAAAATAAAGGATATGAAGAGAAAAATTATTGTACTAAATCTTGTTTTATTTGTGAGTATATGCTGTTATGCTCAGAAAATAACATTTGACTCCAAATATGTGAAGGTTGGAGTTTTGAGTAATGAATGGCCATCTTGTATGGCTAACAATCCGAACATACGCAATCTTGGGGATTTGAATGGCATCACATTTGATCAGAGTCAGATTGGCAAACAAATCTTAGACAAGCTCTTGTTACGTGATGCATCAGGTCTTCATATGGATAAACTATATGAACAGGCACTCCAGAACACAACTATAGAAGAATTTGAAGCCGCATTAATGGATCCAAGTGCAGAGGTTAAAGATCATCTTAAAAGGGAAGTAGCACACCAACTCTTGAAAAATAATTATGTAATCGTATTCAGTACTAATAGTAAAGGAAAAAAGTATTGGTCAGTCTATCATGTAGAGATTGATGACAATATTATAAATCAAGCATATTTGAACTGGGAAAATCCGACTAATTATGATCAGATAAATGTCCCTATACAGTTGGTAGCCAAAGGGAAAGTTCCAAAGAAAGCAAAAGATCAGAACGAACTAATTTACAGAATAGCAAAGAAAGTGCCAGCATTTGCTGTCCGTGGCCCCGTAACAAATCGCTTCCCATTTACAGCTAGAATGGGACGAAATCTTGGCATGAAGAAAACAAGCCGGATTTATATTTATAGAGTTAAGGAGGACTCCAATGGTGAAATTTATTCAAAGAAAGTATGTACGACAAGAGCTACAGAGATTTCTGAGGATAATACTAGAATGTATATGATAAGTGGTTCTTTCCCCTCAACGAAGAAAGGAGATGTGGCCGTTTTGAAAGACCGTCATCGTTCATCAGTATCATTGTATGGACAAGGTAGCTTTGGTGACGATGCCAGATATGGTGTTCAGTTACAATATGATTATCTACTTGATTTTTCAAAAAATGGTATAGCCCATTATGCTATGCTAAATGTTGGTGCTAACCGTTATACAAAAGAGAAAGAAGGAGTATGGTGGAATTCTGAAAGCAAAGAGCCTGTTCAGCCAGTATTAAATCATGTTGAGGCAAAAATTGGTTATGGAGTTGGCTTCAATTTGTTAGGTAGAATAGAAATTGTTCCTTATATAATGGGGGGCTATCAATTTTCAATTGTTACCAATAAGGGTAAATTGGATGATAATCTAGACACAGGTCTCATTTATTGGGATAATTCAAAAGAGCAGTGGGATGGTTGGCAATCGATGAAATGGACTGGTCATGGCTTTGTTGCCTATGCTGGAGCAAAACTGAATGTAAATATATGGTATCCTTTACAATTATCTGTGGGGGCTGACTACAATTATACTTTCGGAGAGAATACATTAAAGCCTATTCGAGATAGACATGAGCTGAACCGTGTGAATTTGTATGCAGGATTTCGTATTCATTTTTAATATTTATCGGTATGAAAAAGTATAGTCACATTATTATATTAGCGTTATCATTGGTATTCTGTTCATGTTCGTATGAATATGAAATGCCAGATTATTCAAATGCAGTAACACGTTATGATAAAACTCAACTGGAAAGCGGAATTGAGAATAAAATTCGAGAAGCTTATTCCAAATATGATGTAGAGGCAGTTAATATAGATATCCAAGAAGAACATGCCATCGAAAAAGATATAAGTGGAAGCATCATATACGATGGTAATGCAAGAGGACGAGCAAATATAAGATCAAAAACATTAGAGTTATCTTATGCAGTAAATCATCGTATAAGGCTCGGAGGCGGACATTATCAACCTGTCGTTACATATTATCAAAGATCATTTGATATAGATGTTTCACCTTTTGAAGTTAAGGCATCTGTGACAAATGAAAAGCTGCAAATTCCATTTTATCTCTATTGGGTGACAAAACAATCATTCAATAATACGATTTTTGATAAAGTGGATGAGCTTAGTTATGAATTAGCTGATGCTAAAATATATGTGACAGAGTTGGATAAAGAAAAGAAAGATTTACTTCGTTATGAGCATGAAGATCCTTATGGAAAACCTTTTCAACCACCTGTACTATCTCAAATAGGTGCAGAATATATATTTGTAGAAATTGAAATATATGGCTGGCCAAAAGACGAGTATCGCGTATATTACGATAAGAGGAGAAAAATAGGAACCTTTGTTTTTAATAATGAGTATAGGCTTTTTGATATTAATAATAGCACATTAGAATTAACATCTGATATGCAATATACATTTATTGAAGAACCTGAGTTGTCCACATTTTATAATGTAAAGAATTCTTTGCCAATGATTAATAAGGCAAATGAACTTGGCTTTGAGTTCTCGTCATGGATGATGTATATTTCAGAAAAGGATAGTGATGGAAACGTCTTGACACGCTTTGAACATGAGTCAAAAGATGGGAAAATAGAGGCACAAGAAGATGCAAAATCAATTGATGTTGAGGTTGAAATATTTGGATGGCCAAAAGAAGATGGACGCGTTAATTACAATAAGAAACAAAAAATAGGGACATTTGTAATTAAAGATATTATGCTTTCTGAAATCAAAAATAGCACATTGGAGCTAACAGATGAAATGCAATATGAATTTGTTCGTCATGAGTAGACATAAACTACAATTTTATATAATAAGAAGCGGAAGATTATCATTCCGCTTCTTTTGTGTCTGATGAAAATCTGTAGAGGGTCTTCTCCCATTCTTGAACACGTTTGAGTTCCTCCTGAGTCAAGTCGTCTCTGTCTAATATCCCCATCCTCATAAACACGCTATCGAACCTTGCTACAACTTCCGGTTCGATTTTTTCCAATGGCATATGATCTTTCTGTTCTTTTTTTAATTGCTTTCTGATACTTTCTAACTTCTTCTCATCTATGTGAAGGACATCTTTGACCTCATTCAACTGATCTGCTATCCATTTGACGAAATCCGGAGCTGTTTCTATGTCGCGCGGGGTATAAACAAATTCGGGGATTTGGTTGTTTAATATAGGAAATAACCTATGGTAAAAGTAGCCCCAAAGGTGTTCCCAGCGAAACCCCTCACGCCGATTGGGAGCAAAACCTGGCGCAAATTGCAATAAGAATAATAAGGCTCCTCTTAAATTAGTCCCATCCAACGTAAATATATCGTTAGGCTCTTTAAATATAACCCGATTGCTTACGGGATCATATTCTTCCACGCTGACAGACACCCAAAATTGCTTGATGGATCTTGCCTTTCGTATGTTATCTGTTTGGGGTTCATTCTTTTTGACGTCAGCAGGGAGATCGTCTTTGAAGATTTCAAGCAATAAATTCTCAACGTATTCATCAAGCTTAAGTTTGTTTGACTTAGCATTTTTTTCAAGCAGTTTAAACAAATCTTCCCTGAGGCGTAGAGCTTTGGTTTGTTTTTTTGAATATTCCATAATTATATACGAATCTTAGCCTACTATACATTTTCAATTACAAAGGTAGCTATTTATTTTGATTCACAAAAAAATATCGAGCTATTTTACTATAATGTCCGTTTTCTTTACTTGGTGTTCCGATTCTGTTCCGTTTTAGCATAAAAAGATTAATGTTTTCTGTTGGATGGTAATAATAGTCTTAATTTTGCACCCGGTACAGGATAATCCTGTATTCAAATTTATTAATATATTATTATGAAAAAAATTACTGATGCCGCGATCTCGGGCGGCGGAAAAAATTCCGAGAAGATGGTTTCTCTGGCTGGAGGCAGTGATGACCTTATTAAGGGAAAGAAGCAGTATGCCAGCCCGGAGGATCTCTCGCCGGAGGATCTGAAGATCTATTTGGCAAGTAAGGAAATGCAAGAAGAGTTGATCGCCTG
>CADCAX010000116.1:5640-9688 GCA_902799455.1 uncultured Prevotellaceae bacterium
CTTCACTTCTTACGGTGACGAACCGAATGAGGAGTTGGTTATTGGTGTGCTTGAACCAGCTGCTAAGCGTTATCCGTCCCTCTCGATTAAGACCATTGGCTTGATTCCCAATGAGTTGTATGATGATGACTTCTGCGATGAGTTGAAGTCTGTAGTAGAAAACTTTATCATTAAAAAAATTGAGGATGATGAAGAATAGTAACAAACCGCGCTATAACAACAGCGCGAAGCAGAGTGCTGAACCCGACACACTGCCCGTATACGTGAAGTTGCCTGATGGTAGTCTTAAGGAAATTGCGAGAATCCCGAACGAGGGTATTCATAACGACGAAATTTTCAAGGCTATTAAGGATGCCATAGCCAAAGTTATTGACTGGTGGTGGGGACGAAATTTTCAAGGCTATTAAGGATGCCATAGCCAAAGTTATTGACTGGTGGTGGGGTTGGAAACGTAACATCGTCGACACCGATTAAAAGATCGGATCTCTTTAGCCCTGCCCGGCTCCCCCAGAGTGGGAGTGGGGCGGGGTCTTCAGGAAAGAATGAATTTTAACATTATTATATATACGCGTATGAATATGATAAGAAAATTTTACTTGATGACGCGGACGGCTGAGACAACCGTTTACGTGGGGGGATTGGACACGGTGCTTGCTGCATGCGATGCACAGCGAACGATTGAGGCGGCAAAAGGTTGCTTGGAGTTGAAGGCGAGCCTCGCGAAGGGCGAGATTAACAAGGCGACCTACGATGAGAAGACGAAGCTGTTGAAGATGGGTGTGCCGGTACTTTTGCCACATTATGTCCGTAAGGATGGAGCGGGCAAGGGTGCACTGATGGACGAAGCAGAATGGTCGAACGTCTTTCTGTATGACCTTGATGATGAGAAAGTTAAGGCTGATGGAAAAGCCTACTACGAGCGATGGATTCGCGGCCATGAGTTAGAGTGGGGGATTGTCTTCTCGCAGCTTTCACTGCGCGGCGGTCTTCATCTTCTTGCCATACGGCCTGAAGGTATGAGCGTTGAGGAAGCACAGGTTTGGCTGCATGAGCAGATTGGCGATACAGCGACCAAGTATGATACGAGTTGCAAGGATCTCCGTCGCCGAATGATACTGGCACCCAGCGATTATATCCTGAACGGACAAAAACCTACGGTCACCGACGAGTCCGACGATGAGCAGGATGCTGGCAAGCTGTGGGTAGAGGCTCAGCAAGTGGCTGGCCTGACGCTAAAGGGAGCGGAGGAAGGCGAACGCCACGAGACGCTGAAGACGATCCTGGCGAAGAGCGGTATTGCGCAGGTTCTGAGCCAGGATGAACTGGCGGAACTGGTGGCAGCAGACTGCCCGGCGTGGTGGCAACACGACGAGACGGATATCAAGAATCTGATCCGTGACTTTGCTAAGAAATATGTTGACACGCCTGTAAGGGTAGGGGACTCTGGCAAGAAAGCCAGTGGAGTAGGGGCTTCGGCTTCGAAAGCCGCTGCAGCCCCGGAATTCATTGACAGTATGACGGATAGCAAGCTGTGGATTCCAGAAATCTTAGCGGCTATCGTGACCTGCGGCGCCAATCTGCCACAGATAACGTCAAGAGATCCAATGGGTTATGTCCATCCCTCGCTGCTTAGCTTGATCATTTGGGCAGAAAGCGGTGCTGGCAAAAGCGAAGTGCTGCGCCCCGTGAACCTGCTTGCCACGCCCATGCGCGAGGACGATGCATTAGCGCGCAAGAAGCGCAAGGCTTTCAAGGAGCTGAAGAAGAGCCGCAAAAGTTCGGATGCCCTGCCAGCACCGCCTACGTATCCCATCTGCGAATTGCCGCTCGACAGCACGCCAGCAGCAAGGGCAGAACGTGCTGAACTGGCCGAAGCCACAGGTAGAATCCTCTTTACAGTAAGCGATGAGGGTGGCTGCATTCTCAGCAGTTCGGAGAAGTTTGAGAGTTGGCAGCTGTGGTATAACGCAGGCTGGGCTGAGGAAACTTTACAAATTGCACGTTCCAGCGACGAGAGCATTGAGGCCTATGTGCATGCACGCCTGTCATGTGTGATGGCAGCCCAGCCCGTGTACAAGTCGCTTATAGCATCCACTATCCTCCAGGGTATGGCCTCGCGCATCATGAACGTGATCTTGAAGAAGGAGGTGGGACCGCTGGTGCCCCTGAAGACTATCTCGAAAGCCAACGAACAGGCCATCATCGACCTGGCCCGACGCCTGCGCGCCCTGCCTGAAAAGGAACTTGACTTGCCCAAATTGCGACTCGCGATGAAGAAATGGGAGGAAGACACAGTGACAAAAGCGATCGATTTGGGCGATATCGTGATGCAGGACGATGGTATCCGTGGCCGAATCATGACATCTTGCTATCGCATAGGCGTTGTTTTGACCTGCTGCTGGATGGTGGATCCTTCTGCTAAGAAGAAGGGCGGCGACTCGACATTGGTGATCGATCAGTGTCTGATGCTCGCAGACTATCTTGCAGACACGTTCTCCTTGCTTTTCCGTGATTACGTCGAGCGGCTTAAGTCGGGCGACTGGCATTTGGCGCTGAGCGCCAAGGGTTCGTCTGAGCCTAAAACGCCCGCCAAGACCGCCAATGAGCAGATTCTCGATTCGCTGCCCGACGAGTTCACGAAGAAGGATCTGGCAGAGAAGAAGCCTGGGGCAAAGGATTCCACGCTCCGCGGCCTTTTGAAATCATGGATTGACGGCGGAAAACTGCTGAAAACGGGAAAGGTCTATAAGAAAGTGTCGTAGTCTTGATTTTATCTTTGGGACGCTCTTTCTTTATCTGTTGTGTTTGTTGGTGGACACAACAGATTTATATTTGATTTAATAGATAAATTAAGCACTGCCTAACTGATAATAAGCTGTGCTTTTTTGACCCACAAAAAGGGCTAAAAAATGTCTCAAATCCTTAATAATGTAGTTATGAAAACTTTTTGCAACCGAAAGGTAAATTGTTGTCCATAAAACAAACGAACATTCATGAACCATTTATAAATCCATGAACCATGAAGAAGCATAACATTGTGTTAGTTCTTAAAATTATTGCAGGCATAGCTTCAGCATGTCTTGCGGTGATCGGGGCCGAGAGCTGTGATGGACTCGCTGATCTCGTCCCAAAAACGTGACTCGGACTTTAGGCTGACTAAAGTGGGAGTTTACCCTAACTAAAGTCCGACTTTAACCTAACTAAACTTTTACAAAATTATGGCAAGATCAAATGTTCCTATGGTCATCAATCTTCGACAGAACAAGAATGATGAGTCAACGGCCTACGGTAAGTACTTCGCCGAGGTCGACTCCAAAGAGCCCCTGAACCTGAAGGGTCTCGCAAAGCACATGACAGAACACGGCAAGATCTCTTCAAGATGTGCGAACTGGTGCTGGGAGAGATGGTGAAGTGCATGGTTCACCTGTTGCGTGAAGGCCAGCCCGTGAAGCTCGATGGCTTCGGTACGTTTAGCCCGAGCGTTGACGGTCAGAAGCTGGGCAAGGCCAACCTGGCCGATGCTGTGGCCGGTGGTGCCGACGCCATGATCAACGGCATCAAGATCAACTTCCTCGGGGAGAACACCAAGGGTGAGGAACTCACCTCGAGGGCCCTGAAGAAGGAATGCGTCTTCGAGTGGGGCTACCTGGTGGAGAGCGAGGTGCGTACCGTCGGAGGTAAGCAGAAGCGCTTCCAGAAGAAGACGCCGCTGAGCTACGTGCTGGCTCCGACTGCCGACCAGCAGGGCAACGGTTAAGCTGAAGGTCTCAAAGCCAAGAGACCGCTGCGAACACTAAAAGAATCCCCGGGGCTGAAAGGCTCCGGGGATTTGCTTATTTCCTAAATACATTTTTTTTTGAGCTCTTCGGCCATCTCCTGCTGAAGCTTCTGGGCAGCAGAGGCGGCAGCCTCGGCGAAGTCTTCACCCTGGCTGGCGTAGATGATACCGCGCGAAGAGTTGACCAGCAGGCCGCAGTCCTTCGTCATGCCGTAGCGGCACACCTCCTGCAGGCTTCCGCCCTGGGCACCGACACCGGGCACGAGCAGG
>CADCAX010000117.1 GCA_902799455.1 uncultured Prevotellaceae bacterium
AGAGGAGGAGCGCTCGCTGATGGAGCACAACCTGCAGTACCAGCGTCTGAACGGTCTGGGTGAGATGCTCATGGCTGTCATCCAGAAGCCCCGCCAGGACGAGGAGGGAGAGTGGATGACGCTGAAGGACCTCTCGGCGCTGCTGAAGAAACACTTCTGTGGCTACAAGGAAGAGCCTAACTCATTCCAGAAGATCGGCAACTACCTCAGCCGTCCAGAGTACAAGTTCCAGAGCAAGCACACCAATGCCGGCGCCCTCTACTGGGTTATGCCGAGGGTGTAAACGTAAAAAATATATGAATGATGAAACAGAAAATGAATCATTAATTATTCTTTAAAAGTTTGGCAATCTTGACTATATTTTGTATTTTTGCAGACGAATTTAAAAATTTAGATTATGAATAGAATCCTGCTAACATTATTGGTAAGTCTCATGAGTCTTGTAGAGATGACCGCTAATCCAATAACGGCCAATCAAGCACGTGAGAAAGTAAAAGATTTCATGAATGCCCGTGTGGCGAGTAAGGCAAGGGGGGGGGCGCCATCTGTCTTAGACTTAAAGTTGAGTTCCGTAGGTCGTGATGACAGCTATTATGTCTTTAACATAGGAAAGAAGGATGGTTTTGTCATCGTCAGTGGTGAAGATGAAACAGAGGAGATCCTTGGCTATGCTGATGATGGGAACTTTGATGCAGAGAATGTGCCTGACGGTCTTCAGTATCTGATGGAATGCTATGCCGAGGAAATAAAGTGGGTGAGGGAGAATAAGAAGTATCTGACAAGGAGCTCTTTTGAGGATGCTTTTTCCACGATACAGCTTGATGACTCCAATCTGCCATATTGGAATCAACATGAACCGTTTGACGGGAAATGCCCAGTTGAGGGTGGAGTTGTTGGTTGTGGACCTATCGCAATGGCCCAATTAATGTTTTATCACAAATTTCCAGCAGTAACCAAGAGTGAGATACCAAGCCATCTTGACGGGACTGCATCCATCGCTGCAGGCACAGCTTTGAATTGGGACCTAATGACCAATGACATTCAGGACATGACAACACCAGCCCAGAAAGCTGCTGCTGCCAACTTGGGGTTGTATTGCGGTCTGGCCTTGTCGGCAAGATATAATGTAGGAGAGAAGACCTCAACGAGTTCCAATGGCCAGCATGTTGTTTATGCGTTGGCAAAATATTTCGGCTATAATCCGTCTATGGAGTATCTGGAACGTAATAACTACAGTAGCTATGAATGGCAAGTGCTGATACATACGGAACTGAGCAAAAACCGTCCGGTGTTCTATGGGGGACAATCGTCGACAGGAGGACACGCATTCTTGCTGTATGGTTATGATCATGGTCTTTATAACATAAATTTCGGTTGGGGGCGTAGTTCCAAGAACGGTTACTATCGTTTGTCAGTCGCAGATACCTATACGTTTAGGGAAGACTACAAGGGGGTTGTTAAGTACAATTTCAGACAAGGTGCTATAGTAGGAGTCAGTCCGTATTCCGGATCTTCGTCATATCAACCCAGACTGACAGTCTATGGCATGGGGGATTTCAGTAATCAGGAGTTGTCACGTAGTACGTCTGATACGAAATATCCTGCTTTCAATGTGAATTATGACGTATTGAATTATAATCCTGTCACGCTGGGTTTTGGAACGGGTTGCGCATTGTTCCAAAATGGTGTCCAGGTTGGAGAAACATTCTGGAGTGACAGACCTGTTGAGGAATATCTCATGAATGAAACGGCAACTATCGAGCAGTCCATACAGATTGGAAGCGATATCCCTGATGGGAAATATCGTCTTTGTCCTGTCAGTCGTGAGGAAGGGCAGACGGAGCCAGTTGAAGACTATGCAAGCGACCATTATTATGTAGAAGTTGTGATTGAAGGTGGTAATATGTCGCTGAAAGCCCATAACTCTGACGGCGTGCAATTGAGGGCAAACAGTTTCGCACTCTCTGAAGGCATCGTCCAGAAAGAGACGCTGACCCTGGAGTTTGAGGCTACGCTTGAAAACACTTCAGAGATTGACTATAACGGCGATATTAAAGTGTGTACCTCAACCTCAGGAGATAATAAGACCGTGCTGGCTACCACCCAGGTTACTATCGCTCCAGGTGAGAAGAAAGAAATTACTCTCAGTTATGTCCCCCATGAGGCTGGTTCCCGTGTAGTGTATCTGCTTGATAAGGTGAATAACAAGCTTGGCGAAGAGACCATCAATGTACAGCATGCAGAGAATTTGAGTGTTGTTTCCTATACAATTGATGGTTTGAACAGTGACGGGAAGACTCTTTATGGTAAGTCGTTGACTGGAAAGGCCACCATCAAAAACGACGATGCTCTTCCGTTCCAGAATTCTTTCTCGGTATTGCTTTTCTGTGATGACAGCCAGAGAGGTAGCGGCTATGGGGTGAATGCTGAAATAGCGTCAGGTTCATCTAAAGAGTTTGAGTTGTCCTTCCCCAACCTTACAGTAGGAAACAGATATCATCTGGAGTTTACCTATTCCGATACACAAGTCTTTTATGAGACACCCGTGTTTGTCTGTGCCGAGCCGTTGAACGACGGATACAAGGTTGGCGATGTCTTTAAAGCGAAGACTGTGGAGGGTGTTGAGGTGTCATATCAGGTCACAAGTCTTTCCCCGAAGACTGTAGCCGCAAGTAGTGGAAGTGATGAGATGTGGGCTGCTGCCATTGATAAGAATACTACGGGGCCTCTCACCATACCTCTTGCTGTGAATGGCTATGCTGTCACAGCCATTGCGCCCTATGCTTTCTGTAAATCAGGTATCACTTCGGTTACCATTCCTGCATTGGTAGAGTCGATAGGCAGGGGTGCATTCTTCTCTTGTAGTTCATTAAAGGAGATTAATGGAATGGAGCGTGTGGAGGTTATAGATGAAATTGCATTCCGGCTGTGTTCAAATCTGGAGGCAGTGACACTTCCGTCGACACTTACCACAATTGGCTCACAGGCCTTTGGCAGTTGCGAAAAATTGGAGAGTATCGTCATCCCTGCCAGTACGACATCGATAGATGCAAATGGCTTATTCATGATGTGCGACAACCTGAAGTCGATTAGGGTTGAAGATAGTAATCCCGTCTACGACTCTCGTGGCAATTGCAACGCCATTATAGAAACAGCTACAAATACACTCTTAACGGGGTGTATAACCACTTCGATTCCTGTCAATATCGTGAAAATAGAATCGCAGGCTATGCAGGGATTCTCAGGATTGAAGGATATCAAGATTCCGGCCTCTGTCACTGAGATCGGCTCTTCGGCCTTTGCTTTCTGCATTGACCTTACATCCATAACATGTCTTGTAAAAGAACCATTTGCAATCGAGGAATCTACGTTCAGTGATTATTATGGAGGCAATACCATCTATAACAATGCAACTCTTTATGTACCAGACGGCACAAAGGCTACCTACAAGAAAACTGCCGGTTGGAAGAAATTCACACGTATAGTCGAGTTGGGTGAAGCCGGGCGTATCAAGGGTGACGTTAACAGAGACAAAGTGGTCAATGTTGCCGATATCGTATCCGTTGTCAATAACATTGGCGGTGTCTATTCGTCTGATGCTGATGTCAACGGTGACACAAAGGTGACCACTTCGGATATTCGCCCGATTGTTGACATTATCTATGGCATTGATACCAACACCGATCCCAATGCCGTTGATCTGGGACTTAGTGTAAAGTGGTGCATGATGAATGTTGGTGCCTCAAAACCAGAGGAATATGGCGGCTATTATGCTTGGGCAGAGACGGCAGAGAAGAGCAGCTACTCTTGGGATAATTACAAATATGGAACACGGAACGATTTGACCAAATACTGCTTGTCTGCTTCGTATGGTACTGTAGATGGTAAGTCTGTCATTGAACCGATGGACGATGCAGCCAGAGTCCGCATGGGTAAGCAATGGCGTATCCCGACCAAGTCAGAAATGGAAGAATTGATCACGAATTGTACTTGGCATTATGAGAAACTGAATGGAGTGAATGGATTCCGGGTGACAGGTCCTAACGGTAATAGTATATTCATGCCGTGTGCAGGTCAGAAGTATGATAATAATTTAGCAAATGCTGGCGGAACAGGTTTTTATTGGACTTCTGGACTGTCTGGCTCTACGAGTGCCCCGGCAATGTACTGCTATAATGGTGCAGATCCTGCCTTTATGGATTATACACGAAAACAGGGAATGAGTATTCGTCCAGTCCTTAAGAGGTCTGACGAACAGGATGATCCGCGTATGGACGATGTTGTTCCAGAGAAGATACGCGAAAAGATGCGTGACTACATGCCTATCTATAATGGTATTAATCCGCCAGACATAGAGGGCTCTTATCTAATATCACCCTATAAAACCGTATTCTGCGAGGATGGCTGTTATACACCAGGTCAAGTCATTGACACCTATAAGATAAAGTTCTCTAACCAGAATTTTGATGTCAATTCGATAGATATGATACATTATGATATTGAGCAGGCTAATACCTATAGTATAGGCAATGGAGCCTTTATCAGTGGAGATGGTTCCAACTTCACGGCTTTCTTCAGTACTGAAGGTTATTCTAGGGGTATTTATATACGAACTGCAGTCGTCATATCCGGTACGAAGAACGGTAATAGTCTGCAAGACTTGCACTACGGGTTCGTGATGGTGGAAAAGGGTGACGACCCGAAACACAAGGTAATGGATGTTGGTGTGTTCCGAATCTTCAAAGATGGAGATCGTATCAGTGAAACAACGACATGGGAATTTGTGAATAAGGCTCGTGCAGCCATTGCTGATATGCAAGTGGATACTCATCATACCATATTCGATGCAAAAGAATCAGAAACTCATAGTGAAAAATAGCTTATTTGTTGGAATAGCGCAACCCACGACGTTTTCTGTTTATTTGGCAGATTTGAAGAGAGGATGTGTTCGGCACATCCTCTCTTTACGACCCCAAGACTGCTCGCAGGGAGTAATTTTTGAAACAAACAAGAAAAAACTTGAAAAATTGCTATAAATTTACGGGTGTAAATCGGACACTAGGTTTTAAATTTAAATACTATAATCATGATCGTTATGTTTATGATTATCATATTTCCGATAAAATGTTTGTCGGTATGAAAATATGAGATCTTGTTTGACATCAATGGAAATCCCGCCTGCCCTGCGTACTCATATCCGGCGCTGTCCGAATACAGCCTTCCTCTTTTCCGGCTCCAAGCGCCGAGAGAAATGAAAACTTGCAAAAAGTCTTCGGGGGTAAATCGGGCACCATAAGGCCGGTGTTTATGTATTTTAAATTATTTAATTTGCATAATTCAAAATAAATAATTATCTTTGCAGCCAGAATGTGTGTCAATTTCAAAACGAAATGTTATGGTAACACGGTGCCAGGCACGGTGCTACGAGAATATGGATAGCCCTATGATGCTCTCAGAGTAACTATTAGGTGAAGCGGAAGCTGTAGATTTCCATAG
>CADCAX010000118.1 GCA_902799455.1 uncultured Prevotellaceae bacterium
CTTCCCATTCCGAACAGAGAAGTTAAGCCCGCCTGCGCCGATGGTACTGCAATACTATGCGGGAGAGTAGGAGACTGCCCACTTTCATTAAAGAAAGCCTTCTTGTCACAATGACAGGGAGGCTTCTTTTTTTGTATAGAAATAAAAATAGATAAAATATTTGGATGTATGACTTTTTTTTTGTAATTTTGCAACGCATTTTTAGAAAATCATAACATTAAATAATAAAATGGCAAAGACAAACATTGCAACTGTTGCTCCTGCAGAGCAGGAATTATTTAACAAGCAGGAAGCTTTTTTCTTGAAATTTCGTAAGCAGATACTGATTGCTGTAGCTGCTCTTATTATTGTAGTTGGTGGTTGGGCCGCTTACTCTAACTTGATAGCTGGTCCTCGTGAGGAAAAGGCTTCAACAGCTCTGGCAAAGGCACAGGAGATGTTTGGACAGGGAGAATTCCAGAAGGCTCTGAACGGTGACAAGACAACGGAAGGTTTCCTTGCTGTTGCTGAGAACTATGGTGGTACAGATGCTGCTAACCTTGCAAGGGCTTATGCTGGTTTGTGCTATGCTAATATGGCGAAGTGGAAAGAGGCTGTTACTTATCTCGAGGATTTCTCTGCACGTGAGGATATGATGATAAGCCCTGCTGTTACTGGTGCTTTGGCTAATGCTTATGCTAATACAGGTGATATAGATAAGGCTATCAGCACATTTAAGAAGGCCGCCGATATGGCTGATTCTAAAGCAGAGGATGAGGTGAATAATTCTCTTTCTCCAACATATCTGATTTCTGCAGCTCGTCTGTTGGAGAGCCAGAACAAGAAGTCTGAGGCTCTTGAAATCTACAAGGAAGTAAAGGAGAAGTATGTTAACAGCGCTTCTTCTCAGGATATAGATAAATATATCGAAAGAGTTTCTGAGTAAAATAACAAACAGGAGTGAAGAGTGGGAATCATATATGTAAAGGTATGTGCATGAAAACATCATTCACTCTAATTGTTTTGTGTCTGCTGCTCCTTGCCAGTTGCGGAGGCAATAAGCGTTCTGACGATATTATAGTAGAGCGTGATCAGGTTGAGGAGCATCGTCCTGGTGTTGTCGGGATGACAGCAAACACACAGAAAGACAGTATAGAGTGGGTTAGCAGCTCCAAATATACATATATCGTTACCCGTACAAAGGATACGACACTTCCTAAGGTAATAAACCACGATCAGGAATATTATGATAATAACGTAAATCTGACTATAAAGCGTGGTGACGGTTCGGTCTTCTTTGAGAAGAAATTCGTTAAGAAAGACTTCGAGAAGGTGGTGCCAAAGTCATTCTATGAGAGTGGCGTATTATTGGGAATGAATTTCTATAAGGCGGAGGGTAACTATTTGAGATTTGTTGCAAGTATAGGTTCGCCAGATGAAAATAATGAGGAGTTCTATCTCATAATGGTGACTGTAGATAATAACGGCAGCACAAAGTGTGAAGCTTATCAGGCACCAAAGGAAGAAGATATCGAAGATTAATCCCTGACTTAGGTAGGGAAAAATAAAAAAAGGTTACTTTAACGGTTCCTTCATTATCTTGGTAATGAGGGAACCTTCTTTTTCTGCTGCTTTGTACAGTTGCTCCTTAAAATAAAAGGCTACGCTTCCTACAAAGCCGATATTAAGATATGAATTGTAATGCTTAATATTGTTTTCAAAGAATTTACTGAAGCAGTCTATAACCATTTCTTCTATCCATTGCTCCGTCAGGTGGCTGTGGATGAAAGGGCATAGGGAGGCGAGGAAACGGTTGGGTAGGGGACCGCGATATACCTTATTTATAATATCAGGAAGTGTTAATCCTGTTTCTGTTTCGAAAACGTTTATAAAATCGCGATGTTTTCCCTTATATAAACAATTGAGAAATGTCTTGCCTATTACGGCTCCACTTCCTTCATCCCCTAAGATGTATCCCATCGGGGAGATATTTTCCACAATCTTCTCTCCATCATATAGGCAGGAATTGGAGCCTGTTCCGAGGATACAAGCTATTCCCGGTTCGTTATTGAAAAGTGCTTTTGCCGCTCCCAGCATATCGCTGCCGACGATGACGGATTTTGAAGAGGGGAAAATCTTTTGCAGGATATTTTTGAGAATTACAGATTTCTCGACGGTACATCCTGCCCCATAAAATTCTATATCGTCAATGGGGAATCCTGATGACTGCAGTTGTGGCAGCAGTTCTTCCTTCAATATAGACTCCATTGTCTCGATGTCCATATGGAAGGGGTTAATACCTTGTGTATAGAAATATAGCTTCTCAGCACCATTGGTGTCAAGAAGCCATGTTGTTTTAGTGCTACCGCTGTCAGCAGTCAGTTTCATGCGCTAAATTATTTCTGTAGAATTATAGTGCCAACTGGAGTTGCATGCTATTCTGCTTTGCCAGTCTTCTCATATTTATCAAGGCATAACGCATGCGTCCGAGACATGTATTGATGCTGCATCCTGTCAGAACAGCTATTTCCTTGAAAGAGAGATTCTGGTAGTAGCGCATTTTTACTATGTCGCGTTGGTTTTCTGGCAAGAAGTCTATCATAGCCTTTACGTCTTCCAGTACTTGGGCGTTTGCCATAATATCTTCGCGTGAAGTCTCCATTATCTGCTGATCAGACATCTCGGCAATTGTGATATCGCTTCCGTCTGTGTCAATAAGATGCTGGCTTTTCTGACGACGATACCAATCCATAATGGCATTGTGTGCAATACGAATCAGCCATCCGTTAAATTTACCAGATGGGGTGTACTTACCTTCCTTCAACTTTGTGATAGCTTTCAAGAAAGTCTCCTGGAAGAGGTCATTTGCCACTTCCTTGTTGTGTACTATAAAAATGATGTAAGAGAATATTCCCGTCTGCGTACGATTTAATAATTCATCAAACGCACGATTATTGCCCTTAACATACTCCATAGCCAACTCTTCATCGGTCAGCAGAGATAGTTTTTTCATTTCCTTAAACTGTTTTAGTCAAGTAAATGTTGTTCTATAGGCAATAATTTTTTAGTTTAAACGTTAATATCAGGAACAAAAGTAGAAAAAAAATTCAAATAAAGTGTATTTTCCTGCAACAAATTACTCTTTTGCAGGCTGCTTTTAACTTTTGTTTACAAATAAAGGTTAAATTTACTGGTTATTGTATATAACTTCGTCCACATCAGGAATGTTTTGTATGTTCTGCACAATAGTCCTCAATTCCTGGTAGCTATGAATGGTGAAATTGATAGTGGTAGTAACTATCTCGTCAACTGTTTTTGTATTAAGACTGAGTATTGAGAGATGGAGTTGGTTAGAAATAGTATCTATGATATCACTCAGAAGATGCTTTCTGTCGACAGCTTTCAGGGTTACTGATGCAGGATACAGGGTGTCATAACTCTCTTTGAAGTCATCTGCAGCTACGATATTATCACCAAATTGTGAGGCAAGGCTTATGGCGAGGGTACAATCCCTGCGATGTACTGTTATGGTGCCGTTGGTTTCTTTGAATCCGATAACCTCTTCGCCTGGAATAGGGTGACAGCTGTTACATCTGCAATATTTTGGTTTTGGAAGATGATCCAAATAAATGTTTATGCTTTTTAATGCCTCATATGTCTTTGCGCTATTTCTCCAGTCCTCTTGTGGCATTATGTTTTCGTCGACTCCCACTTCTACGCTGTCCCCACGTTTCAGGATTGTTTTGACAGAAGCCAGGTGTCCGTTTATCTTGGCATATTTTGCATGCATGCCGACTTCATCGCTGATAGCGAATGCGAAATCCAGTACTGTTGATTTCTTGGGCAGTAGCATAGCTTTTCCCTTTGGGGTATATACCTGTATATCGTCATTGTACAGAGTAGAGCGTACACTTTCTATGAAGAAGTGTTTGTTCTCTTCGTTGTACTCAAGATTATGTGACACATCTCTCAGCACCTTTCGGAATGTTTCCAGCCACATATTGATGTCAATCTCGCGATCTCCGCTATCGAAGAGGTATCCCAGCTTTGTCTTGGTTGCCATCTTCTCCGACTGTATGTGTATCTCTTCCCATATGCCGTAATCGCTGAGCAACTGTGTGTGGAAAGCCTGGTATCCGTTTTGCTTTGGCAGGTCGATATAGTTTATTATAGAGGAGGGGCGCTCCTTGAATGTGTCTGTCAGCAGCGAATAAATCTTGAGAGCCATATTCTTGTCAGGCATCTTCTCGTCAGATGTAAAGACAATCTTTGTGAAATGTCTGCATTCAAGATGTTCGTAGTCAACATTCTGCTGAACCATCTTCCTCCATATATTATATGGCTGCTTGTAGAGAACCTCGCGAGTATATTTGATGCCGTTCTTCTTCAGTATATCGTCCATCTTTGTATAGAATGGAGCCATTTTCACATCATCCTTCTTCTTGTCCTCTTCAATGAGTTGCAGTATGCGATCGTAGATTTGTGGACAACGATAGTGGAATGAGAGGTTCTCGAGTTCTATTTTGATTGTGTATAAACCTAATCTGTTTGCCAGCGGAGCATAGAAGAAATCTGTCTCTCCTGCTATCTTCATCTGCTTGGCAGGTGACATCGATTCCAGTGTGCGCATATTGTGCAGACGGTCAGCAAGTTTTAAGAGGATAGCCCTGATGTCATAGTGCATGGAATCCAACATCTGCTTGAAATTGTCAAGCTGCTTTGACATCTCATATTGGTTTTTCTTCTTCTTTGTAACCACTTTGACAAGAAAGGCCACATCTTCTCCGAACTCCTGCTGTATTGTCTCTTCTGTGCAAGGAGTGTCCTCTACGACATCATGCAGGAAAGCAGCACATACAGGTGCTACTCCCAGTTGCAGTTCGTTGGCAATAATCAATGCCACCGCTATGGGGTGAATAATGTAGGGCTCTCCTGACTTGCGTGTTTGATTACGATGTGCCTCTCGTGCAAAATTGAAAGCCTTTTGCACCAGTTGCATCTCCTCTTCATTACAACGCTCTTTCAGTGCTGCGAATACCTCGTTGGCACGACGTTGTATCTCTTCCTCTGTTATTTTGTTGGTTTTCATTTTGCAAAATTAGGAATTTTTCAGTTTCCCACCAAATTTTTTATAAAAAAATTCTGAAAAATCAGCAAATCACCTCGTTAACGCACACATCGTGGCTGTCTGTAGGCACTTTTTCTACCATTTGCCAAGGAAAACAGATGCCAATTTTGTAATTTTCTGCTAAACTGCCCAAATACCTGTCATAATAGCCCTTTCCTCTGCCCAGTCGATACCCTTTGTTGTCGAAGGCAACTCCCGGCACTATGATGACAGCATCCTTCGGAGGCGTAACAGGCGGAGTATCAGCTGATTGCGTTAACAGGATAACGTTCTTTTCCTTCACCAGCTCAGCGACCATTTCATGCGTGTCCACCTCGCTTTTCAAGGACCAGAAAAGCACTATCGTATTAGCG
>CADCAX010000119.1 GCA_902799455.1 uncultured Prevotellaceae bacterium
CATCGGCGACTATACCTACTACGATGATGTGGATGGTGCTGACCAGTTCGAGAAGCATGTCACTCATTTCTACGACTTCATAGGTGACCGGCTGATTATAGGCAAATTCTGCGCCATTGCCAAGGGCGTGGAATTTGTCATGAATGGAGCCAACCATAGGATGGATGGCGTGACAACCTATCCGTTTTATGTCATCGGTGGTGACTGGGGAAGTGCCATTGCTCCAGTGAAAGATGAATTGCCTCTGAAGGGTGATACCGTTGTGGGCCATGACGTCTGGATTGGTCAGCATGTTACCATTATGCCGGGCGTTCATATTGGTGATGGAGCCATTATCGGTGCCAATTCTGTGGTAGCAACAGATATACCTCCTTACGCTGTTGCTGTGGGAAATCCCTGCCGAGTGGCCAAGATGCGTTTTGATGACGAATTTATCACCTATCTGCTGCAACTGAAATGGTGGGATTGGGATATAAAGAAGATTGAGGCAAATTTCAAAGCCTTGACAAGTGGTGATTTGTCATTAATCAAAGAGATTAAAGATTAGTTTTACATATATGGTTATACTGATAACAGGTGCTTCACATACGGGTAAGACGCTTCTTGCACAGCGTATGCTTGAGAAATACAAGTATCCATATCTGTCGATAGATCACTTGAAAATGGGTATGATCCGAAGCTGTAAGACAAATCTTACTCCAGAAGACGACGATGCCCTTACGGATGAGCTTTGGCCGATTGTGCGTGAAATGATAAAGACAGCAATTGAGAATCATCAGAATCTCATTGTGGAAGGTGGCTACATTCCCATCAACTGGAAGGATAGTTTTCGTGAACAGTATTTAGACTCCATCCGCTTTATTTGTCTCGCCTTCTCTGATGAATACATTGACACTCACTTCGATGAAATAAGAGAACATCGTTCTGATATCGAGGCTCGGCAAGATGACGGCAATTGCACCATCGCGAGTCTGAAGGATGACAATAGGAGGTACATCGATGGTTTTAAGACTGCAGGAGAAAAGGTCTTTTTAATAAGGGCTGACTATGAACAAATGATACAGTCTATTATAGATTTATAAATTCCAATTTATAGATATAATTGATGAAACACTTGACAAGCATAATAGATATAGAACGGTCAATAGCGGATAACTGCTTGTGCCTTTTCTACATCAAGGCTCCAGATTGCGGCGTCTGCAACGTCATGCTTGACAAAGTGGCGAAGTTGGCGGGTCAGTTCCCGTTTCTGACTTCTTTCTATACTGACATCACAGAAGAGCCTTTGATAGCTGGCCAATTCCTGGTTTATTCAGGGCCAACAGTATTGCTTCTGATGGATGGCAAGGAAGTATATCGTGGTTCCCAGTTCATTGACTTGGAGGAACTGGAATACAATATTAACCGATTACTTACGCTTTCAGAACAATGACAGATTTTGATTCCATCTGGCATACCCTAGACGAAATTAGAACTGTAGTGAATGCTGTTCTGGGAGAATGTATCTGGAATCTGAGCTATAACGAATGACGGATGGCCATTGAACTGGAGTTGGCCAAGTATCTGGAGGAGGAAGAGGTTGACATGCTTATCAACCAGTTCCCAGTTACGGCTGAATATGACGGAATAGGCTCGAAAGGAACAAAGTTCGTATTTTATATGTAAAAAGGGAACTCCCATTGCTGAGAATTCCCCGTGTCCTTTTGAAAGGCATATATAGAGGCAAAACGGAATCCTTATCTGTGTCCGAAATGACCTGCATTGCTGTGTCCGTGGCGTGGTGTGTTGCTTGCCAAGGTGTGGTTTGTAATACCGTAACGCTTGTCAACTTTCACAGGAGTCTTTGGGTGATGCGGAGCAGGTGCATGATGGTGCACAGCTGGAGCGTGGTGATGTACTGTGGGCTTGTGCATGTGAGCATAGTGTGAGCCGTGAATCCTGTTGTGGCCACCCTTGTAGGTCACGAACACCTTTGGATGTGCATTGTAGAAATGCCCTTTGTTGTAGTGAGTGTATACTGCGAATGTCCATCCGCCAGCCTTCCAAGCCACGGGGCGATAGAAGTGGGAGAGAGCCACATACTTGTCATACTGCCACGGAGTCAGCACGAAGCGGAGGTCTGCGTTACGACGATCCCACCAGATGCCAAACACGTCGCCATGTCCGTTCAAGCTCATCAGGTAGTCGAGGTTGATCTCATAGACTGCCTCATACTGTGCAGCGGTAAGGTTCAGCTCGTAAGCCATCTTGTCGCTCAGGAAGAGGGCCTCGTGCTTTGCTGCGTTATAGCTCATTGCGGTGGCCGAGATAGTCATGACCATCATCACTGCCAGGATCATCATCTTCTTCATATCTTAATCTCCTATCTTTAAAGAGTTATACATTTTGTTTCTTGTTCACGGTGCAAAGTACGGCATTTTTCACGGCATTTCAAAAGGATTTTGCCTAATCTGAGGGGTGGTTTTTCCTAAATCGTAATAGGGGAAATCCCCCATGAGATACTTAAAGATTGTTGGAAATACGGCCATATAGTATAGTTTCTGAGGAATAATCACTAACTTTGCACTCAAAATTAGAAGGACAATGAGACCACTATCCACAAGAACAGCAGGGTTTACGGATTCTGTTATCCGACGGATGACCCGCATATCCAATAAGTACGGAGCCATCAACCTCTCACAGGGATTCCCTGACTTTGACTCGCCAAAAGAGATTACCAGTCGCTTGGCTGAGATTGCCCCGTCTGGTCCTCACCAGTATGCCATCACCTGGGGAGCACAGAACTTCCGTGAGGCACTGGCCAAGAAACATAGCCACTTTACGGGACTACCCATCGAAGCCGACAAGAATATCGTGGTGACCTGTGGCAGCACGGAGGCCATGATGGCTGCGATGATGACGGTTGTGAATCCAGGTGACAAGGTGGCCATCTTCTCACCATTCTATGAGAACTATACTGCTGACACCATCCTGACGGGTGCTGAACCTGTGTATATCCCGCTTGTACCACCGACATTTTCATTCGATGCCAATCTGTTGGAGGATGCATTCAGGAATGGCGCAAAGGCCTTGGTACTCTGCAATCCGTCAAACCCTTGCGGTAAAGTGTTTACCCGCGAAGAACTCCAAACGATAGCAGATATCGTGATTAAGTACGATGGCTATGTGATTACCGATGAGGTGTACGAACATATCGTCTATGCCCCACATAAGCATATCTATATCTCTACGCTGCCAGGCATGTGGGAGCGAACGGTTTCCTGTAGTTCGCTCTCAAAAACCTATAGCATCACCGGTTGGCGACTGGGCTATGTCATTGCACCAGAGCGCATCATTGAACGGGTAAAAAAGGTGCATGACTTCCTGACCGTTGGTGCTGCGGCACCTTTGATGGAGGCAGCAACCGTCGGTCTTTGCTTCCCAGACAGCTATTATGCCGAACTTCAGGCGCACTATACCCACATGAAGCAGCTGTTCTGCGATGGCTTGAAGCAATTCAGCCTGACCTTTACAGACCCACAGGGAGCCTATTATGTGCTGCTCGATGTCTCAAAGTATGGTGTGAAGGATGATCTCCATTTCTGCGAGTGGTTGGCAGAGCATGTCGGTGTTGGTGCCGTTCCTGGCAGCTGTTTCTTCCGTGAGGACGTACATCACCTTATCCGTTTCCACTTTGCCAAGCGCGATGATACGTTGAATGCCGCACTTGACAGACTGTCGGAACTTGATAGAAAAGCAAAGGATTATCTGAGATAGACCGTGGCAAAAAGATCTGAGTTGAACCTACGAGACCTTGGTGAAATAGATGATGTTATTCCCCAAGGGCTGTTTCTGCGTAGTGGCAAACTCAGCATACTCACACCAACCGAATGCGCCGAACTCTGCAAGAGGTACAATATCCAATGCGTCATCGACCTGCGAACGCCAGTGGAGGCAGCCGAGTTTCCAGACCCGTTGCCTGAAGGAGTAGAATACCTGCAAATACCTCTCTTGAAAGATGCTGCCGTCGGCATTACCCATGAGACAGGTTCTGACCCCATGACCATCATCCGTAATCTCCGCAAGCATCCTGAGAAACTGAAGGAGATGATACCAGACTTCACGACACTCTATACGGATATAGTGACTGACGGGTATTCCCGCAGTCATCTGGATCAAGTCGTTGAGACATTAAGAGCGAATGCAGATAAAGGCATTACGACGCTGTTTCATTGTACGGCTGGCAAAGACAGGACAGGTATTGCCAGCATGGCACTACTGAAATCATACGGTGTCGGCGACAAGGAGATTATCAGGGACTATATGCGTACCAACCGCAATGCCTTTTGGCCAACTATAAAGAAATGTATAGGCATAGCCTTGCTGACGAGGAACTGGAGTCTGGTCAAAACAGCTTACAAGGCTTTCATGGCTGACAGGAAACTGATAGTAACAGCCATTGAGAACTATGGCTGATACAACTTACTCTTTCGTAAGCTATTCCTTTATAAAATGCGGGAAATCCGGCTCACCAAGAGTTGGCTCATAGACAAAGCCTTCATATCTGAAGGCACAAAGATCTTCCGGCTTATCGATTCGGTTCTCGATGATGAATCGCGTCATGGCTCCCCGGCAGGTCTTTGCCCATACGGCCTGTATCTTCAAATCGCTCCCCTTACGGATATAGAACAATGGTTGAATAATACGGACTTCCCGACGGACACGCTGCCAGTCGAAGAGGTGTTGGTATTCCTCTGTGGCTAGGTGAATCAGGATGCCGCCATCCGCTTTCACGGCATCAATCAGGACATCTGTCAGGCGGCTCTTCCAGAAACCGAACATGTTTTGCCCAGCTCCGCATGGCAGTTCCACATGACCCTCCATCCGATAAGGCAGAATACCATCCAAAGGACGAAGCAGACCGTAGAGGAACGAGGTAATCCATAACTTCCCTTGGGCATAATTGAGGTCATCCACATTCAGCGTCTCAGCCTTCAGGTGCTTGTAAGCCTGACCATGATAGGCAAGGATAGCTGGAAGCTTTGGCTTTTCATCGGAGAATTGCATGAACCTGAGCCTGTTCTGTACGGCAATCTGCTGACTACAGCCCAGCATTTCGGCTATCGTCTCTGCGGAATACTGGCTCATGTCCCTGACAAAAGCATCTGCCTCATTCTGGAAACGAGGTGTTGACAGGCTAACGTCAGGAACAGACTTTAGCTTGTCGTTCATGATTTTTGCGGAAGCAAGAATTATCTGCATATTTGACTTCTACCCATTTAATTGTTCTTCAAGAAATTCTGCTGCATCAGCTACACAGTCAGGACATTCTCTGAGTACCACCTTTGTTCCGATACCTTTCAGCAGCTTGCATTGTGTGGCTCCGTTTCTCTCTTGGAACTTGGTCATTATCTGACGCATCTGTTTCATGGACTTTGCCTTATCTTTGTTAACTAACGCCACATGTACCTTCCATATTACCCATACCACCACCAAAAGCCCCAGCAATGTTCATGGCTTCATCCTCACTGATTCCAGCTATATCTGCGTAGGTGTGAAGAATTGCTTGGGCGCAATTATGGCTGTTGCACCTCTTTTTCTCTGCTGCTATTTGTTTTCTTGTTTCCATTTATTCTTTTTTCTTTTTGAGTTTATTCTTTAACCGCTTGTAGCCCTCAACACCAAGAATTGTAAGACCTCCATATTGACAGGTCTTAGCCAATCCGAATAGTATAGTCCATAAGATTCCCTTTGCTGCAACACTTGTTGGTAGCAGCATCTGGGCGAAGGAAAGGATATAGAAGGGTATGCAGCACAAAAGAACAATAACACCAGTTCTGAAAGAGAGCGACTGGAGCCAGTGTTTCACTATATGAAAAAAATGAATGAAGGCATCCTTTGGGGCATACCATATCATTCTTGGCCCTGCCCAGCGCATCACTTCACGGATGGCCTCGCGCTCTTTAGGAGCATAGCAATGGGTAGGACAATCCTTGCAAGCTGTCTTCTGTTCGCCATACGTGCAATGATCAAGACGACGACAAGCGAAGTCTGCCAGATGCAAGTATTCATCCGGCATTGTGTCCTGATGAAGATGATGGCGACAATACAGCTCAATCATCTTACGGACTATTCGCTTCTCTTGCTCAATCCTGGTCATTTCATTCTGCCATATTTCATTTCTTCACCCTGTTTATCATACTGTTTACGCTTACCAACGGGAGGTTCAGTCAGAGTAATCCTAACCACTGCTGTCCGTTCGAAACTTCTGGCAATAGCATCATCGAAAGCATCCATATGATGAGGGAGAAAACGCTGGCAGATAGCTCTCAGACCAGCAATCTTCTCTTCGTGGTCTGTCACAATCTCTGCCTTGCCTACGGCGGTTGCAGATTTGTATTGTAGCGTAAAACTTCCATCTTTAGGGCCAACCGTAGGCGCACATTTAGTAACTGCCGAGAGGAATACAGTCGGACAGTGACGAATGCAGTCCAACTTGTCACCCTCCAAGGCACAATGGAAATAGAAGGTTTTCTCGTCTGTGCGTACCAACGACAGAGGTAATCCGTATGGACTCCCATCTGATTTAATCATGCTGACTGTAACGTATGGTGCCTTATCTAACACCTCCAAAGCGAAGGCGGCATCCATCTCTCTACTTGCTTTTCTCATAGTTGTTTATTCACTAATGCTATAAGTATGTACACTTGAACCTTGGGCTGATGGCAGGT